>JBCDCW010000031.1:0-20160 GCA_039180995.1 Pseudomonadota bacterium
CACCCGAAGACTGGTCCGTCGCCGTGGTCTTCCGGCCTGCTGGCGGTGGTTTGGGGTATGAGGTTTCGGCGGTGGCGGGCGGTGTTGGATACAACTTCACTGCGGGTGCCTCGGAGACTGGCGCGCTAACTCCGGGCGAGTGGGTTTGGTCCCTGATCGCTACCCATAGGACGGCTGACCAACGCGAACGCTTGGACATCGGTCGGGTCACGATCCTCCCCGATCCGACCGGCGTCACCGACACGCGGACCGCAAACGAGCGTATTCTGGCGTCGATCAACGCGGCCCTAGAAGGCCGCGCCACCAAGGATGCGGACAGCTACACAATCGAAGGCCGCTCCATCGCTCGAACGCCAATCCCGGACCTTCTGCGGCTGCAAGCGGTCTATGAACGCCGGGTCTCTGCCGAGCGCAATCCGGGCAATCCGTTCCTGTCCTTTCGGAGGGTCAGATTCACATGAGATGGCCATTTTCCTGGCGCGCGAAGACGGTGGGCGAGGCCCCCAGGCCTGCCACCCCGGCGTCTCACCGCCGCGCCCCTACCCTACTGACCCGATCCTTTCGGGCCGCCTATCCCGACCGGTTGGCCAATGGCTTCAACCTCTTCGGCAACTTCATGCGGGCCGAAACCCGCCAGGAAATCCGGGGGCTCGTCCAGCATTCCCGCCACGCAGCACAGAACTTCGACTATGCCCGGGCCTATGAAATGCTCTTCCGGCGCCATGTGATCGGGCCGAACGGCATTCGCTTGAGTATGGACGTCAAGGAGTCGGACGGCCGGAAGGATAAGGCCGCCAATGCGATCATTGAGGCAGGCTGGGCCAAGTGGGGCAAGTTCGGATCCCCGACGATCTGCGGGCGCCTGAGTTGGTGGGGCGTCGAATGCCAGATGGCGACCGCCATTGCCCGCGAGGGTGGGGCATTCCTGCGCTTCCATACGGGTCGCCGATATGGCCCCTTCGGCTTGAAGGTGGAGCCGATCCCCTTCGATCTTCTGGATATCGACCTGACCATGCCCCTGCGGGGCGGAGGATATATCGAGTCCGGCATCGAGTTTGATGCCGATGGGCGACCGATGGCCTTCCATATTTGGTCGGTCGCGATGTCCGAAACGCATCGGTCTGTCCCGCGCCGCCGGGTTCGGGTCCCTGCCTCCGAGATGATCCACGTCTTGGTGCCCGAAGAGGTTGGGCAGGCCTTGGGGGTTCCCCGATCCAACACCGCGCTGCGCCTCATGAACATGAGCGAGCGTTTCCAGGAATCGGCCATGACGGCGGCGAACTACGGCGCCGCTTCCATGGTGTTCTTCAAACAAGCGGACACGTCCGGCCAGATCGGTGGCGAGGCGGTCACCGATCCGCCGATTGATGAAATCGAAGGCGGCACGATGGCGCTTCTACCCCCCGGGGTCGAGCCGGTGCCGCATGTGCCGAACTACCCGGATGCCCAGGTGGAGCCCTTCCTACGGACTATGGCCACGAGCCAAGCTGCTGGGCTCGGGGTCGCTTATGAAACGCTGACGGCGGACCTATCCCGGGCGAACTTTTCCAGCCTTCGGGCGGGTAAGGGGGAAGAGCGAGAAGAATGGGAGATGCTGCAACGCGCGATCTTCGAAAGCCTGCATGACCGCGTGCATTCCAGATGGCTGGAACAGGCGATCCTGCGGGGAGCTTTGCGGCTTCCTATCAGCAATCTGGACAAGTTTGACGCTGCAATCTGGCGCCCGCGCGGGTGGACTTCGGTCAACCCGAAGGATGATGCCACGGCCAACGCCAATGATCTGGCCAGCGGCGCGAAGTCTCTAACCGAAATCGTGGCGGAGCGCGGGCGCTCGCTGGACGACGTCCTGGATGAACGGGCGGCGGAGGCGGAAGCGTTCCGCGCGCGCGGTCTTCCGGTCCCCGCCTGGGCTGGAACGCCGGATGATGGTGTCCCGGGCGACACCGAACCGCCGAATGGAAAGGCACCGAATGCCACCACCTGACTTGCAGATACCCGCCAGTGCCGTGCGCATGGGTGAGATCGAAGGGGCGCCAGAGGGCGCCCCTTCTGATTCCCGGGAAGTGAAGATCACGTTTTCCAGCGAGTCGCCCTATCGGCGGCACGACTGGGATCGGGACGAAACCTTCCACGAGGTGCTGGGGCACACACCGGACGAAGTGGATTTGACCCGCCTCAACTCCGGGGCTGCACCCCTTTTGAAGGACCACATGCCGACGCTGGATTCCCAGATCGGGGTCGTGGTCCGGGCATGGCTGGACGGGGATCGGGGACACGCCATCGTGCGGTTCTCCGACACCCCGGCCGCCGAAGACGTGCTGGCGCGGGTGCGCGCGGGCGACGTGACTTGCGTGAGCGTTGGCTACGCAATCGTAAGTGCAGAACGCGGGGGCGCCGATGCTGACGGCACCCTGACGGTTCGGGTCACCCGGTGGGTGCCCAAGGAAATCAGCTTCGTCGCAATCCCGGCAGACCCATCCGTTGGCTACGGACGGAATGACGGCGGCGACACCCCCACGATCACTGTGACCAATCCCCAAGAGGACATGGATATGCCGAATGACACCGTCACCCCTGAACCGAACACGCCCGCCCCGGCCGTTCCTGCCGCGCCCGAGGGCCAGAGGGGCGATCCGCAAGAGGCCGTTCGCACCGCCCTCACCGCCGACCGGGAACGCCGCGAAGCCATCGAAGCCATCGCGGCCCGTTTCGACATGCCGGACGCCGCCACCCGCGCGGCCTTGAACGGCGACACTAGCGTGGATGCCTTCCGCGAGGTGGTCATGGATCACATCGACAGCGCGGAAACGGATGCCACGCGGGCGGGCGCGACCCGCATCGGTCTGAGTGAAACGGAAGTCCGGTCCTTCTCGATCACCAACGCTATGCGCTACCTGATGAACCCGACGGATGGAAACGCCAAGCGCGCCGGGTTCGAGATCGAGGCCAGCCGCGCGGTCGAAGGCACGCTGGGCCGGGAGGCCGGTGGCCTGTTTATCCCCGCCGACGTGATGATGGACCCGAACTTCGCCAGCCGTGCCCAGAACACGGGCACCCCCGCCGCTGGCGGCGCGCTGGTGGCCCAGGATTACCGGGGTGGTTCGTTCATCGAGTTGCTGCGCAACCGCATGGCCCTGACCGGTCGCGGTGTCCGCCTTCTGCAAGGCTTGCAGGGTAACGTGGACATTCCGAAGCAAACCGGCGCGGGCACGTTCTACTGGATTGACGAAGACGAAGACGTCACGGACACCGAAGGCACCTACGGTGTGGTCAGCATGACGCCCCATTCGGCAGGCATGGCGATCCCGTTCACGCGCCGGATGATGCAACAAGCCAGCCCGGACATCGAAGCGCTGTCCCGGGACGACCTTCTGAAAGGTCTGTCCATCGGCTTGGATGCCACCGCCTTGGTGGGTCACTCCTCGGCGAAGGCGCCCGTATCGGTTCGGGAGCGTTTGTTGGCCACGGCAATGGATTGGGCGGGCCAATATCCGACCTTCGAAGAGATCGTCGGTCTGGAAACCGAGGTCGCCGTGGGTAACGCCGATACGGGCGATCTGGCCTATATCTACGATCCCCGGACGTCCGGTTCGCTCAAGACGACGCCACGCTTCACGGATGGTGAAATCCCAATCGAGGTTGGCGGGGTCGTAAACGGCTATCCGCGCGTGTCCACCAACCAAGTCGCCGAAGCCGAAGTGTTCTTCGGGAACTGGTCCGACCTCGTCATCGGGATGTGGGGCGGGATCGACCTGCGGGTGGACACGTCCACCAAGGCCAAGTCGGACGGCAAAGTCCTGCGCGCCTTCGTGGACATCGACGTGGCCGTTCGGAACATCGAGTCCTTCAAGATGGGCAAGCGCGCCTAAGCCTCCCGCCCAGCCCCGCCCGGCCGATCCGGGCGGGGATCGCCTTAATCCCAAGGAACATCATGGAACTTTCATCCTTTGCGAAGGCATGGGCGGCGCTGGTCACGGCGCTGCTATCGGCCTTCGCGCAATTCATCCCCCTGGTCGCCGATGGAGGCCTGTCCGGCCCCGTGGCCGTGGTCGGGGCGATCCTGACGGCCTTGGCTGTCTATGCTGCCGCGAACCGACTGGACGGCTGGAACGTCTTCGATCTGGCACGCGCGCTTCTGGACGCGAACGCGAAATACGAAGCGGAGCCTGATCAATGACCAGCGCCAAGGCCCTGCACCCCGTCAAAGCAGACGGAAAATGGGTGAAACCCGGTGGCGACCTGGACGCCGCGAAGATCGGGAAGACCCGCCTGGAACGCCTTGTGGCCAAAGGCCGCGCAGAGGCGGCGCCGGTGAATCGGGCGGACGGTGAAGCCGGACGGCCCGACTTGTCCAGTCGCGGCAAGAAATGATCGAGTCGCCCGAGGATTGGGGCACCTTCATGGACCCCGACGTCTTCGGGGAAACGGTCGAATATTCCGGCCCCGAAGGCGATCCCGTGCCGGTCACGGGCATCTGGACCGCCGCCCATTTCACCGCCGCGCAGGGCTTCGCGCCCGTCTCGACCACCGAACCGGTCTTCGTGATCGGCGCGGCCCAACTGCCCTTCGCCCCGGCGCAGGGCGACGAACTCACGCGCCAAGGCGAAGTCTGGCGCGTCGCGGACCCGCAGCCCGATGGATCGGGCTTGATCCGCCTCATACTCGAAAGGGACTGACATGCTGAAAGGCAAGGATGGCATCGTCTACAAGGGCGACCCAAAACAACGAATGGGTGGCGTCCAGAACTGGAACTTGGACGAGCAGATCGACACTGTTGCCGGATGGGGCATGGGTGACGACGCTGAGACGGCGTTTGGGACCGTCAGTCGCTTCTCCGGTTCTGTTGAAATGTATCTGGACCCCGCAGACCCATCCGATGATATCGCGCTCGGGGACACGCTGCCTTTGGAACTCTATCCGGGCGGCGAGACTTCCGGCTCCGGCTACTTCAGCGGTGTCGCCCTTGTCACAGGGATCGGTCAGAGCGGTTCGAAGGATGGCATCCCGACGCGCAGCTTCAACTTCCGCAGTGCGTCCGGGAAGCTAACCCGAGGGACGGCGGCATGAGCGACACGCTAGCCCTTCTGACCGCCCATTACGAACGCTTGAAGGGTCAGACCTACACGGTGCCGGGCGTCACCCAAGCGGACGGGTCGCCCTTGGTGATCCACTTCGACCCGCCGACCAACGCGCAGGCCGCCGCCATCGAACGGCGCGCGGGAGGGCGCCATGACGAAGCGAAGATGACGCTTTACACTGTCATCGAATGCGCGCGCGGCCCGGACGGCAAGCGGTTGTTCGAGGACAATGCGCAGACCGTCCAAGGGCTGACAGAGGGCGTCCCCGCGACGATCCTCAAGAAGATGGCCTTGGCCATCCTGAACGCCTCCACGGTGGCCGATCTGGAAAAGTGATCGGGGCGGAGGGCGAGGCATATCTGATCTATGACCTCGCCTTCCAGCTTGGCCGCTTCCCGAGCGAACTGCTGGACCGCCCCGTCGAAGAGTTACGCGGGATGCTGGCCTTCCTGGCCTACCGCAAAGGTCAGAAAGCGAAAGGGTGATACCCCATGGCGCTGCAAGCCATCAAAGACATGTTTTTCACCATCACGGCCAGGAACGACACGGATCGCGCGTTCCGGGGTGTGAACCGCAACCTTCGGGAAACCGATGGTCTGGCCGCCAGCGTGTCCCAGCGGATGGGGCGCGCGGGAAGTGCCATGACGCGCTACGGGGCGGCGGGCAGCGTCGGGTCGGGGCTGGTGGTCGCCGCCTTCCGGGATGTGATCGGCCTCTATGACGAACAGGCCCGGTCCGAGGCCAAGGTCCGAACGGCGGTCGAACAGACCGGCATGGCCGCCAAGCTGACGACCGAGCAATTGCTGGACGAAGCCGCCGCCTTGCAAGGTCTGACCCGGGTCGGGGACGAAGCGATCTTGAACGGCGTCACGGCGCAATTGCTGACCTTCAAGGAAATCTCCGGTGACATCTTCTTGGACGCCCAGATGGGCGCGCTGGATTTGGCGACGGTTCTAGACGGTGATCTGCAATCGGCCAGCATCATGCTGGGGAAGGCCCTGAACGATCCGGTGAAGGGCCTGTCGGCCATGGGCCGGGCGGGCATCACTTTCACCGAGGCGCAATCGGACATTATCAAGGGGCTGGCCGAGACCGGTGACATCGCCGCCGCGCAACGCCTGATCCTGGACGAAATCGCCAGCGCCTATGGTGGCCAAGCCATCGCAGCGCGCGATGCCGGGGCCGGGATCGCGGATGCTTGGGCAAACACCTGGGGCGACATAAAGGAGTCGGTGGGCGCGGTTCTGGTCGATCTGTTGCCTCCTATCGTGGATGGTCTGGAAAGCATCACCGGCTGGTTTCGCAGCCTAGAGCCCGAGGGGCAGAAGGTCGTGGTCGTCTTCGGCGCCATGGCCATCGCGTTACCCCCATTGCTTGCTGCCCTGGGCCTGCTGGTCTCGGGGATCGCGGCCATCGGGGCGCCGGTGGCGATTGCGATTGCCGGACTCGCCGCGCTTGGCGGTCTATGGGTGACCCTGTCCGGCGAGGGAGAAGACCTGTCCGCAGCCATCGACGGTGTCAGTACCGCCTTGGATGAAGAGAAGCGAGCCGCCGAGGCCTTGAACCCGATCCTGGACGGATCGCGCCAAGTGTCTGCCGACGTGGCGGCGCAAAAGCTGGCCGAGGCCCGGGCGCGATATGCCAACGTCCAGGCCATCGCCGATGAAGCGCGAGCGCTTGCCCAGCAAACGCTGGACACATCGCTGTCCACCTTCAACACGTCCGATCTGGACCCCAATGGCGGCTTCACGGTTCGGGACGGCCGGGACTTCTTTAACACCGGCCCGCGAAGCGTGGCGGATGTGATCGGCGAAGATGCCGCCGAGGCCGGTCGCCAGCTTGCCCGGGCCGAAGCGGCCGTGCGCGTGGTGGATGACCAGATCGACGCGCTCGAGAAACTGAGCGCCACCGGCACCGCAGCGGCAACCGGGGGGATCGAACCGCTGGCCACGTCCGTTGACAACGTCTCCGACGCGATCCGGGGGAGTGGTGGCGGAGGTGGTCGCGGGTCCTCCGGTGGCGGCCTGATCGGCGCCGTGGAGGAACTGGACGTTGCGGTGGAAGAGGTCGCTGAATCGCCGGTCTGGGACACGCTCAAGGACAATTTCAAGGGACTGATCTTCGAGGGTCAGAAGCTGGGTGACGCCTGGGACAACATCTTCCGGGCAGCCTTAGACCGCGTCTTCGATTTGGCCTTCACGCCCGCCTGGGATCGCATCTGGGATGGCCTGGAAGGCGTGGTTTCCGGTGGTTCGGGTGGCGGCGGCGGCCAGGGCGGCGGGTCCGTCGTCAATACGGCAACGGGCTTCTTCGGCAACATCCTGGGTCTGGATACCGGGGGCGATGTGTCCGTGCGGGGACGGGGCGGCGTGGACCGCAACTTGACCGTCCTGCGGACCAGCGACACGGAAAACGTCCGCGTTCGGCGCCCCGGGGACAGCATGGGCGACCGGGCTGTCAACGTGAACATCTACACGCAAGACGCCAAGTCGTTCGAGGGCAGTCAAAGCCAAGTCGCCATGACCATGCGCCGGGCCTTGGCCGCCGCCGACCGGGCCGCGTGATCCCAGCCCCGCCCGTCACAGGGCGGGGTCTTGGTGCAAGAATGAGGGGCCGCGATGGCGCATCTGAACATAGACTTCCCCCCCGACGTGGCCGCCGGGGCGCAGGCCAATCTGGAACGGCGCGACGAGGTGGTGCAGCTTTCCAGCGGTCACGAAGAAACCAACCAACGGTGGACCCATGCCCGCCGATCCTATGCCGCCGGGTTGGGCATCCGGTCCGCCGAAGACTTGGCCCGCGTGGTGGAGATTTTCGAAGAGGTCCGTGGCCGCGCCAATTCCTTCCACTTCAAGGATTGGCTGGACTGGCGCAGCGCGCCCGCCCACCTGCCCGTGACCATGCTGGACCAGCCCCTCGGGATCGGGGACGGGTCCACGCGCGGCTTTCAATTGGTGAAGCGCTACGGCGTGGTGAACCCGTATCTGCGGCCCATCGCCCTGCCCCACCCGGCCAGCTTGCTGGTGGCGGCGGACGGGGTCCGCGTGACCGACTTCGCCCTTTCGGCCGTCGGCGGCTTGGTCACCTTCGACACCGCCCCGGCCGCCGGTTCCGTCCTCACCGCCGGGTTCACCTTCGACGTGCCCGTGCGCTTCGCCTCGGCCAGCCTGTCGGTTGAATGGGCCTATTTCAACAATGACGGCGGCGCGGGGTCCGCGCCTGAGATCACCCTTCTTGAGAAGCGCCTGGACGGCGGCGAATAGGAGTCCCCCATGTTTATGATCCACTTTCGCGCCGCCCGGCGCGAGGGCTATGGCCCTTCGCGCTCTGTTTATCGCGCCGCGTTGGTCGCGCTGGCGACATGGCTTTCCATGCGACTCCGCGCGGAGGCTGACCGGCCATGACTGCCTATGAAGACGCCCTCCGGTCGGGCAGCACCCGGCTTTGTCGATGCTTTCGCCTAACCCGGGCTGACGGAGTGGTGATGGGCTTCACCGATCACGATGACGACGTCGATCTGGACGGCCTGACCTGCCGCGCCGGGGCCGCCCTGACGGCCACGGAGGCGGCCAGCACCCTGGGTCTGAGCCCGGACGAAATGGAAGCCCATGGCGCCTTCGCGGATGACGCCATATCGGAAGCCGATCTGAGCGCGGGCCTTTACGACGGCGCCCGGGTCGAAGTCTTCGACGTGGATTGGTCCGATCCCGCCACCCGGCAGTTGATCGGCCGCTACACCATCGGCGAAGTGGAGCGCGGCGGTCTCAGCTTCCGGGCCGAGCTTCGCGGTCTGTCCGCGATGCTGGATCGGAAGGAAGGTCGGGTTCACACGTCCCTTTGCGACGTGAAGCGCCTGGGGGATGCACGTTGTGGCGTCAATCTGAGCGCGTGGCAGGGTGAGGCGGCCGTGGTTGGCGCGGACCGCACCGAATTGACCTTGTCCGGCCTGGACGCCTTCCCGAGCGGGTTCTTCGACCGGGGGATCATCCGCTGGTCCAGCGGCGACAACATGGGCGGCGAAGCGGATATCCGCGCCAGCATGAACACCGGCGGCCGGGTCACGCTGTCCTTGTGGCGTGAGCCGTTGGCACCGGTCACCGAAGGGGACACCCTGACGGTCTTCGCCGGGTGCGACCGGACATCGGCGACCTGCCGGGACCGCTTCGCCAATCTCGTCAACTTTCGGGGCTTCCCGCACATGCCCGGCGAAGCCTTTCTGACGGAACGCGGCCGGGACGGTGACCCGGACCAGACCGGGGACAGCCGCTTTGCCTGACAGCATCAACCCGGCGTTGGTCTTGGCCCATGCGGACGCATGGCTTCGCACGCCCTACGTTCCGCGCGGTGCCGTCCGATCATCGGGGGCGGATTGCGTGGGATTGCTGCGCGGTCTTCACGCGGAACTTTGCGGTGCCGACGTCCCTGCCCCACCCTGGGCGCCGGGCATGGCTGCATCGAGCGACATGCCAATCGCGCGGGAACTCAAGGCCCGAATGGTGCCAACGCAGGCGGACCATTGGCGGCTTGGTGATATCGTCGTCCTGCGGATCGGGTCCGCCGCCGCCGCACATGTGGCGATTTACGCGGGCGGCGGATACTTCGTCCATTCCGCCGAACATCTGGGCGTCGTGAAGGTGCCCGGCCTCACGAAGGGCCGCCCGGCCACCGGAACGTGGGGATTCCCCTGTCCGCCCGGGTGCCACCCCGGCCCCCCCCCCCTCACCCCCGCCGATTGCAAGGCGGTGGTCTATCCCCACGGGTCCGGCGCCTATGGCGAGGTGATCCACGCGGCTGACGGTCTTCCGCTGGCCCGGACGGCGGTCCTTTCCAGCGAAGCGCACGTCATCGACCTGCTGGACCCGATCTACACCCATATCGAAACCGTGAGGTAATCATGGCCACGCTTCTTCTTGCCGGTCTCGGCGGTGCCATCGGCGGTTCCATTGGCGGCTCGGTTCTAGGCGTTTCCGCCGTCGCGCTCGGTCAGGCCGTGGGGTCCGTCGTGGGCCGGTCCATCGACCAGCGCTTGATCGGCGGATTGAGCCCGACCCGCACCGAGGGTCCGCGCCTGGAAAACCTGGACGTCATGACCAGCCGCGAAGGGAACGCCCTTCCGAAGATCGACGGCCGCGCCGCGATTTCCGGCGAGGTCATCTGGGCCGCCAAAATCCGGGAGACATCCCAGGTTGATCGCCGGAAGGTCGGGTCCGGGAAGCAGAAACAGACGGTCAAGGAAACCACCTACAGTTACACCGCGTCCTTCGCCATTTCGCTCGGCGCCGGTCCCATGCGTCATCTTGGGCGCATCTGGGCGAACGGCCAACCGGTGGACCTGACGGACATGATCGAAGAGGGCCGTGTCCGGTTCTATCCCGGTTCGGAAGACCAGATGCCCGACCCGATGATCGACGGGATCGAAGGCGGCGCCCCGGCCTATCGTGGCACCGCCTATCTCGTCTTCGAAGACCTGCCGCTGGACGATTGGGGAAACGCGATCCCTCAGATCAAGGCCGAAGCCTGGGGCGAATCGGGTGAGATGGAAGACCTTGTCCGGGGCGTGAACATCATCCCCGGCTCCACCGAATGGGGTTACATGCCCACCCCGGTCAAAGACCTTCTGCGGGAGGACTCCTCCCAGATCGTCAACGCGGCCCGGCATGACGGAGTCAGCGATTGGAAGGTCGCGATGGACCAGCTTGGTGGGCTTCTGCCGTCTGCCGACACGGCCAGCTTGGTGGTCGCTTGGTTCGGGACCGACCTTCGCGCGGGGCAATGCGAAATCGAACCTCGCGTGGAGAGCAAAGACAAGGACACCGAGCCCGAATGGTGGGTCAGTGGACGGGACCGCGATGCGGCCAACGCGACGACCCAAACCGTGGATGGCCGCCCGGCCTACGGATCGACCCCCGCCGATCTATCCGTGGTTCGCGCGATCAAAGACCTGCGTGAACGGGGCAAGCGGGTGGTGCTGTATCCGTTCATCATGATGGATGTCCCGGCGGACAATGACCTGCCCGATCCGGTCGCCGATCCCTTTCCCATGCCGGAAAGCGGAACGCGGCTGGCGACGCGATATGAGAAGCCCGACATCATCTATGGCGGCCAAGCGGAGCCCGCCCGGTTTCCCCGGCCGACCAGCTATGCGCACAACAATCCCAATAGCGAGCTTTCCGGCGATCTTTGGTCGTTCACGACTTTCAGCGTCGGGGATGTGATCGTCTCCTATGACATTCCGCTGGGCAATTTCGGGTTAAGCGCGGATGATGTGGATGGGGGCAACGTGCCCTTGTCCTACATCGGCAGCCGCCTCCAACCCCATGTCGGCACCCGGGTTCGCGTCAGGCTGACCGCCTTGGGTGAAGGTGCGCGGGCAGGTCAGCCCGGAGACCCGATCCCCGACGCCGTCATCGCCTTCGAGTCGGAACCATCTCCCGGGTCGTTCTTTTCGACCTTTTCCCATGCCGACATCCTTCGGCCGGGCACGCGATGGCTGCGATTCACTTTGGAGGTCGGGGGTCAGTTTTCCTCGGTTTCGAGCGTGTTGCGGATCAACGGCATTGATGCCTCCTCCTTCGCGATTCCGACCGGCCAGGGCGCCTATCCGTGGCGTGGACGCATCGCGCCCCATCGGGGCGAAGATGTGCAGACGGAAGTCGATGCCTTCATGGGATCGGCCTCCGCATCGAACTTCCAAGTGGAAGGGGAATCAATCAGTTATAGCGGGCCGACCGAGTGGCGGTTCCGACGCTTCATCCTGCACCTTGCCAGTCTGGCGAAGGCGGCGGGTGGCGTGGACGCCTTCCTGATCGGGACGGAAATGCGTGGCATGTCCATGACGCCCGCCGATGACGGGTCCTATCCGTTCGTCACCGCGCTCAAGACGCTGGCGGCAGAGGTCCGGTCGATCCTGCCGGATGCGAAGATCAGCTATGCGGCGGACTGGTCGGAATACCATTCCCATCAGGACAGCGGCGACTTGCGTTTCCATCTGGACCCGCTTTGGGCGGACCCGAACATCGACTTTGTCGGGATCGACAATTACCTGCCGTTGAGTGATTGGCGCGCGGGTCGGGACCATGCCGATTTTGATGACGCGCGTGGCCATACGACCCCCTATTCCCTGGACTACCTCAAGGGGAATATCGAAGGCGGGGAGTATTGGGATTGGTTCTATGCCAGCGAAGCGGACCGCACCGCCCAGGTGCGCACGCCGATCACCGATGGCGCCCATGGGGAACCGTGGGTCTTTCGGCAGAAGGCGATTCGCGACTGGCACGCCAACGCCCATCATGAACGCATCGGCGGTGTCCGGTCTGGCACATCCACATCATGGGTGCCGGGATCGAAGCCGGTTTGGTTCACGGAACTCGGCTGCCCGGCCGTCGATTTTGGGGCCAACCGGCCCAACGTCTTCTCGGCCGCCAATTCGTCCGAAGGCAGCCTGCCGTGGTTTTCGGTCGGTGTCCGCGATGATTACATGCAACGCCAATTCCTGCGGGCCTCCCTTGAGTGGTGGCGGGACAATGGCGGCGCGGCTGTCGATATTGCGGACGTGCAAGTGTGGTGCTGGGACGCCCGGCCTTGGCCGGAATACCCCCGCCATGAGTCGATCTGGGCTGACGGCCCCGATTGGTTCCTGGGGCATTGGCTGAACGGCCGCGCCGGAGCGGCCCCCGCCGCCGAGGTTCTGGCCCGGCGCCTCACTGCCGCCCATGGCTTGACAGCCGATGACTTCGATTTGAGCGGCTGCCACGGGCAAGCGGATGGTTATCCGTCCGCCGCCCCCATCGGCTTTCGGGACTTCATGCAACCGCTTGAAATCGGCCTCGGCCTTCAAGCGCATGAGCGAAATGGGAAGCTTGTTGTGGAAACACGGGCGTCGGCCCCGTCCGTCATGGAAGTCGATGTGGACGCGATGGTGGACACTGCGGAGGGATCACCCTTCGTCGCGAAGCGGGGTGCCTTGGAAGATGTCGCCGGGTCGGCTGTGATGCGGTTCTCGGATGGCTTGGGCGATTACGAACAGGTCAGCACCCGCGCCGTGATCGGTGCGGGCACCGAGGCCGGGGTCAGTACGGTGGATAGCCCGCTTGTCCTGGACTTCGACCGGGGCAGCGCCGCCAGCGAGCGGCTTTTGCGCGCGGCGGCGGATGGGCGCGATAGCCTGACCTTCCGCTTGCCGCGATCCGCCGTGGCCGTCCGGCCAGGGGTGATCCTGCCGGTTCGCTTGGGTCCTGGTCTTCCGGCCCGGTCCATGATGGTGGAGCGAGTGGTCGAGGGCGAAGATCGGCAGATTGAAGCACGGTCCTTCAACCCGGGCGCGTTCGCACCCACCGGCGGGGTCTTCCGCCCGCCGCAAGCGGTTGCGGTTCGGGGGTCGACGCTGGTGACCGCGCGCTTCCTCGACCTGCCGATCCTACCCGGGTCCACGGCGGAGGAATGGGACACCTTGGTGGCGCTGAGCGCCGATCCTTGGCCCGGCGGTTCGCTAGCGAAGTCTTCGAATGGCAATAGCTTCGAGGCGGCTCAAAGTATCCCGTTCCGATCCCTGTCCGGTGTCACTCTGACGCCGCTTCATGGCGGTCGGCCTGCAACGTGGTTCAACGGCCATGTGGATGTTGAGCTATCCGGCGGAACGCTGGTCACCCTGACCGATGAAGAGGTGCTGGACGGGGCCAATGGCCTCGCCATCCAGCATCCGGGCGGTTGGGAGGTGCTGCAATTCGTGTCCGCCGAACTGATCGGGCCACGCACCTTCCGGCTTAGCCGGATGCTGCGCGGTCAGGTAGGCACCGAATTTCTGGCCGGGGACACCCTGCCGGAAGGGGCGACCGTGGTGGCGCTGGACGAAAGCCTGACGCCGCTCGGCTTGGACGAACGGGAAGTGGGTCTGGGCCGGTTCTACCGGTTCGGATCGGCCCGGACGGATGTCGGTGAACATGCGGTGCGCGAGCATACGGGCACCGCCGTTGGTCGTCGCCCTTATGCTCCGGCCCACCTTCGGGTGGACAGGTCGGGCGGCGACATCGCCCTCACCTGGATGCGCCGCACGCGGATCGACGGTGAAGCCGATTGGCGGGATGGCGTGGCCTCGCCCCCCTTGGGCGAGGCGACCGAATCCTATGCGGTCGAGGTAGTGCAGAACGGTGAGGTGCGGCGGAGCGCAACAGTCTCCGCTCCGCAGTACGACTACCCTGCCACGGATCAAGCCGGGGACGGTGTCACTGAACCCTTCACGATCCGCGTGGCGCAAGTGTCCGACACGTTTGGCCCGGGGTCCTGGGTAAGCGTCGATATCAGCTAGGAAGTCACATCATGTCTGACGATGTTGTGCGGGCCGCCCAGGCCCGCCTTTCCACTGCGTTTCCCGGTTGGCGCGATGCCACCGGGGATGCGCAGGCCACCGAGCGGGGGCGCCTTCCGGCCTTCGCCGTGTCCCTCACGATCACGGACTCCGAACGGGTCGGGATGGGCGGCGACGACTGGTGGTATGACGGTATCCTGACGGTCGGCCTCCGCACCGAGGCCCGGGACCTGGACACGCTGGATCGGGACGACCGGGAAGCCGCCGCCCTGGCCTTATCCCGGAATGTCAACACCGCCATCCTGGGCGGCCCCAGCGATCTGGATGGGGCCGCCTGGACCATCGAACCCGAAGGTTGGGAAGCCGACCACGAAAAGGCCGAGAAATCCGTGGCCGTCGTGGATGTGACCTTCGTCCTCCGACTCGTCGGCCCTGCGGCCTGACCTCCCTCGAAAGGTATCCGAATGACCCTGCACCGCAGGCGGGATTGGCTCGTGCTGTTTCTGCCCTTGATCCTATCGCCGTTCTTCTTGAGCGGGCTCGCGTGGTTGGCCAAGCCGCGCATTGACGAAGCCATCCACACCGCCATGGATTTGCCGCCCGGGCAGGTCGTGGCCTGCGGGTTGGAAGATTGCGCCATCGTGGCGACCCGCCTGTCGGCGCTCACGGCCCGGATCGCCGCCCTTGAGGCGCACGGCCCGCTGGCCGCTGGTGATCCCGGCCCCTGCGAAAGCCGCCCGACCCGAATGGAAGTGGACCCAGGATCGCCTGGGGAGTGGGTCGAGCTTCGCATCTTCGGTGTCTGCCGCATCCGGGCCGGATGCGGCGCGCCTGTCCTGAACCCGTCGCTGGTGAATGGCGGCGGGCGGTTTCATTCGATGGAGTCGGCCTTCAACGGCCTGTCCATGCCCGAAGGCCACTGTCGCGACTTCATCTTCCCGGTCCGCATCCCCGAAGACGCCCATCCCGGACGCGGTGAGGTGCTGCTGGGCATCACCTTCCCATTCGCGTCCCCGCCCACCGAATCCATGATCTTCGGCCCCGCGCGGCTGACCATCCAAGAGGCCTCGAATGCTGCTGACTGACGACGACCTTCGGGCCACCCTTGAGGTTCTGGCCGATCACCACGGCAACGTTGCCCACGCGGCGGACTTCATGGGGCTGCACCGCTCCACCGTCTACAACCGGATCGCCCGGGCCGCCGCCCGGGGCCTGGACGGCAGCGTGCCCATGGCGATTCCCGCAGGTCAGACGATCAAGGGCGTTTCCACGCTGCTGGATGAACACGGCAAGGTCCGGGCGCAATGGGTGAAGACCAAGGCCGAGGGCCTACCCATGGCGGACATCGTCCAGGCCGTGGCGGAGGCCGTGGCCGATCATCGCTCGCCCGCACCCCTCTCACCGCCACGCACCCCGGCCGATACCGACCTGCTGGCCGTGTTCCCTTGGCCGGACCTGCACCTCGGCATGTATGCCTGGGGTGAAGAGACCGGCCAGGACTATGACCTGGGGATCGCCGAAGGGCTGGTCAAAGGCGTCTTCTCTGCCCTGCTGGATCGCGCGCCATCGGCCGAACATGCGGTCATTCTGGGATTGGGCGATATCACCCACGCCGACGACGAAACCGCGAGCACGCGGCGGAGCGGGAACCGGCTGGATGTCGATAGCCGCCACCAGAAGGTTCTCGGGGCCACGATCCGGCTGTTGCTCTGGGCTATCGACTCGGCACTCGAACGGTTCCCGCGCGTGACCGTCCGGCTGCTCAAGGGCAACCATGATGAACAGACGGCCGCCGCCCTAAGTGTGGCGCTCGGGGTCTTCTATGAAGATCACCCGCGCGTGACGGTCGACGCCTCCCCGTCGCTCTGGTGGTTCTTCCGCCATGGCCGGACGCTGCTGGGGGCCACCCACGGCCACACCGTGAAGGCGGACGCCATGCCGGGCGTGATGGCGGCGGAACGGGCGGAGGATTGGGGCGGCACGGCCTTCCGCTACATCCTGCACGGCCACCTGCACCACCGGCGCGTGATCGAGTCCATGGGCGTTCCGGCGGAATGCTTCCAGACCATCGCCCCGAAGGACGCCTACCACGCCGGGGCGGGTTACGTGTCCGGCCGGTCCATGGTGGGCATCGCCTACCACGCCCAGCACGGTGAATGGGGGCGGTGGCAGGTCAACTTGCCCACCCATGATCGCGCGGAGGCTGCGGCATGAGGGCGCTCGACTACATCGACCCGGACCCGGACGCCCAGCCGAAACCTCACCCGGCTGACCCAAAGCAGGGCGCCGGGGACGCCAAGGTCCCGTTTGCCACCCTGCCCTTCGCGGTCCTGACCGAACTGGCGGTGGCTCATGGGGAAGGCGCCCTTAAATATGGGCGCCACAACTGGCGGTATGGCGAGGTGCTGGCCTCGACCTACTACGCCGCCGCGCTTCGCCATCTGGTGGCCTGGATCGAAGGCGAGGACACGGACCCGGATTCCGGTCTCAGCCATCTGGTCAAAGCCATGGCGTCCCTTGGGGTCCTCCGGGACGCCATGCTCCACGGCACGATGCAAGATGACCGCCCCCCAAGTTTGGGTGGGGCGCTCATGTCCACCTGCAATTCCGCAACCCAAGAGATGCGCGCCCGGGTGGCGCGCGGAAAGGTCCAGCCATGATCTACTACGCGCATTGGTCTCACGTCCCCGCATCGGAATGGCGCTGGCCCGATTTCTCGCCCGAGGAATTGGCCTGTCGCGGGACTGGCAAGCTGGGCATCGACCCGGATGCCCTCGACAAGCTGCAAGCCCTCCGCACCCGCCTTGGCAGGCCGATGATCCTCAATTCCGCCTTTCGGTCGGCGGAATATAACCGCGCGATCCGCGCCGCGAAGAACTCGTTCCACCTCAAGGCCCGCGCGTTCGACGTGAACATGGCGAACCATGATCCGACCACCTTCGAGGCGGCGGCCCGCGCGGTGGGGTTCACCGGGTTCGGCTTCTACATCCGAAACAACTTCATGCACGTGGATACCGGCCCCGACCGCGAGTGGGGGAAGCGCTGGCCAAACGTGACCAAGATCGCCGCCCCCCGCTTCTCACCGCCGCCTCAGCCCCGGCCGGAGCGCGTCACCGACGATCCGGTCGTGCGTGGTGGTGCCCTGACCACGGCAGGCGCCGTGACGGCCCTCGGGGGTTTTGCGTCCGGCTTGGGCAACCTGTCCCCCACGGCCCAAGCCATTGCCGTCGCCGGTGGCCTCGCCTTGCTGGCCGGGGTGGCCTTCGTCGCTCGGGACAGGCTTCGCGAATGGGCATCCTGACATTTCTGTTGCGCGTCCCCGGCCCAATCCGCTGGGGCGCTGCGCTGGTGGGGTTGATCCTGCTGGCCTACACCTTCGGCGGCCTGAACCGATCCGCCGACCTACGCGAAGAGGATCGCAGGGACTATGACCAGACACTCGGCCGGATCGAAGGGGCGACTGGCGGCCCTGCTGACGCTGACGCTGCTCGCAACCGCCTGCGCGAAGCCTACGGCCCATGGCCGGGCGATCTGTGACGGTCTAAGCGGCCCCGCATCGGACCACGGCCGCGCGCTACAACACCCGGAAACCCCCGACGCAGTCGTCATCACCGGCGACCGCCTCCTGTCCGGCCTCCGCGCCGCCTGTTGATCGAAGCCGCCCCGCCACCCCGGCGGGGCGGCTTTTTTTTTTGGCGAAACGCTGGGGTTCAGCGGGTGCAGTATCCCGCAACAAATCCCGCAACATTCGGCCGCCTATGAAGACCCTCTATCCCTTATTTTTATGGTCTACCCGTCATCGTTCAACTTCCTTCCTGTCCGCCACCTACTTCTGCCAGATATGATCTTAAAGCTCTAACCTATAAGGGTTTTGTGAGCATCCCGTGACCCAGCATCCGTATCTCTGCTCGCATTCCGCTACACATCTTGCGTATATTCTTCTTAGTCCAATTCCTTGCAACAGTTGGGCTGTCAAGCTGACCCGCTCGGCGCATGATCTGGATCGAACCGGAGCCGGACAGGGAGCTGAAGAACGCGACAGCCCGTCGGGTCATCCCGTTGAGCGAGGTCAGCTTGGAGGCGTTTCGGACGTATCGCCAAGGTTTTCCGAATTACCGAACCAGTCTGTCAAGCCTGTCCGCCACAATCAATAAGTACCTCCGGACGAACGGATTGAAGGAAACGCCGGAGTACACCATCTACGGCCTGCCGCACAGCTTCGAGGATTGGCAGTTGGAGGCGGATGTCGACGAGCGGATACGGCGGGATCCGATGGGCCATTAGCTCGGTCGATTGCAGCACGACCGCGAGCCCCGTGAGCGTAACCGCATGGTGCCCGACAAAAGCGTTTCCGGATCAGGGTTCAGCATGGTCACCGGTTCCAACGAGGAAACAGAAGATCTTTGAACCAAGGGGGGCTGACAAACAGAAAAGGGCACCGCTGGTCGGGCGCCCTTTTTTGTTGAAAAGTCGATCAGATGCTTTCGAGGATGCGATCAACCATGTTGCGCACGTCTTCCTTCGTTTTTCCGGTCTTCTGCTGCAGCACACCTTCAAGCTGCTCGCGGTCACCCTTCGCTTCTTCGATATCGTCATCCGTCAGGTCACCGTAGCTTTCGCGCAGGCGGCCCTTGATTTCGGTCCATTTGCCTTCGATTTGGTCGCGGTTCATGATCGCGTCCTCCTTGGGTCTGAAAACGGGGCACAGCCATGTTCGGCCGCACTTTTCTAACGCGCGATGGGCCGGTCGCGTTCCGCACATCATGTCCCGAACGCCCTAAACCGCGTCGATCAGACGAAAAAAACCGGCGACCCATCATCGATCGCCGGTTTTCCTTGTACCTTGCATTTTTCACGGTCGATCAGGGCACCTTGCCGCGTACGGCGCGGGCCACAAGCGCGATCACGAAAAGCGCGATGAATACGAAGAACAGGATCTGCGCGATGCCAGCGGACGCGCTGGCGATACCGCCGAAGCCGAACAGAGCGGCCACGAGCGCGATGATGAGAAAAGCGACGGCCCATCCAAGCATGGTTCTTACTCCTTTGCAGTGACAAAAGACAAACGACCAGGCAGGGCTCTGGTTCCCTGGGCGGACAAGAGGAAACGATCAGTTGCCGGGCGGGAGCGGGAGCAGACCCGCCGCTTTCAGGGCGGCGGTGACATCTTCCGTCCGGAAGGGCTGTCGCAGGCTTGCATGCTGTGCTGGGCCTTCAGGGGCCGCATACATGTCATCGGTAATCCAGACGACGCGCTTGAGCGATTTGGCCAGGTGATCCTGCGCGCGTGTCAGCGTCTCGGCGTTGCGCGACACCTCGATGAGCGCGGCGTCGTAACTCCGGCCGACCACATGGTCTGGCATCAGAGTTTCCGCGCGATCCACGACCGCTTCGATGGCTGTTTCGTTCAGGGTCTCACAGAGATCCTGCAATACGATCATATCATGGTGGACGACGAGCACGCGCACCCGGTTGCCCCGTGGACTAGGTGACATAGCGTTTCCTTCAGGCTGCAAAGACAACGCGACCGGTGCGGATTGCATCGCGGAGGAATCGCCAAGGGGACAGTGGTCAACTGGCCACCTCATCAAAGTGTCAGGAAAAATTGACACTGACAAGTCTGAAGTGTCGGCTGACACATGAGGTGAACAACCTGTGACCGCGCAAGTTCGCAGCGACAAGGCGCCTGAAGACGCCTTATGCGGTGCCGTCAGATCAAGGGCCGAGGTGTCGCCGAGTGCCGCAAATCGTCGCTCAGCATGTCTTCGGCACGCGTTA
>JBCDCW010000032.1:0-20157 GCA_039180995.1 Pseudomonadota bacterium
CTTCGGGTGGATGGGATGCAAAGGCCCAATCATCAGACCAGGACCAGCTATCCCCCGCCACCAGCGTGGCGGGGATCGTGACGGACGTCGCCATGGATCACCTCAGAGCGATGAAAATGAGAAGGATCAGGACCGCCACTTGGAAGTCCGACAAAGCGCCGAAATCCATCAGAACGGGATTTCGTCATCCAGATCGGGGGTGGACTGGACGCCGGTCTGGCCGGACGGGGACCCGCTATCGTAACCACCACCCGAAGCACCGCCGCCGCGCGGATCGCCCAGCATGACCAACTTCCCTTCAAAGGCGCCGACCACGATTTCCGTGGTGTAGCGATCCTGACCGGATTGGTCCTGCCACTTTCGGGTTTCCAGGCGGCCCTCGATGAAGACCTTGGACCCTTTCTTGAGGTAGGACTGGACAACCCCCACAAGACCGTCCGCCTTGATTGACACGCGGTGCCATTCGGTCCGCTCTTGGGTCTCACCCGATTGACGATCTTTCCACTTGCGGGTGGTCGCTACACTCAGGTTGGCCACCCGGCCGCCATTGGAGAAATTGCGGACCTCCGGGTCCTGGCCCAGATTACCGATGATTTCCGCGCGGTTCAGCATGTCAGCCTCCATTGCCGCGCGGCTGGTGATCACCAGCGCTTGCGCGGTTTCTTCACCGCCCACTTGGCGGCAGGTTTCGGTTTCTGTGGTGCCTCCGGCTTGGCCGGATCGGGCGGTGCAGCGGGCACTACCGCCATGAGATTGTCCGGGCCGGATTTCGCCCAATTGGGCGGCGCATCCCAATTGATCGCCTCCGCCTCAAGGGCGATGACCAAACCTAGGGAATAGACCGAAAGGTCCATCGACTCATTGCGCTTAATACCCGGCCGAAGCCGCCATCCGTCATCGGTTCGGCGCTCTGCACAGTATTCCGCAACGGCTTCATGGCGGAGGTATCGCGGCAAATAGATGCGGCGAGCGAGCGAGTCCGTGGCCAGCAGAGACGTGGCCACCTCGTCCTTGAGATGGTCAATCCCAGGGAAGATCATTGGGACGTCCCGCTGAACGTGTTCCTTGCCACGGTGGGCTGTCTCAGGGCGCCGAACAACAGATCGGGGTTTGTTCCATCCACCTACCCCCATGGTGAGGTAGAATCGGTTGCGATACCGCATCCGCATCTTACGGTAGAAGTCCCGTGCCCGCGCCGTCACACCCGGCTCACCTCGGGCATCCGAAACGACCGCTAGGATTTTCAGCGAGTGGTCGGCGCCCTCGACTTGATAGGCCTTTTCGAAGATTGGCAACAGGGCGTCCCAATCCTCTCCGACCTTGTCCGGGGACAGCTTTCGGCCTTCCGGGTTGGGGGCGCTGTCAGGCGGGGCGATGATTTCAAATCGGTCGATCACGACCCGCCCTAATCCAGGAAGCCATGCTTCCACCTGAACCGCGAAATAGCCAGATTGGACATCTACGGCGGCGGTGAGGAAGGCGGTATCGGCAGGGGCGACCTGCCAAGCATGATCGGTCAGAAGGGCCTTAAGCGCGTCCAGGCTCAACCCGCTTGTGGCCGATTTCGCGCGCGGCAGATACGGCAATCCATGCTCGGTATTCGTGACCGACTTGAGGCTGCCTTCGCTGCCCGTTCGCTGAAACTCGGCCTCCGCTTCCAGGTATCGCCGGACGATCCTCGACCAGGGTGCCAGGGCGGCCATCGGTCCGGTCGCCCAATAGCTGGCGGTCACCACGTCCCGAACAAGGTCCATCAACGGAACGGCCTCGCCATTCGCCTCTTCGTGAAGCCACTGACCAGCCGCATTCAAGTCCGTCTTTCGGCGGGCCTCATGGACACTTCCGCAATGCGGGCAGACCATCGCGGCCTTCGCCGCGCGGGATGCAATGTCACCTTCGGGCGGAACGTCCAGCCGGTCATATCGCGGCTCGAAGAGTTGGCCACAGTCTTGGCAGGGCCAATAGTATCGACCACGACTGCCTTCATTATAGATACTCACGATCCCCATGCAGGGCGGACCTTCATGGGGAGTGGTCGGCGTCCAGGTTTCATCCAGGACCGGGAAGCGGGGTGAGGATTCCACCACGGTCATGCCGCGCGATCCGGCGCTTTCCGTCCGCTTCCGCATCAATCCAAAGGGACCGCCTTCACCTTCACCATCGGCATCCGCGTTGCGGCCGATGTCTTGTGGGAAGGCGTCAAAGTCTGTCCCGCAAACCAGGTCCAGACTGCGCTGCGCCAGCTTGTCCTTTGCCGGGTGATCTACCGTCAGGCGCATTCCACCACGGAACCGCTTCGTGAAGATATTGTCCGACCCTTTCCCCTTAGCCAGACGCGACCGAAGTTCCGGGCTTTCCTGGATCATCGGGTCCAGGTCGCCTTCCGACCATTCCTTTGCTGCACCCTTTGTCGGGGAGAACACCGCAACCTTGCGCGGCTGCGCCAGGATCGCATGGGCAATCGGGTTCATGATCAAGGCTTCGGACTTTGAGGACCGGGCCGGACCGATAAAGGCAACGGAATCGAAACGCCGGGATGTCAGAACATCCATCGGCTCGGTCATGTAGGGGGCTACATCTGCCCGCCAAGGAACCCAATTCCCGTCCGCCTTTATCATGCGATCCGGGGCCGTCTCGGAGACGGTCACCCGGGCGCGGGGTTCCAGCGACGGCAACGCTTCCGCTATGGCGCCTTCGATGGTCGCGAGGTTCGGCAAGGGTTCAACGTCAAGCCGCCCCTCCATCTTGATCGTCATGGCTAATCACCTCCGCCACGGCACGGGCCGCCCCTTTGAGGATGTCGTCGCAGGCACGCTCGATCTTCTCCATCGCGCGGCCGTCGACACCCAATTCACGGGCCAACCTGTCGGGTAGAGCGTCATGGGCGTCCCGGATCGCGGACAGCATCTCTTCGATTCCGACGACCACATCTTCCCGCCGGATCAATTCCCGACGCTGGCGCGCGGCCTGATCGCGGATCATCTGCAACTCGATCAGCTTCCGCTGATCGGCAATACTCATCTTGCCGTCAGCACCCCCGACGGTTTCACCGCCTAGGAGGTGCATCTGCAATTGCGCCATCGCCGCGTCCCCGGCAGCCCGGGCGCTATCCTCTTCATCGCGCATCCGACGCATCCAGGCGAAGGCGATGGACAGGCGAAACTGATAGCTGCGCCCGTTGGCGCCTGGGGCTTCGGAGGGCAGAGGATCGTCCGGTCGACGCAACCATGCGCTGACTGTCGTTTCGCTGACCCCAAGGCCGGTCGCCAGTTGCGCCTTATTGACCAAGGCGTCCGGGACACCTTCGGGCAATGGGAACGCTTCCACGAGGCTGGTTTCTTCGGCGGTGAGAGGCCGGAGCAGCGGGCCATCCATGGTCATCCGATCCACCTTTCCTCTTTTCGCCAACCGGCGAAAAACAACAACCACAACCCAAACCGACACCCGATCCAGAATCCAAAAACCCCCACCAAACACGGTTCCGAATTGCCCATGTGCGGTTGGGGTCCAAAGAACCTATTTAGCCGAGGCGAGGGCGGCGCGGATCGCGCGGAGCATGGCGGGCGGTAGCAGGCGGCTTGCCGTCTTGGCGGCGTTCAACTTGAACCCCAAGCGCGGCGTGTAGCGGGCGCGGGCTTCGAAGGCGGCCAGGAGGTTCGGGTCCTGCCCGGCGTTCCGGCGTCCCTTCGGGCGCTGGTAAACACCGGGGGTCAGGTGCCGCGTTCGCGGTGACGATCCGGTGGCAACGAAGACATCCGGGCGGGCCAAGGTGCGCTTCACCCCACCGCGCGGGACGTTGCCGTATTTGTTGCGGCGCATCTTCCAAGGGACCAACAGCGCACGGCCGCGCGGGCGGCGCGTCCCGCCCTCTTCGGCGAAGATCAGATATCGGGCTTGGATGTCTTTCGCAAAGACCGATCCGCGCAGGTTGCTCTTGCGGGCGCGGCGGACCGCGAAGGCCTTCATGGTGAAGGGTGTGGGCCGGTCCAGCACGCGGCGCATTCGCCGGTCCGTACTGCGCTTGATCCTGTCCAGGACTTCATTGATCGCCATGGCTATGGCGAAGGGTATCTGGCGGCGGGCCACGTCGTTCAGGCCGCGCTGCACCGTGGTCACGTTGCTGCGGATGTTGAAGTCCATGCGGCACCCCGGAACGCAACGCGCCCCCCTCGTCACTCACGACCGAGGGGGGCGCGGATCAAGTCACCAGTGTGGGGGCCGCGCCGGTTAGGAGAGATTGGCCCGGGGCCGCGCGCACCACTGTGACGATGCCGTTGCTTATAGTTCAGCGCCCGA
Source organism: Pseudomonadota bacterium (assembly GCA_039180995.1). Classification (GTDB taxonomy): domain Bacteria; phylum Pseudomonadota; class Alphaproteobacteria; order Rhodobacterales; family Rhodobacteraceae; genus Jannaschia. The sequence continues at coordinate 4,297 of JBCDCW010000032.1, forward strand.
AGTGTTCCGCGTCCAGTTAGGGGCGTGCTGTGCCCCTTCATAGCCGCAACACCTTGCGATCATATGTGCGACTTCCTGCAAGGCGAGCATCACCAAATCCCGGCGCGATTCGGAGGGCTTCACGCCCATCTCCCGAAGGATGTCCGATAGGCCCAGCCCATCGACCGCCGCGTGGTGGGCCAGATCGCGATAGGTCATTCGGGCGAACCGGCGATGGGCGACCGCGCCACTACCCCCGAGGGGGAGACGAAGTTCCCCACCGGCCAGGGCTGCGTTCATGCGGCCCAGCCGCTCCGCATTGACCAGGGCGGTCAGGCTGGGGGACCGCGCGCCACCACCCCCACCCCCGCCGCCGGTGGGGTCGCTGGTCCCACCGGAGGCACCCGCGCGTTCGACCGCGTCCGCATATTCCACCAGAGCCATGCGACGGGCGCGGTTCACGATCTTGAGGACGGGCGGCAGGGTGGTGCGCCAGACCCGGCGCGATGTGGTGGTGACCTCGCCCGTGTCCCGATCCATGACCTCGCTGTCCACGATATCGGCCTGGATCAAATCGGGCCGAGCGGTGCGAACGGGTTTTCCCCGATGCTGGACATGGGTTTCCCATGGAAAGGGGGGTAGGGCCGGGGTCTTCGGCTTGCGCTTAGTCATCGGGTCGTCCTTCGTGTCAGGGGCGGCAGGGGAAGCCCCCGCCATTTCTTTCCAGTTTTCCGGCTAGATGATTTGTTCGGGCGCTATATACATCCTCCCCTTACTCCCCTATCTCCCCCTATTGAATAAAATCAGTATCTTAGGGGAAAGAATGCGGGGGAATAACGGGGGAGATGGGGGAAGAAACAACGGCTCCGCACCGGAATCCTCAGCCCAACCACCTCACCGCCCGACTAGGGCGGTTCCGCATCAACCCCCCTTTCATCCCCCCATCCGCCCTTTCGGGGGAGACCACCTCCCCCCCCCAGGAGGGGGCGCGGGGCGACGGTGAGAGGGGCGGGGCCGAGGCAGGGGCGCGGGGTCAAAACGGGACATCCTCGGGGAGGTCTGGACCCTGGGGCGCGTTGGGCCGACTGCCGGTCACGCGCTCCACGATATCGGCCGACTCCGCGTTCCAGGTAATCCCCTTCCAATGGGAGTATCCCCGGACCTTGCCGCTTTCCACGCCCTTCTCGACCATGATGTCCCGGACGGTCTTGTTCTGGTAGAGCGTGCGCCCCTCTTGCTCGCACCATGCTTCATAGACTTTATAGAAGTCCGTCACGTTGATCCGGGTGGACGATAGGGGGCCGCCGATGGTCATCTCGGCCAGGAAGACCCCCACGGGGTCGGCCGCTTCCATAAGCTGGCGTTTCAGGTCGGACATCTCTTCGGGCATGTCGATGCCCCGATCCATGAAGTCCCGGAAGCCGTCCAGCAGCCAGTTCAGAATGCCCGATCCTTCTGCCCGGTGTTCGGCTTCGACCTCCCCCTGGGACCGGCGCTGGTCGGCCGGAAGCTCTTGCAGCTTCACGTTCAGGGGGATGAAGACCAGACGCCGCCGGGTGCCTTCGTCTTCATCCTTGATCTTGGGTGTTCGGTTGCAGGACAGAAGCGGCACGCCGCGCGGGGTCCAGAAGAACGGGTCCGAAAAGAGACCGCGCGACATGCGCCTATCCCCGCCGGTCAGCCCCTTGATCTTCTTCGCGGACAGGACGTCCCGCGCGCCGGGCTCGGTCGCGATGTAGAGGCGTGCGCCGGGCAGGTCCGCTTCCTCCGGCGTGGCGGCGCTGGCCTGGGCGTTGCCGGTTTCCAGGAACATCTCGATCTTGCAGGGGGCCGCATAGCCGTCGCGCGTGCCCATCACATGGGACAGGCCGTTCAGAAGGGTCGATTTGCCGTTTCCACCCGGCCCCCGGAAGATCATGCAGACCTGGGCCCGGTTCTCCCCGAAGAGGGTCGCGCCGAGGCACCGCTGGACGCAGGCGCGGACCTGGGCGTCCGGCACAACAAGCGCGATGAAGGCTTCCCAGCCCGGGCAGGTGGCATCGGGGTCGAAGGGGACGCCCGTGCATTTGGTGGGCAGGCTGGCGCGATCCGTGGGGCCGAGCCAAGCCATCTTGCTGGCCCGGACTTCGGCGGGCTCCGCGTCGATGGGGCGTTCCCAATCCCGGACCTTGCGCAGATCAAGCTGGCCGTTCGGTAGGACCAGCGACCAGGGGTCCGAGTCCATCTCTTCGATTTCGGCGCGACGCTGATATTCGCAGGCTTCGAGCGCGGATTTCACCTTGGCGATGTTTCCGCATTTGATGGCGTGCTTCCTGATTTCCACGGCGGCGGTGCGGCCCATGGCTCGCAGGGCGTCCTCGTGGGTCCGCAGAAGGATCGGCGGTCGCTTGTTCAGGCAGGCTTCCATGAAAGCGTCCACGTCCTCGGGTTCAGCGTGGTAGTTCTCCTCCAGCCATTCCGCCTCTTCGTTCACCAGCGCGCGCAGCCGGTGGCCGATCTCCCGCGCCGCCAGATTGCCGGACCGGAAGGAATACCGCGTACCATCCCAGACCGCCCAGCCCTTGCCGGAGACGAAGACGATATCGTCCCCGTAGGCGGACAGGATGCGGGCGGCGTTGTCCTCGTCATTCATTTTCAGGTCCAACCGCTCTTCCATGGTGAGGGCGGTCGACTGGAAGCGCTGGACGGGGCGGGGGGCGTTCATGGGCAAGGCCTGGGCTGGGGCGGTGAAGGGGCGCGGGGCGAATGAAGGGCGCGGGGTCAATCGCGCCCCGGGGGCGCGATCAGGGCAGTTTGCCGGGCGGTGTTGGCCCCTCGAAAGCCGCTTCCATCGACATCTCCGCTTCCATTTGCGCGGCCTTAGATGACGCCGCGCAGAAGTGGTTATGGAAGGTGGGATCGGACGGTTTGCCGTCACCATCCACGACGAAAACCGCATGAACCGCTGGGAGACGCATGATGCGCTCGACGCTCACCAGCGCTACGTCGCCGGGATGATAATCCTCGGCCGCGTAACGAAGGGTTTCCGCGACCGACCCATACCCGATTTCGTCCCCGTCCTGCCAAAACCAGTCGGCCAGACCTTCCGGGTTCTGAGGATACCAGACATCCCTCGCCAGAGTGAGGCAGGCCATTGTGATCGTCTGCGCTGCCAAGCGCTCTTCGGAGTTTTTGACACTAGCAATGACAGACTCAATCGCTTCCCGGGATGGGATATCCGGCTTACTCATTCCGAACCGCCTTTCTTCGCAGCTTTCTTCGTGACCCGCACCGGACCAGTCATGATCTTGCCCACTTCATCATCCGTCAGGCCCGTGGCGGCCATGACGGTGCGGGCCTCCACTTCCCGGTGGACGCAATGGGTGCCGAGGCCTTGGGAGGCGCAGCGGCAGCGGTGCAGGTGGACCTTGCACATGGCGTGGGCGGCCCGGGCGGCGGGGGTGAGGACGACGGCGCTCATTCGACTTCCCCGTGGGGTGTCCAGCCCTGAACCTCCGAGAGGTCCGAGGCTGTCATCGGGCGGACCCGGTTCGGGCGGGTAATTGTTACCCGGATACCTGCATTCTCCGGCAGATCGCCCTGCCGCACATGCTCCACCGGTTCGTCATCCTCATCCACCGGCCAGTCGCGCAGCATGTTCGCATCCAGCTTGGCGAAGGCCTGCGCCACTAGTCCCAGGGGGCTGATCCCCGCGCGGCGGCTGGAATCCAGGACCAACAGGAAGAGGTCCGCGTATTCGCTAGCGTCATAGGGGTGGTCCAACGCCTCTTGGACTTCCTTTGCCAGATGTTTGAGCGAGCCGATTGGGCCGCGAGCCTCGGGCGTGCCGAAGGTCATGTCGGACCATGCGGCATGGGCGTGCGCCAGTTCGCGGAAATTGGTTCGGTAGCTATGGGGATCGCTCATGCGTCCGTTCCTTCCTTGGTGGGGGCGTAGAGTTCGCCGGACTTCGCGAGGTCCGCGAAGTCGTCATCGTGGTCCCAATGGCCGCGCGGGATCGCCAGGCGGGCGCCGTGAGGGCAGCGGGGGGCGATCTTGGCTTGCGCCCGTTCGCCGTAGCGCTGGGCCGCGTCGGGGGATTTCGCGCTGGGGTCAGCCAGGATCACCGTGCGATCCGTGCCCGCCGGGGGCAGCCAACCAGGCTTTTCCGTGTCCGAAAGCGGCTTCGGGGTCGGCAGGGGTTTCCGGGTCCGGGGACACTTCGCGAAGGCCTTCCCGCGATTGCATCCCGGCCCCGCCAGGGCGGTCAGGCTGCCCGCGCATTCAGCCCCCACGGCGGTGAGGCCGGACAGGCGGGCCTGGGCGAGGGCGGCCAGGGTGGTCTCGATCCCTTCGCCAACCAGCAGCGTTCGATTTCCCGGCTTGGACAGGACGATGGGCTGGCCATACATCTGCCCGGCGCGGCCGAGCATTTGCTTGGGCACCTTCGCATGGTTGGCGATGGCGCGACCCTGGGCCGGATCGGTCGGGTTGACCCAAGTCCGGTGGATACCCACCAGCTTGTCGCGACCAACGAAGGCCACCATGGCGGGGCCTCGGTGCAGCAAGGCCGTCTGGCCGTCCTCACCCTTAGTGTAGCAGGGCAGATCGGGGTGCCAGCGCAGGGTGGCCGGAACGCCGCCGATGGCGTCCAGACGGATACCCCGACCTTCGAGATAGGCGACCAGGGCCGGGTGATTAACCTTGGCTTCCCGCCAGATCGCTTGGGCCTTGGCGTGACCCCGCGCCGCTTTCTGGGCGGTCTCCCGCTCTTCCCGCTGGCGCCGTTCGGCGCGCTGGCGATCCAGTTCCCGCTGGCGGGCGGGATCGGGCCGCAGGTCCACGCCCGCCTCGCTGGCCAGGGCGCGGGTCGCCTCCGGGAAGGACAGGCCGTCCCGGGCCATGATGAAGTCGATGACCGACCCCTTGGCGTGGCATCCGAAGCAATGGAATACGCCGCCCACGCCGCCCTTTTCGGTCAGGTGGAAACTGGCCGTGTCTTCCGCGTGCAGGGGGCAGGGCGCCCACCAATCGCCTTGGGTGGGGTTGCTCTTCGTCCGGTCCCAAATGACCAGCGGGTCGACCACCGCGTGCAGGCTGACGCTGGCCTTCACTTCATCCGAAAGCGCCATCAGAAGTTGGCCGCCGTCAGGAAGGGCTGCGTCTTACTGCATTGCCAGCCGTCGATCCCGAGGTCCCGCGCCATCAAGAGGAAGTCCAGTTCCGCCACCTCGGGCGGCTGGCATTCGACGGGGAAGTCTTCGTGCAGATGAACCCCAGCAAGGCAAGGCCAGTCCGGCGCGTCGGGCATGAGCGCGTGCTTTTCCAAGGCCAGCATTTCCAGGTCGACTCGCTTGACCCATTCGGGGGCGGAGCCGGACAGGTTGAATCGCTCGGCAATGGCGGCTTCCATCCGGTCTTCAAGGACGCGGTAGTCGGGCAGTATCCCCTTGAGCGGGGACACTATGTCGCCCAGATAGGCCTCCGACGCGTCGTGCATGAGGACATCCCGAGCGATGTCCCGAAGATGCGGCTCAGTGAAGATATCCCCGCTGGCCCACCGCGCGAAGGCTTCGACGCAGTTCACAGAATGCTCGGCCACGGACAGGAACCGGTCGGTGTGGCCGTTGAACCGGCAGACCCGGCTCAAGGCCCGCGCGATATCCGTCAGATGGATTTCGGCCGGGTTCGGGTCGGCGAGGTTCATGTAGTTCTGACCGACCCAGATGGACGGGTCATCGACGGTCGTGGCGGGGCATCTCATCGGTCGTCCAACGCTTCAAGAACAGAACCACAAAACTCTCGGATACCGTCCTCGAGTTCGGTGGGAAGCGGCATAATCGGCCGATCATCGAAGAGTTTTTCTAATTGAATCAATGCTTTTAGAAGGGCAATTCGATCCTGGATCGTCAGCATGGGGTTTCCTTTCATAAAAGGGCGGGTTGGTCGGATGAGGGTTTGGCGGGCGCGGGCGGGGCTTGCTCCGCCGTCAGATCGGCCACCCGCGCGCGAAGGGACGCCGACGCATTGGCGGGCCAAGGAAATCGGACACCGGCGGCCTTGGTGGCCAGCAAGATGGCCTGGGCGTGACACTCCCCATCCAGAGCGCAGAGCCGGACGATCTTCCCGCGCACACGATCCGGCTGACTCTGCGGCAGGCCGGGCCAACCCATGCCGTAGGCCGCATGGGGGCGCTTGCAGATCATGCATCGCGCCAGGTCCGGCAGGTCCGGGAAGGGGGAAGCCGGGTCGGTCATGCCGCGCGCTCCGGCGGGGCAGTCACGTGGGCGAAGGCTTCCAGCGCGAAGGCCAGCAAGACCTTCCCGGACCGGAGCGGCAGACCCATGGCCTTTTCCACGGCCTCAAGTCGGGTGCCGTGCCCTACCACCTCTTCCAGCAGGCGCAGGTGCCGGGGTGGCAGACCCGCCGCCAACGTGTCCCATTCGGCCTTCCGGGTCGTCGCCCGGTCGGCGAATACCTCGCCGAAATAGTCCGCCAATTCCCGGTGGTCGGCCGTGAAGAGCGCGGGGCACCGGCGGGCCAGGACATCCACCGGATGCATGGACATCGGCGCGCTTGGGCTCCCGAAACTGGCCGAGGTATGGGGACCCGATCCGGGCGGATAGGCGGCCTCGACCAAAGACGGGGTGGGTGCGAACCGCCGCAAACGCGCGGCCGGAACGCCCCGGGTCTGGACCCATCCGAAGGCCAGGGCGCAGGTCAGGGCCGCGCGGGATATCTGGCCCATGGGCTCGTCATCGACCACGATGGAGGTCATGGGAAGCTGATCGCTCGCCACGATCTGGGCGCGGGATCGGGTCAGCGCGGGCAGCCCTTCCGCCACCATGGCGTGGACGTCGACTTCCGTCAGCCCCATTGCGGCGGCGATGATTTCCCGGGTGACCGCGCGGGTTGGGCGGGCGCGCGTATTGGCCCGGGCCACTTCCAGGGCGGTAAAGAGGCGGTCCCATTCGGGATGATCGCGTAGGATTTCGCATCGCTGGATGCGCCGCAGGACCGTGGACGCGCTGCCGCCGCCGCTGCGCGCCACGTCGCGCAGGCTGCACCCATCGACCACATGGGCCAGATAGCTGGCGATGGCTTCGCCGGGGATCGCGAGGGCGGTCATGCGAGACGCCCCAGGACGGCGGCCCGTATCTTCGCGGTGGCCATGGCCGCGCCGATCCGGTGGAAGGCGGACGGCCGATCCGTGCCCATGAGCGTGCGGGCGGCATGGTGGTGGCAAACCTCCACCAGCAGGAGCGAGGCGATAATCGCGGCCGCCCGGGCCATCGGGTCGCCGTCCATCTCCGGCATCTGTTGCAGGGGAAGGTGGGCCAGATCGCCCATGGGACGGCGGTCGCCAATGGCGATCTGACGGAAGGGGCTGGGGCGCTTCATGCCGCACCCCCGAAGAGGTCGGATTGCCCCGCCGCATCGGTGGTCAGCTTCGCCTCCGGTTCGGCGGTGAGATAGGCGGGGTCGAAATCTGCCAGCCGGTTCCGAATATGCGCCGCATAATCCGGGTCCCGTTCGATCAGGTGGCAACGCCGCCCTTCGGTGACCGCCGCCCAGCCGGTGGAGCCCGAACCACCAAACGGGTCCAGGACCAGCCCGCCGCGCGCCGTCGTCAGACGGACCAGCCACCGCATAAGCGATTGGGGTTTCACTGTGGGGTGGTCGGACCCGGCGCGATCCTGGGCGTTGGCCTTGGCGGAATAGTAGAACCGGGCGGATGTGCCCCCACCGTCCACCGGAAAGCGGGCCAGGACTTCCGCGCTGCCGTCGTGGACCACATTGGCGGGCCAGCGACCCTCAACGGCTCGGCCCTCTGTTTCCAACCCCTGAAACTGCCCGTAGATGTTGTTATTGTAGGCACTTCCGTTGTGCCTACTCTCAACCCCAATCCGCGTATCACCGACGTTGATACCACCCGTCCCGGTCGCCTTGTGCTGCCGGGCCACGGATGTCTCCGCCAGCGGCTTGCGGGCCAGGACGATGGGTTCCCATGCGGGCTTAAGGGCCGTGCCCCAGCCCTGCCATTGGGCCTTGTCGTCCCCTGTCATCCGGGCCGCGACCTCATGGGATTTGGGAAAGCCGGTGCCGTAGAGCCATCCCAGCAACGGCGCATCGGCCGAGGCCAGGGCGCGGGCCAAGGCGTTCAGGTTTTCGGGCGGCAAGCCGTCCAGGAAATCGCGCCAAGCGTCGCTGGCCGAATACAGGTCCAGGATCGAGTCGCGCATCTCGAACCCGGCCACCTCGATGGCCACGGCCATGTGGTGGTAGGTCCGTGCGGCGGAAAAGGCGACCAGATGTCCGCCGGGCTTGAGGACGCGCAGGGCGGCCTGCCATGTCTCCACACGGAAGGCGATATCACCGCCATCCCAGTCCTTCCCCATAAAGCCTTTGCTGGACCGGGCGAACAGACCGTCCGTCCCGAACCCGGCGGCAGCCGCATCCTTGCCGCCGAATCGCTTCACGATGCTGGTCAGGTGATAGGGCGGATCGGTGACGATGGCGTCGAAATGGGCCTCCGGCAGGTCGGCCATGACGTTCAGGCAATCGCCTTCGTGCAGGGTCAGCGCCGTCATGACTTCACCCGCTCAGGGCCGGTCGCGATCAAATCAGCGAACGGTGCCAGTTCCTCTTCCGACCAGCGCAATCCGGCGTGTGTAAGGCGAATCCGTTCGCCCGCCTGCGGGATGAAGCCGCGCGCGCGGGCGGTCGACACTGCGATGGCCAGTTCCGCCGCATCGTATCCGCTGCATTCGGTCAGGGGTGCGCCGGTCAGGACGTGGTGGTCCACTGCCGCCAAGAATTTCAGAAGGGCCGGGTTACGCATGAAACACGCCCGCCGCCTTGGCTGCGGCCACATAGGTCAGGATCGCGCGGGCGTGGGTGGACCGGGGAAGGTCCGTCAGGGCCGGGGTGGCCTGGATCGTCCCACCATCATCGGATCGCATGACGGACGCCAAACCGGCCTCCACCAAGTCCAGAACGGCCCGTGCTTGCGGACCAGTCGAATAGCCCGCACGGTCCGCGATCTGCGTCAATCGTTCGGCAGAGATTTCGCCGTGCAACGAAAGGCCGCCGATCACCAGATCGGTCAGGCCGGTTGGGGGGTCTTGGGGCATGGCGTCCGGCATTGCATCTCTCCCGCTTTCCGGTGGTGCCACCGTGTTGCGTGAGAATGAGTGCCGGGCGTGATCCTCAAACCGGGCCTTGAATTACCAAAGGACGCCCACCTAACCCGAACCGGGAAAGACAATGTCCCGTGGTGAGAAATCATCCCAATCCTGAGAAAAAATCGCACGAATGACAGACACCGACCTGCCCCCAAAGAACATCACGACCGACCGGCTGGACGAGTTGCTAGCGGAAAAGGGGTGGTCCCCCACCCGGCTGTCGCTGGCGGCGGGGCTCGGTAAAGGGGCCGTAAACGACATTCTGGCCGATCCAACCCGGCACCCCAGGCCGAAGACGCTCGGCCAGTTGGCCAGGGTGCTCGGCGTGGACCGCGAATATTTGAGTGGAGACAGTGACGTGCGCCGCGCCGCATCGCGGCTTCACGATGGTGTTGGATGGCAACACGGGGAAGTGCCGGAAGAGGTCCTGCCGCTACTGGAAGGCTTGGACGCATTGGTCGGCGGTGAGGGGCGGGGTTTGAAGGCCTATCACCTCCCTCCCGGGGCATCCGGTCTTGGGGTTCCACCCGATAGCACCGTGATCCTGGCGGATGGGCCGTCCGCTACAACGGGCGACACGGTGGTCATCCTTGATCCATCGCAAGGCTATGCGATTCGGTATCTGGCAGAGCCTTACCTGATCGGGTTGGACCATGACGGCCGCGTGCGCCACTGGCTGAAATCGGACACAACGCGGGTGATCGGCAAAATCTTGCTGTGCGTCCAAGTGCCTTGATCCCGTCTTTCCAGGTTACGTGGCGACAAGCCGGGCATCGTAACCGGTATTTTTTCCCGTAATTAACATCTCGTTAAACAATACCTTCGATCTATCGACCTGTCCAAAAGGACAGTGAGACCCACCGGGGCACAGACATCCGGGGGAGAGTTGGGTAAGCCCCACCGGTCGTGAGATACCGGGGGGTTCGGGATACGGGAAAATACGACCTTGACAGATCAAACCCCCACGCAGGCGGGGGCTGCCACGGATTTTGATGGTCAGCCACTAAGTGCCGTCCTTATGGCGGTGGAACGCCGCTACATCTGCCATGTCCTCAATCAGGCGAACGGCAATAAGGCCAAAGCGGCCCGCTTGGCCGGGCTCAATTACCAGACCTTCACGCGGAAGCTGGCCGCGCTCGATCTTCGGGTCACCTACCATGCGACTTGAGCGGGCGGATATCGAACGCGCCCTAGCCATCGCGGCCCAGATCGTCGCCCGGGACGGGGAGGCGTTTCTGCCGATCTTCCTGCGCATGGAAAGGGAGGTGGCCGCATTGGATGGCCGGGACACCGCGCTAGACCGTGCCCGGCGGTTGGTGGGTGGGCTGGCGGCCTAGCCAGGCCGCGTCACCGTTCGGGGCGATACGGCTTGTCTTTGACCAGCCTCAAATGGGGACACGCCTGGGCCAAGGCCTTCGCGCCATATGGTGTCGGGAAGTGAAGCTGGACGGCGCGGCGGCCGCTGTTCGGCATAATTTTCTTCTTCATTCCAACCCTGTAGGGTAGCGACCTGATAAACCGGGACGTCGCTTGGTTATGCGCGTCCGCACGGGTCCCCTTCACGGCGACGTTCAGGCGGATGGTGTAGTAATCCCGCCCCATCTCGGCCGCTGGGACAGGGAAGTCGTTCAGATCGCAGCCGATCAGTTCCAGGGGGAGGCACGCCAGCACGAGGTCGCAGGCCTGCGTCACGTTCCGAACGTGAACGAAGGTCACGAGATTGAAGGTTTCGATGTAATGCGTGGACCGATCAGACCCGACATATGGCGCCAGGACCCGCTCCGACCCCGGGGCCGCTGCCAGCCGGACCGGCAGCATGTTCGGGGCGATGTGGTGATATCTTGGATGTGGACTTCCCATGACGTGAACAAGTATAGAACATATGGCGTCGTCAAGGGACTGCTTGTCGTCTAGAGCGCGATCAGGGCCAGGGCATCCTTTCGCCCAAGAAGGGCACCGCCATCCCCGTATTTCGGCCGCTTGTATTTGTGACCTAGGATGTCAGCCCGAACGCGATCATCCACGCTGGCCGCCAGAAGGGCGTTTTCCACGTAGTGCCGTATGGAATAGGCCGAATGCTTCGGGGTCTCTTTAAGGCCGTTATTAGCCAGATACTTATTCACCAGCCCCGACCACGATCCCGCTTTGAAGCGATAGCGCTTCATGCCGCCGCGCGCCACGATCCGACGGGCAGCCTCAAGGCTGACGCCTAACAATGGAACATTGCGGCGGGTGTGAGAAACCTTCACCTCGCGCCCGTGCGGGGCGACGATCAAGTGAGGGACGTTATCCGTGACCGCGAAGTCTTCCAGCGGCGCGTCGGTGATTTCGCTCGGCCGCAGGCCCGTGTTGACCATCACCAGAAGGACGTCCCGAGACTCTTCATTCAAGCCGTCCAGCGCACCATCCGCCAGCAGCTTGTCGGTCACCCATTCGCGCGAGAATGGCGGGGTCCGAGCCTCCGAATCTGTGTCCGGCGCAAAGCGCAGCTTGGTGAAGGGGTTCGGAAGATCGACGCCTTTAAGCTCGATCCAGGTGTTCCAGATTTCGGAGAGGTGGCCGAAATCCTTGTTCGCGGATTCGGGGTTCATCCCGCGCTCAACCCGGGTGGCCCACCAGCGCCGGAAATCCAGCGCGTGCTGGCGGGTGATATCCCCGACCGGCAAAGCAAGGGGCTTCCCGTCCGCACCCTTCTCGACCACCACGTCCAGGAAGTTCCGAACGGCGCGCTCACGCGGCAGCTTCCATTTATGCCGCTGCGCGTCGGACTTCTTGATGTGCCGGGTCGTGGTCATCTCATAGTATTCGGTCAGCACCTCCGGCAGGGTCGGCAGCACCTCCGGGACGGTTCCCAGAACCGCTTCCGTTGCGGCCGGGGATGCCAAGGCACCGCCCTCGGTCAGAGACAGCAACCGTTCGACCAAGGGCGCCAAGTCTCCCTCCGCCAAAGCAGCGACGGGCCGATAGGGGAAGCCGCGCGCGGCGGCCAATTCCCGTGCGGCTTCATAATGCCGTCGGGCGGATCCGGCATCTCCGGCGGCCATGGCTTCCCATTCCGCCAGCCGCGCCGCTTCGATCTGGGCGGCCTTCACCTTCGCTTCCGACTTGTCTCCGGTGTGAAGTGCCTGCCTCACCTGTCCAACCGGCTTCCCGTCCGCACCCGTGACAAGGCCCGCAAACCGCTTGGGAACCCGCTTCACCCAATACCAGCGCCCCCGGTCATTCACGATCCCCACGAGTCAACGTTCCTCGAAAGTGATCCGACCTTTGGGATCAATCGTCGCCGCCCAGGACCACCGGCCGTGGGGCGGATCGAAAACCATGGCAGCGGCGGTGAGGTAATCGGGCGCCGAGGTCAGGCGGTGCCCGGGATCGCGCCCCGGGGCGGTGTAGATCACGGCGCGGGTCAAGCGGCCATCGGTGTGGGGCTGGCGGGTTAGAATGTCCCGGGCCTCTTCGGCGCTCAGATCGGCACTAGCGCGGTAGGCCAGGACGCGGTTTCCTTCCGGCGACTTGAAGTATCCGACCCGCTCGAGGGCCGGGTCACCGCTTAGGGCGAGGACGAGACCGCCCAGGGAAGCGATCAAAACAGCGGGGGTCAGCAGTTTGCGCATCCCTCTTCCTTCCGTTGGGTTTCGGCGGCATTCGACAGGGAAATGATTACCAAAGACTTACCAGAAGGCCGACAACGGCGGCCAAGCGGACCAGGGCGAAGGCGATATAGAAGGCGTGCGTCCAGGGGTCCTCGGAACGCCACCACGGGCGCGGCTCCGCCTGGGGCAGCGGATCGCCGGGCCGCCACTCGGCCCAAGGATCAAAGACGGGATCGGTCATGAATGCAGCCCCTTGGCGCCGTCCAGAAGGTCCGCGATCCGTGCTTCGGCATCCGCCATCGCGATGGACCGCCCCGCCGCATAAGCCTCCGCCAAGGCGAGATGAAGGCGCCAGACGGCCACGTCGAAACACTCGGTCGCCACCACGTCCAAAGTGGGGACCGCCAGATGCGCCGCAGCGATATCCTCTAGCAGCGCGCGCGGTGCAAGGGCATCGGCGCGGCGCATCAATGGAGCCGACCGTTGTCGGGCTTCAACGCCCCGCCCAGCTTGGCCAGGGTCGCCCGGGCCGCGTGGTGCAGGTCCGAACAACGGCGCGGGGCGGTTAGCCCGGCAATCACCGTCTTCTTGGCATCATCAAAGAGTGACATGACATTGTCATCGGTGATCTTCACCCAGACCTGTTCATGGGTCTCACAGACCGGCGGAGGGACCGGCACGTTGCGCCGGACGCATTCGTCATAGTGGGTTCGGGGAAGACCGACCGTATCCATGAATTGCACGGGTGTCATGCGACCGCCTCTTCGTTTCCGCGTGCGGCGGCAAGCTTGCTTTGAAGATCGACAGCGAAGTCGGCCACATCGGCCATCCGCATTATCTCTTCGCGGGCCAGCCGCTTACCCTCGGCGGTCCCATCTTCAAGGGCAGCGATGGCCACACGCGCCGCCGTCTTCCAGGTCATATTGAGGCTCAATCCGTCCATGTCCGCGATCCTCATGTTGCGGGAAATGTTGCGGGATTTCTGGCACGAAAATAACCGGGATGTAAACCGGTATTAGATACCGTTTTTGCAACCTATTGAAAGAAAACAAAAGAAAAGGCGCGAAGGGCCCTTGGACCGCTTCGCGCCTATACTTTTCGTGGCGGACAGGAAGGGATTCGAACCCTCGAGACGGTCTCCCGCCTACGCACTTTCCAGGCGCGCGCCTTCGACCACTCGGCCACCTGTCCGTCGGCGGGTTTATTCGAAGGCAGGGGGCAGTCGCAAGTCAGAAGTGCCGGGGACGTGATCGCCCGGGGCTTGCGGGTCGGAGCTGGCCATGGCCCGGTTTGGAGACCGACCCCTGGGAGATCGAAGATGATCCGTGCCGTGCTGCTCTGTCTCGCCCTAACCACACCGATCGCCGCTCAAGAGGTTGCGGATATGACACCACGCGACGGGTGGGAGGTGATCGCTAGCGACCGCAGCTTCGACGAACTGGTTGAGGCCGTACGCGGGCAAGCGCGGGCCGGTGGGCTGGCTGTCGTGACCATGGCGGGGCCGACGGGCGCGGCCGCATCGCGCGGCATTGAGATTCCGGGCAACCGGGTTATCGGTCTCTACAACAACGATTTCGCAGTGCGCGTGCTGCGGCTGTCGACGCCTGCGATGATCGAAGCTCCGATCCGCATGTACGTCACCGAGAATGCGGATGGCACCGCCACACTGTCTTGGAAACGCCCATCAACGATCTTCGCGCCCTACATGGCTGACGCGCCCGGCCTGGACACCATCGCGGCCGAGTTGGATGCGGCGTTCGAGGCCGTGGCGTCCGCGGCCACCGAGTGAGGGGTCAGAAGCGCGGCCAGTGCGTCGCCCATACCGTCTAGAGGCGTGTCCAGGCGGGTCGATAGGACCAGCGCGCGGTCGGCGCCCACCGGCTGGCCCGGCAGATCGCGCAGATCGCTTTCGGGCAGGATGGTGGCCCCGATCCCGGCGGCGACGCAGGCGCGAATGGTGGCCACATGGTCCAAGATCAGGCGTGGCCGGCTCGCCAGGTCGGGATAATCGGCCAGGGCCGATGCGATCAGCCGGCCGATGCCGGTCGATGGTGCGAATTGCAGGAACGGCGCCTCTGCCGCCAGATCGGTCGGGACCGCCCGGATCAGGCGATCCCGCAACAGCACGCGGTGGCGCAGCCCGCCGGCCGGGACGCCGGTCGCGGTCAGGATGGCGGCGTCCAGCTGGCCGGTTTCCACCTGGTGATCCAGATTTTCGCTCAGCCCCGTATGGAAGGTGAAGGTGGCATGGGGGAATACGCCCGGCCGTCCGCGCAGAAAATCCGGCAGCAGGCGGGGCCCCGCACTGGCGACCAGGCCCAGCCGGAAACGCCCCGTCAGCGGGGCGTCCGGACCGGTGAGCGCGCGCAGCGCCCGCTCGGCCGCCAGAACGTGGCCGGCCTTGTCCGCGGCCGCGCGGCCCAAGGCCGTCAGCCGCGGGGGTCGGACGGAGCGGTCGAAGAGCGTGCCGCCCAAGGCCGCCTCCAGCGCTTTCATCTGCATGGAGACGGCTGAGAGCGTCATGTTCAGCCGCTCAGCCGCTTCTCGGAAGCTGCCGGTCTGGGCGATCATCCGGAGCGTTGCCAGGTCTCGGTTCTGCATATTCAGATTTCCTGAAATTGAGGCGCAACTTTATTCGATGGAAATGAAGATACCAATGGGTAATTGATCCCCGGACAGGAGGAACCCCATGTCCGATTGCCCCTATTTCGCCCGTGCCCTGGCCTTGGCCCCTGGCTTCGCCCAGCGCGCCGCCACTTGGGATCAAGAGCGGCGGTACTGCCACGACAACATACGGGACCTCTCCGCGTCGGGCTTGATGGGGATGACCATTCCCAAAGCATTCGGTGGGCCGGGCCTGCCGCTGGAGCGGGTCTTGCCCGTAATCGAGATCATCTCGGGCGCCTGCACGTTAACCGGCCGGGTCGTGGTCGAAGGCAATATGGGCGCGCTGAGTGCGGTCATGACTTACGGCACCGACCTGGAGAAAGCCGCCTGGGCCGAAGCTGTCCTGGCCGGAGATAAGCCCGCCATCTGCATCACCGAACCGGGCGCGGGATCCGATGCGCGGTCCATGCAGACCTCGGCCAGCCGGGTGCCGGGGGGGTGGCGCCTCGATGGGGTCA
>JBCDCW010000033.1:0-19711 GCA_039180995.1 Pseudomonadota bacterium
CGGCAGATCCTGAAGGCGCTCAGCCTGGAGGCGGTGGGGATCGAGACCTCGGCGGAGAACCGGTTCCAGCCCGTGGCGGGGGAGATCTCTTCCGCCCTGTCGGGCCTCATCGTGGCGTCGCCGTCGAACCCGACGGGCACCATGTTGGATCGGGATGCCATGGGCGCGTTGATCGGGGCCTGCGCCGAGCGGGACGTGGCGTTCATCTCGGACGAGATCTACCATGGGATCCAATACGAGGGCCGGGCGGTCAGCGCGCTGGAGCTGTCGGACGACGTCTATGTGATCAACTCGTTCTCCAAGTATTTCTCGATGACCGGGTGGCGGATCGGCTGGATGGTCGTGCCCGAGGATCACGTGCGCACCATCGAGCGGCTGGCCCAGAACATGTTCATCTGCGCCCCCCATGCCAGCCAGATCGCCGCGCTGCATGCCATGGACGCGGAGAAGGAATTGCAAGCGAATCTGGCTGTTTACGCGGAGAACCGCGCGCGGATGCTGGACGGGTTGCCGCGCGCCGGGTTCGACCGGATCGCGCCGCCCGACGGGGCGTTCTATGTCTATGCCGATGTGTCGGGGATGACCGGGGACAGCTTGGCCTTGGCGGCCGAGTTGCTGGAGGCGGGCGTGGCCGCGACGCCTGGGCTGGATTTCGACCCGGGGCGCGGGGCGGGGACGCTGCGGTTCAGCTATGCCCGCGCCACCGCGGATATCGAGGAGGGGCTGTCGCGGCTTCAGCGCTGGTGGCAGGCGCGATGAGGTGGGCGTTGCTGGCGCTGGTCCTGGCGATGCCCGCCCAGGCGCAGGATTTCGTGGCCCGGGCCGTGCCGGGCGCGGCGGAGATGGAGGTGTCGCGGCGCGGGGCCATCGACTTGGAGATCCCCATCAGCCAACCGGTGCCGTGGCGGGTTTTCACCCTGTCGGATCCGCCGCGTCTGGTCCTGGACACCTCCGAGGTGGATTGGGCGGTGTTGTCGCCTGACTTCGCCCCCGAGGCGGTCGAGGTCTTGTCGGGCCGGGTGGCGCCGGGATGGACGCGTCTGGTCCTTGTGTTGGAGGACCCGGTGACCGTCGGGCGCGCCTGGCTGGCTACCAGCGACCCGGCCATCCGGGTCGAGGCGGCGCCGGGGCAGGGGCCGGACGGGCCGCTGATCCAGCAGGGGTGGGACATCCCCGAGATGGCCGCCGACGTGGCGACCCGGCCCCGGCAGACCGGGGATCGGCCGTTGGTCATCGCGCTCGATCCGGGCCATGGCGGCGTGGATCCGGGGGCCGAACGCCAGGGCGTGACCGAGGCCGACCTGATGCTGCGGTTCGCGCGGGAATTGGCCGAGGTGCTTCGGCGTGAGGGGCATCGGGTCGTGTTCACGCGCGAGACGGACGAATTCGTGGCCCTGCGGGGCCGCCCGGCCATCGCGCGGGCGGCGGGAGCGGATCTGATGATCTCGCTCCATGCCGATGCCGTGGCGGGGGGCGGGGCCCAGGGCGCGACGGTCTATACGCTGGCCGATGCGCCGGTCGACGAGTTGTCGGCGGAATTGGCGGAACGGCAGGGGACAGGGGACCTGCTTTTGGGGGTCGATCTGCCGGAAGCGGGGGATGAGATCGCGCAGGTCCTGATCGAGTTGGCCCGGGCCGAGACGGCGCCGCGATCTGAAGCGCTGTCGGCAGCCTTGGTGGAGCAGATCGGCGCAGCGGGGATCGACCTGCACAAGCGGCCCCGGCTGGGGGCGAATTTCACCGTGCTGAAGGCGCCCGACATTCCGACGGTGCTTTTGGAGTTGGGCTTCATGTCATCGAACGCGGATTTGGCGAACCTGCTGTCCCCCGATTGGCGGATGCGAATGGCGACGGCCATCTTGCGGGGCATTGAATCCTGGGCGATTTCCGACGCCGCCGACGCCCTGCGGCTGCGGCGATGAGCCGCCGGCGGACCTGGCGGCAGCTTTGACGCCGGACGGGCCCACGGTTATGGTGCAGCAACCCGAAACATCGGGATCGGAGAGCGGTAGATGACCAGTAGAGCGATGAAGTCCGCAGGGCTCGCCCTGTCCCGAGCGGCGCAAGGCGCGGGAATGTTCGTGCTGTCGACCATCGGGGGGTTGTTTTCGGCCGTCACGCTGGGCGTGATCGCCTTCGCGATCTCGGTCGGGGCGGTGCTGTGGATGTATGGGCGCGACCTGCCGAACCACGAACAGCTGGCCCAATACACGCCACCCACGATCAGCCGGATCTATTCGGGCGAGGGCCGTCTGATGGACGAATTCGCCCGCGAGCGGCGCCTGTTCGCCCCGGCCGAGGAAATCCCGGATCTGGTGAAGGAAGCCTTCATCTCGGCCGAGGACAAGAACTTCTACATCCATGCCGGATACGATCCACGGGGCATGGTGGCGGCGGCCGTGGATGCGGTGCGCACGCGGGGCCGCGAATTGCGGGGCGCGTCGACCATCACCCAGCAGGTGATGAAGAACTTCCTGCTGTCGTCGGATCGCAGCTTCGAGCGGAAGGTGAAGGAGATCATCCTGGCCTCTCGCATCGAGGAGACGCTATCGAAGGAAGACATCCTCGAACTTTACATGAACGAGATCTTCCTGGGCCAGAACAGCTATGGCGTCGCCGCGGCGTCCCAGACCTATTTCAACAAGACCCTGTCGGATCTGACCCTGGAAGAGGCCGCGTATCTGGCGATCCTGCCCAAGGCGCCGTCGCGCTATCACCCCATCCGGCAGGTCGAACGGGCCATCGACCGGCGCAACTTCGTGCTGCGCGAGATGTTCGAGAACGGCTACATCACCGAAGGCGAGATGCAGACGGCCCAGGCCAAGCCGCTTTTGACGGTGCAGTCGGGGCATTACCCGCCGTTCAAGGCGGCATTGCCGCCGCGCGATTACTTCACCGACGAGATCCGCCGCCAGCTGACTCAGGATTTTGGCGAGGAGGAGTTCTTTACCCAGGGCTTCACCGTTCGCGCCAGCATCGACAAGGAGATGCAAGCGGTCGCGGCTCGCGCCTTGCGCGCCGCGTTGGAGCGGTTCGATCGCGGTCAGGGCATCTGGCGCGGCACGGATGAGACGATCCCGGCCGAGACGCTGGGCGATCCGGCGCTGTGGCGCGCGGCCCTGGCCGATGCGGATGTGGCCCGGGATATCTTCCTGGAGAACCCTTGGCAGGTGGGCGTGGTCCTGGACATCGCGGACCAGACCCTGACCGTCGGTGTCGAGGATGAAGCCGACCCGGTAGCCGTTCCCCGGGAAGACATCCAGTGGATGCGCGGCGACTTCTTCGCCAATTTCGAGCCGGGGGACGTGGTTCATATTCGCCGCATGACGAATGACGAGGACGGGACGCTGATCCGCTGGTCCCTGCGCCAGGTGCCCGAGGTTCAGGGCGGCTTCATGGCGATGGACGTCAATACGGGCCGCGTGATCGCCATGCAGGGCGGCTTCAGCTATCAGCACTCGGTCTTCAACCGCGCCACCCAAGCGACGCGGCAGCCGGGCTCCAGCTTCAAACCCTTCGTCTATGCGGCCGCGTTGGACAGTGGCTATCAGCCCAACACCATCGTCGTGGACGCGCCCATCGAGGTGGAGTCGGGTGGCGAGATCTGGCGGCCCCTGAATGCCTCGAACCGGTTCTATGGGCCCTCGCCCCTGCGGACCGGCATCGTGCGGTCGCGGAACCTGATGACGGTGCGCTTGGCCCAGGATGTGGGCATGAGCACCGTGGGCCGTTACGCCGAACGCTTCGGCGTTTATGACCGCATGAGCAATCTCTTGGCCAATTCGCTGGGTTCGCAGGAAACGACGCTTTACAAGATGGTCGCCGCCTATGCCATGTTTGCCAATGGCGGCGAGCGGGTGGAGCCGACCTTGGTCGACCGCATCCAGGATCGCTATGGCCGCACGGTCTACCGCCACGACCAGCGTCGCTGCGACGATTGCGAACAATTCGCCGCGCTGTCGGAAGGCTATGGTCCTCGGATCGTGTCCGACCGGGAGCGGGTGATGGACGCGATCACCGCCTATCAGCTGACGTCGATGATGCAGGGCGTGGTCGAGCGGGGGACCGCGGCGCGCACCGTGAACCTGCCGGTGCCGATCGCGGGCAAGACCGGCACGACGAACGACGCAAAGGACGTGTGGTTCGTGGGCTTCTCGTCGCGGATCGTGGCCGGCTGCTACATCGGCTATGACCGGCCCCGGTCCATGGGGTCAGGCGCGTCGGGCGGCGGCATGTGTGGGCCGGTCTTCAACGAGTTCATGAAGGAAGCTATCGACGAATATGGCGGCGGTGACTTCGAGGTGCCCGAGGGCGGCTATTTCGTGAAGATCGACCGCTATACCGGTGCCCGCCTACCGGATTCGGCGACGGGCGAGCATGTGGTCGCCGAATATTTCCGCGACGGGGCCGAGGATTACTTCGGCACCGGCGGCGGGGTCATCATCGACGGCGGCTTCGCCATGGCCAGCGACCTGCCGCTGTTCGGACGCGGCCAGGGCGACGAATTGGGCGGCCAGGCGACCGAGGTGCAGACGTCGACCGGGCGCCGCGTGGTGGTTCCGCCGCGCGCCACGTTCGGGCAATTGTCGTCGGGCGGGCTCTATTAGGGCCCGGCCTTGAGACCGGAGCGTGGGCGCGTTACCTGACGGGCCACGCCAGGTCCGGAGTTTTCCATGCGCGCCGAAGTGCAGAACAATGTCGAAGCCATCGAGAAATCCGTGGCGCTGCTGAAGCGGCGCCTGGATTGGAAGACGGCGGCCCATCGGCTGGAAGAATTCGACGCGATGATCGAGGATCCTACATTGTGGGACGACCCGGCGCGCGCCCAGAAGCTGATGCGGGATCGGCAGGCCCTGAAGGACGGGATCGACGGGATCGAGGCGCTGGAACGCGACACCTCCGACAACGTCGAGATGATCGAGTTGGGCGAGATCGAGGAGGATGCGGAGGTCGTGTCCGAGGCGGAAGCCGCCATCGCCAAGCTGGTCGATGTCGCCGCCGAGAAAGAGCTGGAAGCGCTGCTGGACGGGGAGGCGGACGGCAACGACACCTTCCTGGAGATCAATTCCGGTGCGGGCGGGACGGAAAGCTGCGACTGGGCCAACATGCTGTCGCGGATGTATACGCGCTGGGCCGAGAAGCGCGGCTATGACGTCGAGTTGCAGTCGATGACCCCGGGCGAAGAGGCGGGGATCAAGTCGGCGGCTTATAAGATCAGTGGCAAGAACGCCTATGGCTGGCTGAAGTCCGAGAGCGGGGTGCATCGGTTGGTGCGGATCTCGCCCTACGATTCCAGCGCCCGGCGGCATACGTCGTTTTGCTCGGTTTGGGTCTATCCGGTGGTGGACGACAATATCGAGATCGACGTGGCGCCCAACGATATCCGCATC
Source organism: Pseudomonadota bacterium (assembly GCA_039180995.1). Lineage (GTDB taxonomy): Bacteria > Pseudomonadota > Alphaproteobacteria > Rhodobacterales > Rhodobacteraceae > Jannaschia. Next base: position 5,391 of record JBCDCW010000033.1, read on the forward strand.
GACACCTATCGGTCGTCCGGTGCGGGGGGGCAGCACGTGAATACGACCGATTCAGCCGTCCGCATCACCCACATTCCGACGGGAATCGTGGTGACGTCGTCGGAGAAGTCCCAGCACCAGAACCGCGACATCGCCATGAAGGCGCTCAAGTCGCGGCTCTATCAGCAGGAGCTGGACCGCCGGAATGCCGAGATCAATGCCGCCCATGAGGCCAAGGGCGATGCGGGCTGGGGTAATCAGATCCGGTCCTATGTGCTGCAACCCTATCAGATGGTGAAGGACCTGCGCACGGGGTTCGAGACCTCGGATACCGGGGGGGTCCTGGACGGCAATTTGGATGGGGTCATGGCCTCGGTCCTGGCCTCGGACGCGTCGGGCAAGAGCCGGGCGGACGCGACGGCCGAGTAACCCCCCCGTTGGGGGGGGCGGACATCTGGCTAGCGGCGGGGCCTTTGCGCTGTCTGGGTCAGGCGCAGGACGGCCTCGCGGGGGGCCGTTTCGGCCGTGATCTGCGCGGCCAGGTCGGCCGCCCCGGCATAGTCGAACCGCGCCAGAAGCGAAGCCAGGGCCTTGTGGGCCTTCGAGGTCTTGAACGAGGCGATGGGCAGCACGGTCGCCAGGCCCAGCCGCTCAAGCCGCGCGGCATTGTCGGGTTGGTCGCCGCCGACCGGCAGCACGAGCTGCGGCCGACCGGCCCGCAGGGCCTCGGCCGTCGTCCCGATCCCGCCATGGTGCAGGATCGCGGCGGCCTGCGGGAAGAGCGGAGCATGGGGGACGTAAGGTCTGGACAGGATGTCTGGCCCCTTGGGAACATCGGCCGTGCCGTGGAGCAGGATCACCCGCAGCCCCATGCGCCGGGCCAGGGCCACGGCTTCGGTCCAGAAGGCCTCGCCCCCCAAGCTCTGCGCGATGGAGCCCAGGGTGACCACCAGGGGCGGGGGCCCGGCATTCAGCCAGTTCTGGATATCGAAGGACAGGTCTCCATCGGGCGCCGGCGGGAAACCGATCACTTCCAGCCCATCGGGTGCGTCCGGTGGCGGGGGCGAAAAATGCGGGGACCAGAGGCCAAGCCGCAAGGGCACGTCGGCCGGGCCCGGGTCGAGCAACGGGGTGCCGGTATGGGCCGGCAGGCCCAGCCCTTCGCGGACGGCATTGAGACGTCGGAGATGCTTACGGCGCAGGGTCGCCCGGCCCAAGCCCATGATGCTGCGGTTCCAGGCTCGGGTCAGGGCCGTGCGCGGGCGCGCCGCCATCAAGCCGAAGCGCCGGGCCCGAGGCGGATCCAGGGCCGACAGCGTCATCATCGGCTGCAGCACCAATGGCACATAGGGCAGCCCCGCGCCCTCGGCGGCCAAGGCGGCGTGCAGGGCGAAGGTGGTGCCGGCGACGATCCCGGCCCCTTCCATCAACGGGGCCATTTCGGCCGTCAGGTCGGGCAACATCGGCAGCAGGACGTCGTTCACCATGGGCGACGCGTCCCGCAGAACGTCGGCGGCGATCTGATCCCGGCTGCGGCCCAGGCGCTGGCTTGTCTCGGCCTGGGACGGGCCCACCGGCGTCGCCAGGAGGCCCCAGGTCCGGGCCATCTCGCAATCTTCCGGCGATAGCGCCAGGCGGGCCTCGAAGCCCGCCGCGGTCAAAGCGCGGGCGATACAGAGGATCGGATAGAGATCGCCCAGGGATCCCACAGTCGCCAGGACCACGGCGGGACGCCGGCGGCGCACGGCGCGGTCATCGACCCCCGGAAACGGATGGACCCCGCTCCGGTCAGGGGGCGGGGTCCGTGTCCCATTGCTCATCTTGCGCGGCGGGTGGGTTAGGGTTTCGCCGCCTCAGCCGGTTTCGCGGCAGGGGCGGCCGACTTCTTGGCGCCCAACGGGTCTTCCTGGCGCTGCACAGCGCCTTCGAAATGGGCCCCTGATTCGATGGCGATCGTCTTGTGGATGATGTCGCCTTCGACCCGCGCGGTCGAGGTCAGGCGGACCTTCAGGCCGCGCACGCGGCCGATCACGCGGCCATTGACCACGATGTCGTCGGCGATGCATTCGCCGCGCACGGTGGCGCCTTCGCCGACCGTCAGCAGATGTGCCTGGATGTTGCCTTCGACCTCACCCTCGACCTGGATATCGCCGGAGGTCGAGATGTCGCCCTTGATATGTAGGTCGCCAGACAGCGACGAGGGCGGGACTTTTGGCTTCATGGCAGAACTTCCGGCGCCCAATTCAAGCCCGGCGGGCTTGGATGGCGGAGCGGCCGGGGCACCGGTGCCCGCGGGCGGGGTGGGCTTTTCGGCGTCGCCGCCGGGCTGGTTCACTTTGGATTTAGAAAACATCTTCGCCTGCATCTAAGAAGGTGGCTGGGTTCAGGGCGCGGCCGCTTCTGCGGATTTCGTAGTGCAGATGCACGCCGGTCGACCGTCCAGTGGTCCCCATATCACCGATACGCTCGCCGCGCGAGACCCTTTCCCCGACGTTCACCCGGATGCGATTGAGGTGCGCGTAGCGGGTCTCAAATCCGAGCGGGTGCTGGATCTTGACCAGCTTGCCATATCCGGACTGCCATCCGGCATGGGTCACGACCCCTTCCGCCGTGGCGTGGATGGCGCTGCCGCGGGAGCCGGCGAAATCCAGGCCCGAATGCATGCGGCCCCAGCGCGGTCCGAACCCCGACGTACGGCGATGCGGCCCGGGCACGGGATGGGCGAGCGGCAGGCTTTCGGCCGCGATGCGGTACATGTCCACCTCGCTCAGCCGGTCCAGCAGGCGATTGGCACGCTCGGTGTCCAAGTCGAACTCGGTCGGATCGCCGCCGCGCGTCGACAGGACCAGTGGCTCCAGCGGGCCGCCCTGGCCGGTATAGCCCCGGCGCACCGTGTCGAGCAGCGTATCTGGCGAGATGCCGGAGCGCGAGAAGACCTTCTCCAGCGGCTCCAGCGAGGTTTCCAGCGCCTCTTCCAGGCGCGAGAAGATTCGGTCGTTGCGCTCGGCCGTCAGTTCCGCGATGGCCTCCATCCGGTCGATCTGGGCATCCGCGCCTTCGGCCACGACGATGGCTTCGTCCCGCTCCAACGCGGTGGCGTCCAGCGCCTCGGCCAGCAAGGCGGCCGTGGCGGACGCGTCGGAATACATGCGTTCGGCCTCGGCCAACGCTTCGGGGGCATTTTCCAACCGGGCAAGGACCGCCGCGGTTTCCGCCCGCGCCGCGTCGCGTTCCACGATGGTCCGCCGCAACGTGCGCTGGATCACCTCGATCCCGGTTTCCAATTCGCGGCTGCGCTGTTCCGATGCCAGCAATTCGTTCTGCATCTTCGAGACTTCGTCGAGCGCGGCGTAGAATCGGTCCAGCGCCTGCTCGGCCTCGCGGGCGCGGGTGTCGCGCTCATCCGACAGGGCCGCCAGGCGGGTCTCGTAGGCCAGGGTGGCCCGCTGCGCCTGGTCGCGGGACGACCCGGACGAGATCGTGCCGATCAGAAAGAAGGAGGTGACGATCACCGTCCAGCCCACCAGGACGGCGCCGCCCAGCAGGACGCCGGCTTGCGTCAGGGGCCGCATTCGGACAAACCGGGTACCAGCTTCCGATTTCATGAAGAGCCGCTGTTCGGGCAGATGCCGCTCGAGGCGCGCATTCACCCTGTCGGACAGGCGTTGTTTCACGTCCCGTCTCCCCGTTCGTTCCTGCCGCGCGGTGAGCGTCGCACGAGCCAATCCGTACCAAGGCCCCATCTTGTCCCCAGAGGCCATTATGCGACGTGTTTGTAAGCGGCTGTCGGAGGGGGAGCAAGCGTCGCCCCCCGGGGACAGGTCTCCCCCTTTATCGTGGGCAGATTCCCGCCGCCGATCCCAATAACTTGTACCGATCTGGCAACAATGGATCCGATTGTTTCAGATTGTTTCTGTGAGCGGCCAGTAAAAATCCGGCGGCAGTCCCGCCTCGGCGCGCTTTTCTTCGTTGAAGGGCGGTTTCAACTGGCCGTGGAAATGCCGTCTGACCAGATCGTGGAAGACGTCCTTGGGATCCAGGTCGTGGCGGCCGCAGAGGAAGTGGAACCATTTCGATCCGTAGGCGACGTGGCCGACCTCCTCGGCATAGATCGTCTCCAACGCGGCAACGGCATCGGAGGCCTTGGCCTTGCGAAACACGTCGATCATGCCGGGCGTGACGTCCAGGCCCCGCGCCTCCAGCACCATGGGCACAACGGCCAGGCGGGCCATCAGATCGCCTTTCGTATCTTCGGCCGCGCGCCAGAGGCCGGCATGGGCCGGTAAGGCGCCGTACCGGCTGCCCTCCGCCTCCAGACAATCGGCCATCAGGCCGAAATGCTTGGCCTCTTCATCGGCCGCGCGGACCCAATCGTCATAGAAGCCCGGCGGCATCGCGATCTCGCTGAACCGGGCGATGATGTCCCAATGCAGATCGACCGCGTTCAACTCGATATGCGCGACGGCATGGAGCAGCGCGATCCGACCCTCGGGCGAGCCGGGACGCCGCCGGGGCACGTCCCGCGGGTCCAGCAGGACGGGGGCGGCGGGGCGGGCCGGACGGTCCGGCGGCGCCGCCTGTCCGATGTCGGGCAAACCATCGGCCCGTGCGGCGATCCAAGCGGCGGCGTGGCGCCGCGACGCGGCAGCCTTCGCACGCGGGTCGGCGGTGGTCAGCACCTCCACCGCCGCTTGGGACAAGGGGATCAAGGACGGGTCCGCCAAATCACGCGCGCACGGCCTCCAACACGGCATCCGAATGCCCGGGCACCTTCACCTTGCGCCAGACCTGCTTGATGATCCCATCGGCGGCGATCAGGTACGTTGCTCGCTCGATCCCCATGTATTTCTTGCCATACATGTTCTTTTCCACCCAGACGTCGTATTCCTCGCAGGTCGTCCCCTCCGCATCGGAGGCCAGAATCACCTTCAGGTCGTGCTTGGCGATGAACTTGTCGTGCTTGGCGGCGGTGTCCTTCGACACACCCACGACGACGGCGCCAGCGGCGTCGAAATCGGCGATCGCCGCTGAAAAGGCGATGCCTTCCTTGGTGCAGCCAGGCGTATCGTCCTTGGGGTAGAAATACAGCACCACCTGCTTGCCCTTGAACTCGGACAGGGACACGGTGCCGCCGCCATCGCGGGGCAGGGTGAAGTCTGGGGCGGGTTGGCCGATTTCGGGCATGGGCTGTCTCCTTGGGGGCCTTGCGTGACGCTGGACTTGGAACCGAGACCCTGACGGGTCAAGGTAGGACTTATGAGCGTTCGCCGGTCCGTCCATTCGCTTTTGCATCTTGCGGCCATGCCTTTCGTGGTGGTCATCGTCTTTGCGGCCGTGGTCGCCTTCCGGTTAAGCCAAGGGGAACTGGCCTTGCCGAATTGGGCGGTCGACCGGATCGAGGCGCAGGTCGACCAGGGCCTGCCCACGGGAAACCTGTCCATGGACGGCGTCGCCCTGACCTTCGATGCCGATGCGCGGGCGCTGCGGCTGCGGGTGACCGGCACGCGACTGACGGAGGGCGAGACGCCGGTTCTGACGCTGCCCGATGCCAGCGTCGCGCTGGATGCGGGCGCGTTGCTGACGGGCAAATTGCGGCCGCGCAGCGTTTCGGTCGAGGGGGTGACCCTGGAAATCGGCCGCGCCGCCGACGGCCGGTTCACGTTCGGCACCGGTGGCGGCGTCAGCGCGCTGCCCACGGCGCCGGCGGCGTGGCTGGCCTTGTTCGACGCGGCCCTCGCCTCGCCCTTTCTGGCCGACTTGGCCGAATTGCGCATCGATGGCGTGCGCGTGGGCCTGTCGGACGCGATTACGGGATTGGCCCAGGAGATCGACGACGGGACGCTGACGCTGGTGCGCAACGAGGCGGGCGAGGCGGTCGTCGCGCTGCTGCTGCGGCTGCCGACGCGGTCGACGACGGCGAACTTGGCCGTGACATTGGAACGGGGCACGCGCGGCGCCGCGGCCCGCGTCTCGCTGACGGGTGTGCCCTTGTCCCATCTGGCCCAACTTCTGCCCGAGGTTCCCGCGCTGACCCTGGTATCGGGCCAGGCGGGCGTGATCGGAACCATCGACATCGGTGATGATGGCGCCGCGGGGCCATTGCGCGGCCGGGTCGAACTGGCCGAAGCCGTTCTGGTGGACCGGCCGCGCTTGCGCCTGGATCGCGCTGCGGTCGGCTTCGCCTGGGATTTGGGCAGCGATCGGATTGACCTGACGGACATCGAAGCCTCATCGGACGATCTATCGGCCAGCGCCACGGGCCAGGTCATCCTGGAAGACGGGGTGACGGGCCCGATCCAGATGCAGTTGGCCTTGGGTGAAACCATCTTCGACCCTGAGGAATTGTTCGAGCGGCGGGTCGAGTTCGCCTCGGGCGTGATCGAAACCCAGCTGACCCAAGCCCCCCTGGCCCTGCGCATCGGGCAGGCCATGGTGACCGGGCCGTCCGGTACGGCGCGCCTGTCGGGGCGCATGCGGTTCGATGCCGATGGCCTGCATGGCACGCTGCGCGCCGATATCCCGCGCATGGCGGTGCGCGAGGTGGTGGCGCTCTGGCCGCCTGAAATCCAGGTGCAGGCCCGCACTTGGGTGACGAATAACCTGAAGGGCGGCATGGCCAAAGATGTCACCGCCGCTGTCCGGCTGGAGCCGGGCGAGCCGCCCGAAGCGCTGGCGACCATGGGGTTTGAAGAGGCGACGTTCCGCTTCATGCGGTTCATGCCCCCTGCGGAATCCGCGGTCGGCGTGGTGCAGGTCGAGGGCGGTCGCCTGACGGCGCGTCTGGACGAGGGCACCGTGCCCGCCCTGGGCCCGGACGAGGTGCGCGGGCCGCAGACCGGCAGCGCGCGCCTGGACGGCAGCCAGATCGTCATCGCTGACCTGACGGCCCGGCCGCCGCGGGCCGACGTGACGGTTCAGGCAACTGGCGAGATGACGGACGTTCTGGCCTTGCTCAATAACCGGCCCCTGCGGCTGCTCGACCGGCTGAACCGAACCCGCACGCTGGCTTCGGGCCAAGTCGAGGCCCTGGTCACGGCACAATTGCCGCTGCGCAAGGGGAATTCCCCCGCCGATATCGACTGGCAGGTGGATGCCACGCTGATCGACGTCCGGACGTCGGATGTGGTGCCCGGCCGGACCATTCTGGCCGATCGTCTGTCGCTGATCGCCAGCCCGGCGGCGGTCGAAATCGCCGGCGATATGACCTTTGAGGGTGTGCCGTTCTCGGGCACCTGGCGGCAGACCCTGCCGCCCCGGTCGACCGTGCCCATCGACCCCGAAGCGCCCCCGCCGCCGCCTGGCGCGCCCTTGGATCCTGGCTTGGTCACCGGGTCGATCCGCGCCACCCCGGATGGCTTGGCGCGGCTGGGCGTGAGGATCGAGGCCCTGACCTTGCGGGGTGAGACGCGCGCCGACATCTCGATCCGTCTGCCGCCGGGCGAGCCCGCCGAACTGACGGCCTCCAGCGACCTGCGCGGCCTGGCGGCGGGCCTGCCCGCCATCGGTTGGTCCAAGGGCAGGGGCACGGGCGCGCGCTTCGAGATCGCGACGCGGCTGTCTTCGCCGCCCTTGGTGCGGTCGCTGTCCATCGACGCGCCGGGGCTTGCTGCGGCCGGGTCGATTTCGATCCGGCCGAATGGCACGTTGAACCAGGCACGGTTCGACCGCCTTCGCACGTCTTGGTTCGACGGCGGCGTCACGTTAACGGGCCGGGGGGCCGGGGCGCCGCCGGGGATCACCGTTCGGTCGGGGCGTGCGGATTTGCGCGCCGCCCCGTTCGGAGGCGGCGACGGACCGCCCAGCCCGGCACCGGTCGAGGTGGCGCTTAATTCGTTGACTGTCACGGAGGCCATCGCGCTGACCGATTTCCGCGCCAGCCTGGTCAGCGGCGAGGGCACTTTCACCGCCCGCATCAACGGCGGCCAGCCGGTTGCGGGCAACCTGACGCGACAGGACGGGGTCGGCAATGTGCGCATCCGAGGTGCCAATGCGGGCGGCGTGTTGCAATCGGCTGGGCTGTTCCGGGATGCGCGGGGCGGGACGCTGTCCCTGACCCTGCGGGAGACGGAGCAGGCCGGCAATTATCGGGGCGCATTGCAAATTCAGAACGTCCGGGTGCGCGACGCGCCGGCCCTGGCGTCGCTGTTGCAGACCCTGTCGGTGGTGGGCATTCTCGAACAGTTGACGGGGGAAGGGCTGTTCTTTTCGACCGTCGAGAGCGATTTTACGTTGCGACCGGGCGACATCGCCGTGCGCCGCGCCAGCGCCGTCGGACCGTCCATGTCCATCACGGCGGATGGCACCTACGACATCGCCTCGCGGCAATTGGATATGCAAGGCGTGGTGTCGCCTATCTATCTGGTAAACGGTCTTTTCGGGGCATTGTTCGCCCGCCCGGACGAAGGGTTGTTCGGCTTTACGTACCGGTTGCGTGGATCGGTGGACGATCCGCAGGTGGGGGTAAATCCGATGTCGATTCTGACGCCCGGCGTCTTCCGGGAGATCTTCCGACGGCCGCCGCCTTCCTGAGGGTTGTGCGCTCTGCTAGGCGGCGGGCCATGAAACTGAGCGATTTCGATTTCGACTTGCCGGAAGACTTGATCGCGACGCGGCCTGCGCGGCCGCGGTCATCGGCGCGGTTGCTGGTGGTGGATAGAGAGGGTTTCCACGATCGAAGGGTGACCGATCTGGTGAATTGGCTGCGGCCGGGAGATCGGCTAATTCTGAACGATACCAAAGTGATACCGGCGCGCTTGAGCGGCGTGCGCGTGCGCGAAACAACGGATGGCTCGGGGCGGGCGAAGGTCGAATTCACGCTGACCGATCCGCTACCCGGCGGGCGGTGGCGGGCGCTGGGCAAGCCGCTTCGGAAGATGCGGGTTGGCGACCGGGTCGCGTTCGAGACGGGATTGGTTGCCGAGATTTCCGATCTTGATGAAGCGGTTACGCTGCAATTCGACCGGGATGGCGATGCGCTGCAATCCGCGTTGGACACGGCGGGGCAGATGCCGTTGCCGCCTTACATCGCGGCGAAGCGCGCGCCGGATGCGGCAGATCGGGACGATTATCAGACGATCTGGGCGCGCCATGCGGGCGCCGTGGCGGCGCCGACGGCGTCGTTACATTTCGATCCTGAGCTTCTGGGAGCTTTGAGAAACAAAGGAGTAGCGTTTTCCGAGGTGACTTTGCACGTGGGCGCTGGGACGTTTTTGCCGGTGAAGGTCGAGGATGTGACGACGCATCGGATGCACGCGGAATGGGGCGAGGTGACGCCCGGCGCGGCGGCGGCCATGGCCGAGACAAAAGCGGCGGGCGGGCGGATCATTCCGGTGGGAACGACCGCGCTGCGGCTGATCGAGACGGCGGCGAGGCGTGGGATAATAGAGCCATTTCAGGGGAATACGGACATTTTCATCTATCCCGGTTTCGAGTTCAAGGCCGCTGACGGACTTATGACCAACTTCCATTTGCCGCAATCGACGCTGCTGATGCTGGTGTCGGCGCTGATGGGGCGCGACCGAATGCTGGCGGCCTACAATCACGCAGTAAGTGAAGGCTATCGGTTCTTTAGTTACGGAGATGCGTCGTTGCTGCTTCCGGGTGGAAACCGTTGAATATTCACAAGTCGGGGCAGCTTGATGAAACGTGTTTCACGATTTGTACGGGCTTTCAGGATTTTCTGAAACATCCGACCGACCGGGATTTGGCGCCTTAGACATCCTGCGCCGCAGCGTCGTAGAGGCGCCGCATCTCGGGCCAATCGGGCACCTGATCGGCGGTTCCGTGATAGACCTTTCCCGTCCCGATCTTCGCGAAGACCGACACCGCCTGCCGGTGGGGGCCGGTGGTGCCGTAATCCCGCGAGGCGGCGACATCGGTCCAGAGCGTGGCGGTGTGGTGAATACCGTCAATGACCCGCTGGTCGGCATGACGATTGCCGGGATGAGCGGCGGCTTGCTGAAGGGATCGGATCGCATGGAACAGGAAGAGCGGCTTGTAAAAGGGGCTGCGCAGCGTAATGCCGGTGATGACGAGATGCATGGGTCAGAAGGCGCGGACCATGCCCGTCATGGCGCAGGACAAGATGTCGGTGCGCCAGCGCCGGGGTAGCAGCACGAGGCTGCCTTGCAGAATTTTGTCGGTCGTCGTCGGCCAAACGGTGCCGCCGCGCCGGAACTGGGCGAGATCGGCGATGGCCCGGCCGATACCGTCGGACGCGCCCGTGATCAGGGAGGCGGAACCGTAGCGTGTGGCGAACGCCACCTTGGAGGGGGCGGGCATGGAGTGATCCGTAAAGTTAGCGCATCTTACATCGCGCGAGGTAGGTCCTGGGTCAAGGGAAAGTCAGAGACGCTTGCATTGGGGTAGTCCGGGCGCTTCCCCGGTGGTGATCGAGCACCCACCGGGGCGCTCGCGCCCCGGCTCGGTCGGTCGAGCTGCGGGCGAACTACGCCACTAGCTGGCGCGATCCCATGGGCGTGGGAACCGACGGAGAGCATGTCGTTTTCGGTCTAGACGCAATTCGGCGGCGGGCGTAGCGGCGGGCGAGAGTTGCTCTGCGAGGCCGCCATGCTCCCTGTGATCCGCAATTCCTGGGCCCTGTTGTTGGGCATCACGCTTCTGATGATGGGCAACGGGATCCAGGGCACGCTACTGGGCGTGCGGGGCGAGTTGGAGGGGTTTTCGACCTCGGCCATGTCCATCGTTATGTCGGGGTACTTCGCGGGCTTCCTGCTGGGCTCGCAAGTTGTGCCGCCGCTGATCCGGCGGGTGGGGCATGTGCGGGTCTTCGCGGCGCTGGGATCCTTGGCGAGCGCGGGGCTGATCCTGTATCCAGCGCTGACCCAATGGATCAGTTGGACGGCACTGCGCGTGTTATTGGGGTTCTGTTTCTGTGGGGTCTACATCGTTGCCGAAAGCTGGCTGAACAACACCACGACGAACGCCACGCGGGGGCGGGCGCTCTCGCTTTATGTGATCGCGCAGATGGTCGGGATCGTGGCGGCGCAGGCGGTGTTCGCGGCGGGCGATCCGGGGGATTATACCCTGTTTATCATCGTGTCGGTTCTGGTCTCGCTGAGCTTCGCGCCGATCTTGCTGGCGGCGACACCGGTGCCGCCCTTCGAGACGGCTAAGCCTTTATCACTAAACGATATCTACCGCGCCTCGCCGTTGGGCTGCGTGGGGGTGCTTTTGATGGGGGCGGTTTTTGCGGGGCTTTATGGCATGGCCGGGGTCTATGGGGCGCAATCGGATCTGACGGTGGGGCAGATCGCGATCTTCGCCTCGGCGATCTCGGCCGGGGGGCTGATCCTGCAATATCCGCTGGGCTGGCTGTCAGACCGGGTGGACCGGCGGCGGCTGATCCTGATCGCGGCCGTGATCTCGGTCTTCGCGGCGCTGGCGGGCTGGCTTGGAATCGGCGGGTTCTGGGGGCTGGTCGCGGTGATCTTCATATATGGCGGCATGGCCAACCCCATCTATTCCATGCTGTTGGCCTATACGAACGATTACCTGGAGCCGGACGACATGGCCGCCGCGTCGGCCCGGCTTCTGTTCCTGAACGGGGCGGCGGCGACCGTGGGGCCGCTGGTCGCCGGTTGGCTGATGCAGGTGGCCGGACCGGGCGGGTTCTTCGCCTATCTGGGCGCGTTGATGGCTGCGTTGGCGGGCTATGCCGTCTGGCGGATGACGCAGCGGCCCGTGGTGATCACGACGGAGGGCGAGGAGGTGCCGCAATTCGTGGGCGTGGCCCCCATGGGCACGACACCTGTGACAATTGGGACAGTCGTGGAGGAATGGGAGGAACAGATCGCCAACGAAGAGGAGGACTCGGGCTAGATTTTGTGGCATGGTGTCTACATTTAAGACGAATGGAGAATTGTTATGACGCATGATCCGAAGGATGTTTTAGCCTTCTGGCTGAACGAATGTGGGCCCGACGATTGGTATAAGCAGGACGCGGCCCTGGATGAGGCGATCCGCGCGCGGTTCGGGCAGATGTGGGAGGCGGCACAGATCGGTGCGCTGGACCATTGGTGGCCATCGCCGCGCGGCTGCCTGGCTTTTCTGATTTTGACCGATCAATTTCCGCGCAACATGTTTCGCGGCTCGGCCAAGGCGTTTTCCACGGACAACCTGGCGCGCGAGGCGGCCAAACAGGGGATCAAGCGGGGTTTGGACATGCGGATCGACCCGCCCGCGCGGGAGTTCTTTTACATGCCGCTGGCTCATAGCGAATGCGTGACCGACCAGGACCGGGCCGTACGACTGATCGCGACGCGGATGGAGGCGCCGCAGACGCTGCTGCATGCCCGGGCCCATCGCGAGGTGATCCGGAAATTCGGTCGGTTTCCTTTCCGCAACGATGTGCTGGGCCGGATCAGCCGGGCCTGCGAGGCCGCGTTCTTGAAAGCCGGCGGATATGGATCAGTTGTTCGGGAGTTACAAGCCAGCACCTGACCCAGAAGGAGAATCCCATGAGCCCGAGTTACCTGACGCATTCGCCGATTGCATGGATTTCTGTGGGGTTGATGGTGGCCGGGCTCGCCTTGAAATACATCGTCGCCGCGACGGGGTTGGCCAGTTGGCTGATCCCGGTGGGCTATTTCATCGCTCTGGCGGCGGCGGGCGTGATGTTCGTGGGGTGGGTCCGCTGGAAGGTTGCACAGGACGCAGAGCGGCCCTGACCCTGCGGCAACGGGCCGGGGTTTCTTTCGGGGGCTGGGGTCGATAGTTCAAGGGTAAACGACCCTTGAGGAGAGACCCATGGCCCAATCCTTCGACGTCATCGTGATCGGCGCCGGTCCTGGCGGGTATGTCGCCGCGATCCGCGCGACGCAGTTGGGTCTGAAGGCCGCCTGCATCGAGCGGGAGCATCTGGGCGGGATCTGCCTGAACTGGGGCTGTATCCCGACGAAAGCGATGCTCCGGTCGTCCGAGGTGTTTCACTTGATGCACCGCGCCAAGGAGTTCGGGCTGAAGGCCGAGGGGATAGACTACGATCTGGACGCGGTTGTGGCGCGGTCGCGCGGCGTGGCCAAACAATTGTCGGGCGGGATCGGGCATCTGTTCAAGAAGAACAAGGTGACGACCATCATGGGTGAGGCCAAGCTGGCGGGGAAGGGGAAGGTCTCGGTCAAGACCGACAAGGGGGTTGAGGAACTGACGGCCCCGGCCATCGTCGTCGCCACAGGTGCGCGGGCTCGGAACCTACCGGGGCTGGAGGCCGATGGCGAGCGGGTGTGGAACTACAAGCACGCGCTGCAGCCGCCCCATATGCCGAAGAAGCTCTTGGTGATTGGGTCGGGCGCGATCGGGATCGAGTTCGCCAGCTTCTACAACACGCTGGGCGCCGAGACGACAGTGGTCGAGGTGATGGACCGGATCTTGCCGGTGGAAGATGCGGAGATCTCGGCCTTCGCCAAGAAGTCCTTTGAGAAGCAGGGGATGAAGATCCTACAGAAAGCCACGGTAAAGGGTCTGGATCGCCAGAAGGACAAGGTGATCGCGACCATCGAAGCTGGTGGCAAGGCCGAGAAACATGAGTTCGACACGGTGATTTCGGCCGTGGGCATCGTGGGCAACGTCGAAGGGCTGGGCCTGGAAGAAGCCGGCGTGAAGATCGACCGGAGCCACGTCGTAACGGACGAGTTTTGCCGCACCGGAGTCGAGGGTGTCTACGCCATCGGCGACATCGCGGGGGCGCCGTGGCTGGCGCATAAGGCCAGCCATGAGGGGGTGATGGTGGCTGAGTTGATCGCGGGCAAGAACGATGTGCATCCGGTAAAGCCCGAAAGCATCGCGGGTTGCACCTATTGCCACCCGCAGGTGGCATCGGTCGGCCTGACCGAGGCACAGGCCAAGGAGGCCGGGCTGAACATCAAGGTGGGCCACTTCCCATTCATCGGGAATGGCAAGGCCATCGCGCTTGGCGAGCCTGAGGGGATGGTGAAGACGATCTTTTCCAAGGAGACCGGTGAGTTGCTGGGGGCCCATATGGTCGGCGCCGAAGTGACCGAACTGATCCAGGGCTATGTGGTCGGCCGCCAGTTGGAGACGACGGAGGAAGACCTGGCCCATACGGTGTTCCCGCACCCGACCCTGTCCGAGATGATGCACGAGAGCGTGCTGGATGCGGATGGGCGGGCGATCCACTTCTAGGCGGGCGGGGCGGTTGTGAGGAACCGCCATCCGTGCTCAGCTTGGCATCGCTATTGATCCATTTTCGACGGAGATATTTCGATGCGACGATTTCTAGGCGCGTGTGCGGCCGTGATGGCCTTTTGCGGACCGGCGGCCGCCCAGGACTGGCAGTACATCTATGCCACCATGCTGGGACC
>JBCDCW010000034.1:0-19581 GCA_039180995.1 Pseudomonadota bacterium
CCACCCGGACTGCCATCGAGGCCATAAGATCTGCGGACTCGCCATACGACACGTCCCCCTGCGACGCTTCAACCGACCGATATCGAACACCAGAGATTGGGCCAGACCTCAGGTGTCAGGTATGGCGAAAGAGGATCGCTCCGGTGTTCGATATCGGTCGGTTGAAGCGTCGCAGGGGGACGTGTCGTATGGCGAGTCCGCAGATCTTATGGCCTCGATGGCAGTCCGGGTGGCCAGAACGGCATGACGGCGTGGGAGCCTTTGCTTGTCGCCTAGGAGCCGCTCCAACATGGTGTGGTCGCGTTCGATCAGGTTGTCCTGTCGCCTTCGCATCGAATAGTCCGGCGAATGTCGATCAAGCAAACGTGCTTGCCGCTGGACCCGCTATCTGCGGCAAACATTGATATGTGGCCCATCCACATCGTGATCCTTACAGCATTCTGCGCTTCATCTGAGGCAAGTTCATCGCAAGGCGCGGTCTACCGAAGAGAGAGGCGGCGCCTTCCGATCCATATCAAACGCGAAGGACTTTAGGCAGTGCCTGCCACCGCGTTTCGTCAGATCGCGGGCGGCGGTCTCTGTCGTGGGAATACGGTAGAGCGGTCCAACCACCCGCCTCAGTCAACAGGCCGGTCGGCTGTTTCCGGAAAAAAAGGGGGCAGCGGATGGTGGAGGACAATCCGAGCCGCTAAAAACGACCGAGATCGCCCCGACGATTGGAGTGCCCACCGAAGAGAGGGACACCCTCTTCACTTCCGCTCCGCCACTCCAAGTTTCTCCCGCGCCTCCGGATCTTCTGTCGTGTTCCAGAGATCGACCCCAGATCGGAACGCTGCCCGCCCGATCATATGCGCGGCCACCGGTGCCGTCAGAAGCAAGAAAACAATGATCGCCACCACAAGGGCGATCACCGGGATTGTCCCATAACCCACCGCGACGGCTGCCATGATAAGCCCCGATCCGAGCGTTCCTGCCTTGGTCGAGGCATGCATACGGATCAGGACATCCGGCAGGCGCAGGATGCCAAGGCCCGCAATAAAAGCGAAGAACGCGCCCGCCAGGACGAGCGCCGAGAGGAGGAATTCAAACATCTCCCGTCTC
This sequence comes from Pseudomonadota bacterium, assembly GCA_039180995.1. Taxonomy (GTDB): domain Bacteria; phylum Pseudomonadota; class Alphaproteobacteria; order Rhodobacterales; family Rhodobacteraceae; genus Jannaschia. The sequence continues at coordinate 1,102 of JBCDCW010000034.1, forward strand.
CTCGGATGCCATGTCTGGCTTGTCCAACCGCTCCGCAGGGGTCCGTTGCCGTTTGCGTTCGACGAAGCGAGCTAGTGCGACCGTCGCGAGGAACCCGATCAGGGCCAGGACCACGGCCACATCCAGAAAGGCCAATGACCCTGTGTCGAGCGCGAAGAGCCCGCAAAACGCCACGATCAGGATCGTCATCGTGTCCAAGGCCACGACACGGTCCGGCAGGCTCGGCCCGATGATCAGCCGGATCATCGCCAGGATGACGCTCAGCATCACCAAAGCAAAGCTGAATTGCACGGCGATGTTCAGGATCGGCATCTGTTCCGTCAGCGTCATTCCATGGCCTCCCGCACCCAGCGTTCCATGCCCATCTGGATCTCGCGCCGGATTTCGTCGGGATCGTCGGCGAACATGGCGTGGATGACCAGCGTGTTGCAGTCTTCGGTGACGTCCAGCGTCAGCGTGCCGGGCGTCAGTGAGATGAGGTTGGTAACCAGCAGGACCTCCGCCTCGCCCTTGGCGCGCAGCGGCATCGCGATGATCCCGGGGCGAGCTCGGTGGCGGGGCGTCAGCACGTCCCACGCGACCGAAATCGAAGAAACGATCAACTCGTAATGGAACAGAACGATCAGACGGATCCACCGATAGACCCTAAGAAAGTAACCGCCGCCGCGGTCGGCGAACAGCGGTTGGGCGATCCAGAGGGCGAAGAAGCCCACAACATAGCCGATCCCCAGGCCGGCCAGAGTGAAGTTCCCGGTCAGGGCCGCCCAGGAAATGGCGAGGATGATGTTGAGGAGGAATAGGCTCATTCCGTGGGCACCTCCCCGAGAACGGCGGTCAGATAGGCGCTCGGGTCAAGAAGTTCTTCGGCCGCGCGGGCTGCGACCGCGATGAATTCCTCGGGGAAGAGGCCTATAATGATCGTCAGGACGGCAAGTCCGGCGATGGGCACGATCAGCGCGCGGCGGTCATCGCCGGGCAGGTCGCCCAAGGCGGGTACCGTGCCCTCGGGATGGGGCTTCCAGAAGGCGCTGCCCCAGATTTTGGTCATGGAATAGATGGTCATCAGACCTACAGCGAGGGCGAAGAAGGCGACCCACCAAAGCTGAAGGTCGAGCGAGGCCTTCACCAGAACGTATTTCGCCCAGAAGCCCGATAGCGGCGGGAACCCGGCCAGCGAGAAGGCGGGAATCAGGAATAGGAAGCCGAGCAACGGCGCGCCCTTATAGAGGCCGCCGATCTTCGACAGCTCATTCCCGCCAGAGATCCGGTTCGCCACGCCCGCGACCAAGAACAGGTTCGCCTTCACGATGATATGGTGGACCAAGTAGAAAATCGCCCCCATCAGCGCGAAGGCCGATTGGAAGGCCAGGGCGAGGCCCAACACCATGTAGCCGATCTGGCTGACGATGTGGAATGACAGGATCCGGCGGAAATCCGTTTGGGCGGCTGCCCCCAGCACACCTGTCACCATGGTCGCCACGGCAATCCACAGCAGCAGCGTATGCGTGAATGCCACGTCCTGGGTGAAGACCAGGGTGAACATGCGCATCATGGCGTAGACGCCGACCTTGGTCAGCAGCCCGGCGAACACGGCCGAGACTGCGAAAGACGGCGTGTGATAGGCGGCAGGCAGCCAGAAGAACAGCGGGAAGACGGCGGCTTTGACGCCGAAGCCGACCAGGAACATGGTGGCGATGACGGTGAGCAGGCCGGGATCGGCGTCTTGGACGGCGTAATGCAGGTCCGCCATGTTGAGCGTGCCGGTGGTGCCGTAAAGCAGGCCGATCCCGCTTAGGAACAGGATCGTCGAGATCAGGTTCAGCGTGACGTATTTGATGCCCGCATCCATCTGTACCTTGGTCCCGCCCAGGACCAGAAGGCCGAAGGAGGCGATCAGCATCACCTCGAACCAGACGTAGAGGTTGAAGAGGTCGCCGGTCAGGAAGGCGCCGGTGACACCCGCGAGCAAGGTCTGAAAAAGGGCGTGAAAGCCCAGTTCCTCCTGCGCAGGCGTGATGTCTGACACGGCATAGACGGCCACGGCCAGCCCGGTGATCCCGGTAATGACGACCATGACCGCCGACAAGGTGTCGGCGACAAGGGTGATCCCGAACGGCGCGGCCCAATCGCCCATTTGTGTGGCGACTGGCCCGTTCGCCAGCACGTGGATCAGCAACGCGATTCCGGCAATCAGCGACAGCGCCGAGCCGACGACGCTGATCCAGCGACCCTCGGGACCCCTTCGGAACAGGAAGGCGAAGACGGCGATGACAAAGGGGAGGACCAGAGGCAAGGGGAGGAGGAGAGCCAGGCTCACTTGGGTTCCTCCGGTTCGGCCAAGCGCATTTCATCTGAATCGAGCGTGCCGAGGTTCTGATAGCCGCGATAGACCAGCACCAGAGCGAAGGCGAACAGGCCGAACCCGATTACGATGGCCGTCAGCACCAGCGCTTGGGGCAGGGCGTTGGCCACACCCTCGGGTGGCGCGGCCGCGCCAGAGGCGATCAGCGGCGGCGCCTCTGGGGTCAGCCCGCCCGCGGCAAAGATCGTCAAGTTCGCGGCGTTCGAGATCAGGATCAGACCGAACAGGAAGCGCAACACGTTCCTGGCCAGCATCAGATAGACGGCCGCGGCAATCATGGCGCCAACCATGATGGGCACGAAAAGCTCCATCAGACTTCTTCCTCTAACGCCAAGACGATGGTCAGGACGGAACCCAGAACGACCAGATACACGCCGATATCGAAGATCAAGATATTCGACAGCGGCACGCCTTTGTCACCCGGGTCCGCCGGATCGGGCCATAGGAACAGCCATTGCCCGGTGAACAGCCCGTCGCCCACCAGCCAAGCCAGCAACCCCGCAGCAAGCGCGATCCCCAGCCCCGCCATGGCGATCGTCTGCGGCTCGATCCGCAGCGCTTCGCGCGCGGCACGGCACCCGTGGGCGATCGCGTAGAGGATGAAGCCGGTCGCGCCGATCAGCCCGCCAATGAAGCCGCCGCCGGGTTCGTTATGGCCGCGCAGCAGCATGTAGAAGCTGAACAGCAGCAGCAGAGCCACCAAGATTCGCGTGGCGGCGCGCACGATCAAGGACGTGGTCATGGACGCGCTCCCTTTGTGCCGCGCAGCAGCGCGAACGCGCCCAGCGCGGCGATCACGACCACCGCGATCTCGCCGAACGTATCCAGCGCCCTGAAGTCGACAAGGATCACGTTGACAATATTCCGACCGAACGCTTCAGGCGATGATGTGGCCTCGAAGTAATCAGTGATCCGCAGGTCCAGCGGCGCCTGCATCACAGCCAACAGCGTGAGCGTGACCAAGCCCCCGATCGTTAGCGCCAGCGCCAGGTCCCAGAGTCTTAAACGGCTGACATATTCGCGGTTTAGCGATGGCAGCTTCAGCATGGCCACGGCGACCAAGACGACCTGCAAAACCTCGACCAGAAGCTGTGTGATCGCCACGTCGGGTGCGCCGAACATGATGAAGATCAGCGCGACGCCGATCCCAACCGTGCCCAGGGCCGCGATGGCCGTCATCCGCGAATTGGAAACGGCCGTCAGCAAGGCGCCGGCGGTGATGAAGATCAGGACGGACCAATGTTTGGCGCGCAACTCTTCCAGCGGCGGGATCTGAGGCGATACGCCGCCGCGCCAGATTGCATAGGCGACCAATACGGCCAGCACCGCGAACGTCACGAAGATGTAGCGGCGCAGTTGGCCGGTCTGGATCAGGTCCGTCAGCCCTTTGCAGCCTGCCGCGATCAGGTCCATCAATTTGTCCCAGCCCGGGTCGAAACGAGCCGGCACCGTCGCCAGTGCATTTCGCAAAGGCACATGGGCCAGGTACAGCGCTAGGCCCACGGCGAATGTGGCCAGCGAAAGGATGAAGGCGGTGTTCACCTCTCGAAAGAGATAGAGATCGGCATCGGCCGGAGCGCCCAGAACCGCCGCGGTTGCGGGTCGAACCAGTGCCTCTGCGTAGTCCGGCTGCAAGCCCAGCCACAATCCGAGCGCCGCGAGCAAAAGCGGGCCGATCAGCATGGGCACCGGGCCCTCATGCGGTTCGACAGGGGTGGGCGCCAGCTTGCCGAAGAAGGGTTTGAAGGCTGTGATCCCGGCGGCGGCGAACATCAGCGCCGAGGCCGCGAAGGCGCAGGCTACCACCCATTCCATGCCCAGCGGGGCCTCTAACGCGCCCTTGTACAGAAACTCTTTCCCGATGAAGCCAAACATCGGCGGGATGCCGGCCATGCTCAACGCTGCTAGCGACGCGGCCACCGTGGTCATCGGCATCTTGCGCCAGAGCCCGCGCAGCACTGTCGCCTCGCGCGTTCCGGTCCCATGGTCCACCACGCCGATCATCAGAAAAAGAGACGCCTTGTAGAACGAATGTACGATCAGAAACGTCATCGCGCCCAGCAGTGCCGCCTCTGTCCCTACGCCTATAAACATGGTGAGCGTGCCCAAAGCCATCAGTGTCGTGTAAGCCAGGACTTGCTTGATATCCGTCTGGCGGATCGCCAATAGCGACGCGAAGACCGCCGTAAATCCCCCGAACAGTACCAGCGTCCAAACCCAAAGGTCTGACCCGCCCAACGTCGGTTGGAAGCGCGCCAACAGATAGACCCCGCCCTTCACCATGGTCGCCGAGTGCAGGTAAGCCGATACCGGCGTTGGCGCGGCCATGGCGTTCGGCAACCAGAAGTGAAATGGTACTTGGGCCGATTTGGTGAACGCTCCGGCGACGACCAGAAGGAAGATCGGCAGATAAAGCGCGTGGTCGACAAGCGACCCCTCGATCTCGCTGATCTCGAACGTTCCCGCCGCCGTGCCGATCAGAACCACGCCCGCCAGGAAGGCCAACCCCCCAGTGCCCGTCACCAGCAGCGCCTGCAGCGCGTTACGACGTGACTTTGCTTCGTCCGCGTTGAACCCGATCAACAAGTAGGACGAGATCGTTGTTATCTCCCAAAACACGAACAGGGCCAGTAGGTTGTCCGACAGAACCAGCCCCAGCATGCCGGTCATGAAGGCCAGGAGGTAGCAGACGAACCGCGTATGATGCGGATGTCCGCCCAGATAGCTGGCCGAATAGAGCGTTACCAGCGTCCCGATCCCCGTGATCAGGAGTGCGAAGGTCAGCGACAGCCCGTCCAAGAGTATCCCGATACTGACGCCCAGCGATGGTACCCAGTCGTAACGCCACAACAGGACCTCGCCCGCAGCCACGGCCGGAATATGCTGAGCAAACCAGGCAAACAATGCGGCAGGCAACAGGATCGAAATCCAAGCCGCCGCGCCTTTGGGCCGCGTGTGCGTTTCTTGTCCTGCCATGACTGTCCCGTCCTGCCTCGCATGCGACATAGCGGACAGGTTTGATTGTTCAACCCCATGCATTAGGTCTCGTTACATAGACACCGCCTATCGAGATCCCATGCCCACACTTCAGCAATTTCGCTATTTGGTCGCCGTAGCCGATACACTGCATTTTCGCCGCGCGGCCGAAAGCGTGAACGTGACTCAACCCACTTTGTCGACGCAATTGAAAGAGCTGGAAACCAGGCTCGGCGCACAACTCGTGGAGCGATCCCGCTCGGGGGTGACCCTGACGCCGGTCGGTCACGCCGTAGCGTCGCGGGCGCGGGGTGTCTTGCGGGATGTTGCCGATATCGCCGCCCTGGCGCGCAGCGGCGCCGATCCCTTGTCGGGAACTGTGCGTGTGGGGATCGTCGGGTCCCTGGGCGGCTACTTTCTGCCGTTGGTGATCCCACGGCTTCACGCCCGTTATCCCGCGCTGAAATTCTACGTGAGAGAAGGGGTTGCCGCCGATCTGATGACTCGATTGCGGGACGGGACGTTGGATGTGCTGTTTTTCCCGCTGCCGTTGGACGAACCGACTCTTCGGATTGAGCCGCTTTTCCATGAGCCGCTTTTGATCGTGTTGCCGTCCGATCATGCCCTGGCGGGCGAGACGACCATCGACCGGGCGGCCTTGGCGGGCGAAACCGTGATGGCCCTGGAGGCTGGGCACAGGTTGCATGATACGGTGGCCGATCTCTGTGATGAAACTGGTGCTATCCTGTCGCTCGATTACGAGGGGACGTCGCTTGACACGTTGCGCCAGATGGTGGCCACGGGCCTGGGCCTGTCGATCCTTCCCGCGCTGTACATTCGCTCGGAGGTGGCGCGCGAACAGCTCGTCGTCGCCCGTCCGCTATCTCAGCCCCGGCTCCAGCGGGACATCGGCCTCGTGTGGCGTCGCACCGCAGCCCAGGGGGATGCCTATAGCGAACTCGCCTCCGCCATCCGCGAGACATTGCGACAAGAGGCGCCGGAGGTGCAGGTGACCGGCCCGAGCTGATGACCGTCTTATCGAAATCAACCAGGTTCCTCTCGAGGGTCCGAGGTGTGGCGGCAGGTCTGACCCTTCGTTAGAGCGTACCTTGTTGGATCGCGAGCCTTTGTTAGGCTGGCGCTGGCGCCTGTTCTCACAATCCGAACGGCACCCAGATCGTCTGCACCTCGGTCGCGGCGTTCAGCCATGGTCTCGATGGCGGTGCTGCCCAGTCCCTACTCCGCCCATAATTCACCCAGGTGCGCTTGAGGTCGGCTGCGGCTTCGGTCTCGATCGCGGTCGAGATATCGGCCGAAGAGAACGACCAAACCGCGTCCACTCCCTTATGCCCCGCCACCTGCGGCGCCAAATCGCCATGGTCACCGGTTAGGATGTTCACCACGCCGCCTGGCACGTCCGACGTGTCCAGCACCTGATACAGATCCGTCGCGGTCAGCGGCGCCGTCTCGGGCGCCAGGAGCACCAGCCGGTTCCCCATCGCCAAGGCCGCGCCCAGGATCTGCGCGATCCCCGCCAGCGGCGCCTCTTCGGGCGCGAAGGCCGCGATCACGCCCACGGGCCGGTTCAGCGCCAAGGCCAGCCCCGGCATCGGCACGCCGACCACCCGCCCGTCATGCTTGTCGGCCCAAGCCGCCCAGCGGAACAGGTTGCCGATGGCCGCCTCCACCTCCGGCGCGCCCTTGGCCCCGGTCTGCAACGTGACACGCTCGGCGAACTCGTCCGCCCGAGCCGACAGGTTCTCGGCCAGGTAATACAGAATCTGCGCGCGCAGATGCCCCGTCGACCCCGCCCAGCCCTTGGCCACTTGCGCGGCCTCTATGGCATTCCGCACATCCTTGCGGTTGGCGGTGCCCACCTGCTCGACGGCCCCCTTTGGCCCAAAAACACCGCGGGTGTAGCCGCCATCGGGCCGTGCCTGCTTGCCGCCCACATACATCTTCGCGGTCCGGTCCACCGCGTCGGACGCCGCCGGCTCGCCGCCGAAAACCTTCACGGGTTTCAATTTCGCCCCCGATCCGGGCCGCAGATAGGCCGCCAATCCGGCCACGCCCCCCTCGCGCCCGAAGCCGCTCTCCTTCATCCCCCCAAACGGCGCGGCGGCATCCAGCATGTTCGCGCCGTTTACCCAGATCACGCCCGCCTTGATCTTCGGCGCCGTGTCCAGGGCGACGTCGATGTCCTGCGACCACACGCTGCCCGCCAGCCCATAGGTCGTGTCGTTGGCCAGCAGCACGGCCTCGTCCGGTGTTCGGAACGTGGTCGCCGCCAGAACCGGGCCGAACACCTCCTCCTGCATCAACGGATCGGCGGGCGCCAAGTCTGTCACCAAGGTCGGCGGTAAATAGCACCCCTTCGGCGCGCTCCCCTGATGCACCGTCCCCGAGGTCCGCGCCAGCATCGCCTCAATTCGCCGCTTCTGCTCGGGATGGACCAGGGCGCCCATGTCCACGGCCTTGTCCAGCGGATCTCCGACCCGCAGCTTGCCCATCCGCGCCACCAACCGCGCGGTGAAGTCCTCGGCAATCCCCTCCTGCACCAACAGGCGGGCGCCGGCGCAGCAGACCTGGCCGCCATTGAACCAGATCGCATCCACCAACCCCTCGACCGCGCCGTCGATATCCGCGTCCTCGAACACCACGTAAGGCGACTTGCCGCCCAGTTCCAAGGTCAGCCCGATCCCGCGCCCCGCCGTCCCGCGCCGCAGGATGCGCCCCACCTCGGTCGACCCGGTAAACGCCAGCTTGTCGATCTCGGCCGCCGCCAGTGCTGCGCCGGTCTTCCCGTCGCCGGTTACGATGTTCACGACGCCTGGCGGCACTCCGGCCTCGGCGCAGATGTCGGCGAAGGCCAACGCCGTCAGCGGCGTCCATTCCGCGGGCTTCAACACCACCGCATTCCCCATGGCCAAGGCCGGCGCCACCTTCCAGGCCAGCATCAGCAGCGGGAAGTTCCATGGCACGATCTGCCCGCACACACCCCAGGGTTCGGCGCCGGGCATCAGCTCCGACCGCAGCTCCGCATGGCCCGCATGATGATAGAAATGCCGTGCCGCCAGGGCCACGTCGATATCCCGGCTCTCCCGGATCGGTTTGCCGCTATCCAGCGTCTCCAGCACCGCAAACAGCCGCGCATGCTTCTGCAACCCACGCGCGATCCCATAGAGCACCCGCGCCCGCCCATGGTCCGAGACCTTCGCCCAATCGCCCTGTGCCTTCCGCGCCGCTTTCACCGCAGCGCTCACATCGGCCTCGCTCCCCTGCGTGACTTGCGCCAACTCTTCCCCCGTGGCCGGGTTCGCCACGGCAAACGTCTTCCCCGGCTTGCCGCGTTTCCCGGCCATAAAATGCCCGAACACCCGACCATGCCCATCCAGCCAAGCCTCGGCCTCCGCCCGCCCCTCGGGGGCCGGTCCCCATTCCATGCTCTCGAAAATCTCGGCCACGCGCGTCATCCGTTGTCCTGTTCTTCTTCCTGCCGAAAATACTCCGGGGAGCGCGAGGGGCAGACCCCTCGCTCCCGCATCTCAACCGACTGGATGCCGGTGGCCGACCGAATACCGCCCGGTGACGAAATGCTCTAACTGCCGCTCGATATCCCCCAGAAGCGACGAGGCCCCGAACCGAAACAGGTCGGGCCGCATCCAGCGGTCGCCCAACTCCTCCTTCAAAAGCGCCAGGTAGACCAGTGCATCCTTCGCCTTCGACACCCCGCCCGCAGGCTTGTACCCGACCTTGAATCCCGACATCGCCTCATAGGCGCGGATCGCGCGCATCATCACCAATGACACGGGGATCGTGGCATTCACCGCCTCCTTCCCCGTCGACGTCTTGATGAAATCCGATCCCGCCATCATGCAGACCATGCTGGCCTTGGCGACATTCTTCAGCGTCCCCAGCTCGCCCGTCGCGAGGATCGCCTTCATATGCGCGTCGCCGCAGGCCGCCCGCATCTGCGCCGTCTCGTCATACAAGGCGGCCCAATCTCCGGTCAGCACGTGACGCCGCGAAATCACGATGTCGATCTCGGCCGCACCGGCCGCGACGCTCTCCTCGATCTCGGCGAGTCGCAGCCGAAATGGGGACAACCCGGCCGGAAACCCGGTCGAGACGGCCGCCACCGGCAGTTTCCCGCCAAGCGCGTCCACGGCGACCGGGACCATCTCATGGTAGACGCAAACCGCCCCCACCGTCAGGTCCGGCAACCCGATTGCCTCCAGCAAATCGGCCCGGGCAGGCTGCAACGCCTTGGCACAGAGCCGCCGCACCCGGCCCGGTGTGTCGTCGCCCGACAGCGTTGTCAGGTCGATCATGCTGACCGCCCGCGCCAACCAGGCAGCCTGCCAGGCCCTCTTGACGGACCGACGTCCGGGCAATGCGGTAGCACGGCGCAACGCGGCTGGCGTATTCACGCGCATACCTGCCACGACACCGGGATCAAAGGGCAGGCCGGCATTGCGTTCAAGATCGGAAACGGTCACGGGGAGGGTCCGGGGCAGATGGGTCGGTACGACGCTTGCATGGCCATTGCCCGAAGTGCAACCTACCCCCGTGATGCTGGGGGGCAGAGCCGGTTCAGGAGCTGGGCAGTGACAGACGCGCGCGATCCTCTCGCTACGCCCCATCCGCCCGGGTCTATCGGTTGGGTCAAGCATCTTACACGGCATATGACGGGCCAGGCGGTCGACACGATGTCTGCGCCAGGGGGGCGTGGCCGCCAGTCGGCTCGGCTGACCCTTAACGACGGGAGCACGGTTATCGCGACCCGCCGGTCGTCGCCCGAACGGACGGCGGCGGAAGCTGCGCTTCTCACCACGCTTTCGCATGCGGGCGCGCCGGTGCCCCGGGTGATCGGGTGTCTGTCCGGATTGCTTCTGCAATCCGATGTGGGGCGGAACCGTCTGTCGCACGCCTTCTCTCAATCTGGGTCGCCAGAGGAACAGCGCACCCTGGCAGCGGCCGCCATGGATGGGCTGGAAGCCTGTCGGGCGGCATTCGATGCGACGCCGGAGGCAGATCGGCCCAAACTGGCAGGGATTGGCCAAGGCTTGCGTTGGGCGGAAGCGTATGTCGCGCGCCCTGTTTTCCTGTCTGGCGACCTGGGCATCGCGCCGCCCGAGATCGACGCCGATGCGCTGGCGGATGCGCTGGCGCATCCGCCCGAGCGTTTGACCCGCTGGAATGCGCGCACGGGCCGCGCGGCGGTGCAGCCAGACGGATCGGTCATGTGGCACGGCTGGGATCTGGCGGGATTGCGAGGCGGGGTTGAGGACCTGGCGTTTCTTGTGGCCGATGAGTGGTGGCCGCTAGACCCCACGGCGACCGAGGCCGTCCTGCTGGAGCGTGTTTCGCGGACACGTCACAGATTTGCCCTGCGCGTCGCTATTCTCATCGCGGCGAACCGGATGGCGGATCGTGCGGAACGATTGCGCGCCCAAGGCATGGACACGGATGAAGATGGCGGTCGGCAGGCGCGTCGGCTGGATCTACCGGCCACGGCGCCGTCGGTTGTGACCCCCCATGCGGACCGGTTGGCGGACATCGCCGCGCAAGATCCGCTGACCTACGGATTTTCCGCTTGGTTCCGGGCGTCCGCCAAGCGATTGGCCGAGTTGAGTGCCCCGGTTTGACGTCCCTGGATCGCTCGGCGATCGGGTTCGGACTTTATGGTGATTGTGACCCGCGAGAGGCTGCGCATCTCCGAGGATCGAGGTCTGTCAAATCAAAGGCCTGTGGATGGTTGGTCGCGGTCGCGCAGGATGCCCGATAGCTTGTCGAACATGGTGGACGAACTCGCGATCAAATGTCCGTCTTCCAGCAAGTCTTGCCCTGGGCACATCGGCTCGACCATGCCCCCCGCCTCGCGGACGATCAGGATCCCGGCAGCAATATCCCACGGCTTGAGGCCGCGTTCCCAGAACCCGTCCCAGCGACCCGCCGCAACATAGGCCAGGTCCAGCGAGGCGACGCCCCATCGCCGCACGCCAGCGCAGACTGGCAGGAGACGTCCCAAGTCCTGAAGCGCCGCCGGAAGGTACTTCCCCCCGCCGAACGGCAGGCCGGTGGCGTAGACCGTCTCTATGATGTTGGTACGCCCGGACACCCGCAGGCGTGATCGCCCGTCCAGCCAGGCACCCGCGCCCTTCTCGGCCCAGAACGTCTCGTCCTTGACCGGATCATGGACCACGGCGGAGACGATCTCGCCCTTATTTTCCAGCGCGATGGACACGGCCCAATGTGGCATGCCGTGCAGGAAGTTCGTGGTGCCGTCCAGCGGATCGACGATCCAGCGGCGGGTGGGGTCCTTGCCCTCGATAGGGTCGGATTCCTCGGCCAGCCAGCCGTAATTCGGGCGCGCCTCGGTCAAATCCTCGCGGATCGTCTCCTCGGCGCGGTGGTCGGCGCGCGAGACGAAATCGCCTGGGCCCTTGGCGGAAACCTGAAGGTTCTCGACCTCGCCGAAATCCTTCAACAGGCCGCGCCCGGCTTTGCGGGCGGCCTTGATCATGACGTTTAGATTGGCGCTGCCTTGCATCTGGTGTCGCTCCGGGTTCGGTCAGGCGGCGCATGTAGCCGAGGGCGGAGCAAGGGACCAGCCCCTCGCGCTGCCCGACCTGATCGTCGCCTGGATCATACCAAGGGCGATGAATGGCGCGGCGGTCGCAACCCTATGCCGAAATTCAACCCGCGCCTGCGCTTAAGCCCGGCACAATGTTCATTCCCGACACTGTCAGCGCCCCAAAAATCCGCGCCGTTTAAGCATTCCGCAAGAGGGGTCGCTGGTTCCGCTTCCTGCCGCCCCATAGCCCTGATCTCAATCTGATCGAAATGGCATTCTCAAAGCTCAAGGTCCTTCTACGCGGTGCGGGCGCCAGAACCTTCGACGACCTTATTGCGGCACTCGGGACCATCTGGGAGCTGTTTACATTGCAAGACTGCTAGAACGATCTCAAACAGGCCGGATATGCCTAAACGTAAACACAGGGTTCTTTAAGGTTAATGAAGTGTTTTTGCGGCTTTCGGATTTGGGTTTTGATGGTCGGGCAAATGTTCCGCGGGTAGGGCCGTTTCAGCCGTGACGAATGACGGGGGTGAGTTTGGGGTGCTCCGCTTGCTCGGGACCGAATTCGAAACTGTCGAGTTTTTGGGCGCGCTTGCCGGCGCGTTCGGCGGCGGTGGTGAGACCTTCGACATCGCGGCGAGCCTGATCGAAATGGGTTTCGAGTTTGCCGGCGCGCTCGACGATCAATTCGACGTCGCGGTGGAGTTGGGCGAGGGCGCGGCGGATTTCACCTGCCTGTTCGCGCATGCGGTGATCTTTGAGGATCGCGCGCAGCGTGTTGAGCGTGGCCATGGTGGTGGTGGGCGAAACGATCCAGACTCGGGCCGCAAAGGCCTCGCGGATGGCGTCGGGGTGGTTGGCGTGGAGTTCGGCGTAGATCGCCTCGGACGGCAGGAACAGGCAGGCGCCGTCGGCGGTCTCACCCGGCAGGATGTATTTGTCGGCGATGGCTTTGACGTGGGCGCGAACCGCCGCGCGGAAGGTGTTGATTGCGCGCGAGTTCTTTGGGTCGGCGATCAGGGCCTCAAAGGGTTCCAGCGGGAATTTGGCGTCGATGACCAAGGGCCCGGGCGGGTCGGGCATGTGGATCAGGCAATCGGCGCGGCGACTGTTCGAGAGGGTGGCCTGCCAAGTGAAGGCGTCCGGCGGGAGAGCTTTGCCGACGATGTCCTGGAGCTGGATTTCGCCGAAGGCGCCACGGGTTTGTTTGTTGGACAGGATGTCTTGCAGGCCGAGGACGTCGGAGGACAGGGCCTCGATTTTCGTTTGGGCGGCGTCGATGGTGGCAAGGCGGCGTTGCAGATCACCGAGGGCTTGGGCGGTTTTCGTCGCTGAATCAGTGAGGGCGGTGTTGGTCTGGGTCTCGGACGCGCGCTGAGCGTCGCGGAGGGAGGCGAGGGTGCCCGTGAGGTGGGCCTGGCCATGGGCCATGTCGCGGAGGCGGGCGGACATGATAAGGGTGATGATGATCAAGGCTAGAATGATCACAGTCATGATCATCGCCACGATGATGGTCGGGTCCGAGAGGTCGATGATCATGTGCGGCCGAACAGGCGTTCGATGTCGGAGAGTTTGAGTTCCACGTAAGTGGGGCGGCCGTGGTTGCATTGGCCGGAATGAGGGGTGGCCTCCATTTCGCGCAGGAGGGCGTTCATTTCCGGCGCCGAGAGGCGGCGGCCGGTGCGGACGGAGCCATGGCAGGCCATGCGGGAGAGGATGGCGTCTAGGCGGGCTTGGAGAGAGAGCGGGTCGGCCGCGCCGTCTTGTTCGAGTTCGTCAATGAGGTCGCGAATCAGGGCCTCGGCGGAGCAATTGCCCAGGATCGCGGGGGTTTCGCGGACGGCGATTGTGCCGGGGCCGAAGGGTTCGACGGCGAGGCCGAGGCGGGCGAGGTCGAGTGAGAGGAGGGTTTCGGTGTGATCGGGGCCGACATCGACGATTTCGGGGAGGAGGAGGGCCTGGGCGCGGATGCCGGTTTCAGCCATTTGGGCTTTGAGTCGTTCATAGACCAGGCGTTCATGGGCGGCGTGGGCGTCCACCAGAACCATGCCGGTGGCGGTTTGGGAGATGATCCAGTTTTCGTGAAGTTGGGCGCGGGCGGCGCCCAGGGGGCCCTCTTCGGTCGCTGGCGCGCCCTCATCGGGGGGGTCATAGCGGGCGGAGGGACTTTCGGAGAGGCCGGGCATTTGGGCGGTGTAAGCGGCGGTGCGGGCGGCGGCGGACGGGCGGTCCATTTGATAGATGGGGGCGGCGGGGCTGTTGGGATGCATTGCGCCAAGGGTGGCGTCCGAAACGGTGGTGGAGGCGCGGTGGCCGGCTTCGGCGAGGGCATGGCGGAGGGCCGAGACGATGAGTCCGCGGACGAGGCCGGGGTCGCGGAAGCGGACTTCGGTCTTCGCGGGATGGACGTTGACGTCGACCAGGGTTGGGTCGCAGGTCACGAAGAGCGCGGCGACGGCGTGGCGATCTTTGACGAGCACGTCCATATAAGCGGCGCGCAGGGCGCCGGTCAGCATCCGGTCGCGGACGGGCCGACCGTTGACGAAGAGGTATTGGCGGACGGCGTTGCCGCGCGAATAGGTGGGCAGGGCGGCCATGCCGGTCAGAGTGATGTCGTCGCGGGTGGCGTCGATATTCATGGCGTTGGCCGGGAAATCGCGGCCTAGGATCGTGGCCAGACGCGCGGGCCGGTCGGCGGGATCAGCGCGGAACAAAACGCGGTCGCTGCCGTCGGAAATGTCGCGGAGGGTGAAAGCGACCGAGGGGTCTGCCATGGCGAGACGGCGGAGCACGTCGGCGACGGCCATGGTCTCGGACCGCTCGGACTTGAGGAATTTGAGGCGAGCGGGCGTGGCGTGGAAAAGGTCGCGGAGTTCGACGATGGTGCCCGCGCGAAGGGCGGCGGGTTTGAGTGGGTAAAGGCGCCCGCCGCTGACATGGATGGTGGCGGCATCGGGCGCGCCGGCGGCGCGGCTGGTGATGGTGAGGCGACCGACAGCGCCGAGGGAGGGGAGGGCTTCGCCCCGGAAGCCGAAGGAGTGGATGTTCAGGAGATCGCTGCCGTCGATTTTCGACGTGGCGTGACGGGAGAGGGCCAGGGGGAGGTCGTTCGCGGCGATGCCATGGCCATCATCGGTGACACGAATCAGTGTGCGACCGCCATCGGCGATGTCGACCGAAATGCGCGTGGCGCGGGCGTCGAGGGCGTTTTCCACCAGCTCTTTGACGGCGGAGGCGGGGCGTTCCACGACTTCGCCCGCGGCGATGCGGTTAACGGCGCCTTCGTCCAGTTGGCGAATGCGCGGAGGGATCATATTGCGGTCTGGAGCGCCCATGCCACGAGACCTAGCATGTCGTGGGGCGAGTCGGAAGGGTTGCGGGCGGAGAGTTTTATCGTAGAACTCTCCGAAAAATCTTTACTTCAAGGATCTTCTGCCCCGTCAGAAGGCGCCGGTTTCCAGGTTCTCGGGTTGGCCCACGACGACGAAATGCAAGGCTTCGGGGTCGAGAAGGCGTGCGGCAACGCGGGCTATATCCGCTTGCGTGACGGCCATGACCCGGTCATTGCGGGTGGCGATATAGTCGATGGGAAGTCCGAGATCCTGCATGCCGACAAGGATGCCCGCGATCCTTGCATTGCCGTCGAAGCGGAGGGGGTAGGCGCCGGTGAGGAAGGTCTTGGCGGTCTCCAGTTCCTCGTCCGTGACGCCCCCGGTCGCGAGGCGTTGCCATTCGGCGCGGATGATCTCGACCGCTTCGGCGGTTTTGTCGTTGGAGGCGGAGAATTGGCCGAGGATCTGTTCGGCATGGTCGCGCGCGGCGAGGCCGGTGCCGATGCCGTAGGTCAGGCCACGTTTGACCCGCACCTCTTGGATGAGGCGGGAATTGAAGCCGGAACCGCCCAGGATGTGGTTCAGGATGAAGGCCGGGAAGTAGTCCGGGTCGTCGAATGCGATGCCTTCATGGCCGAAGCGCACGACGGATTGGGGACTGGGAAACTCGACCACGGTCACGCCGCCAGACAGCGCGTAATCGGCGCGGGTCACATCGGGGCCACCGCTTTGGGGCAGGCCGCCCAGCAACTCGTCTAGCAGGGGGCCCAGTTCGGCGGCGCTGATATCGCCGGTGACGCCGACCTTGACGCGGTCGCGGGTCAGGGCGTTGCGATGGGCCTCTTGCAAGTCCGCGACGGTGAGTGCCGCGACGGAGTCGCGGGTGCCGTCTAGAACGCTGCCATAGGGGTGATCGGGAAAGGAGAGGGCGGCTTTGGTCGCGCTGGCGATTTCCGAGGGGTCGTTTTCGTGTTGGGAGATCACGGCCAAGACCTGGTCGCGCACGCGATCAACCGCGTTGGGATCGAAGCGAGGGGACGTGATGGCGTCGCGCAGCAACTCGACGGAGGCGGCGCGGTTCTCGGTCAGGAATTCGGCGCTGACGGTGACCGTGTCGTTGTTGGTGTCGAAGCCGAAACCGGTCGCCAAGGTCTCCATCGCTTCGGCGAAAGCGCGGGCGTCGAGGTCGCCGGCGCCTTCCTCCAAGAGGCTGGTCATCAAGTGGGTGGCGCCGCGCTTGCCCGGCAGGTCCAGATTGCCGCCGCCTTCGAACAGTAACTCGATCGCCACGAAGGGGATCGAGGGTTCCTCCACGAGCCAGGCGGTGATGCCGCCGGGGGACGTGACTTCCTGGATTTCCACGGCCGCGAAAGTGGGAAGGGGCAGGCAGATGGCAAGCGCTGCGGCACGCAAGGATGGGATCATTGGGTGGCCTCGACGGTCTCGGTGGGTTTCGTCAGGTAGCCGGTGACGGAGGTGTTCATGTCGAAGACCTGGCGCGCCACGCGAAGGATGTCTTACTGGGTGACGGCGTCCAATTGGCGGGGCCAGTCCTCCACATCCTCGACCGTCAGGCCGCTGGTCACCGCGACGCCGTATTCCCGGGCGCGGCTTTGCAGGCTGTCGAGTTTGTAGATCTCGGAGGCGCGGATCTGCGCCTTGATGCGGTTCAGCTGCGTCTGGTCGATGCCTTCGGTCAGCAGAAGATCGATCATCCGGTCGATATCGGCCTCGGCCTGGTCCAGCGTGCGGTCGGGGGTGGGGACGACGACCAGGCCGAAGGACGTGTCGTCGTAGCTGGTGCCCGAATAGAAGGCGGAGGTGTAGAGGGCGACGCCTTCTTCTTGTTCCAGAATGCGGCCCATCAGCGAGGTCGCGCCGGAACCGCCGAGGATCTGCGACAGGATCGTCAACGCGGCGGCGTCGGCCTGGTCGCCCGGGTCGCGTTCGGGGGCAAGATAGGTGCGGATGACGTAGGGGTTTGACACGCGGTCGTCTTCGTAGGTCAGGCGGCGCGGGGCGATTTGCGGCGGCTCAGAGGGCCGTTCGCGCTGGGTCAGGCCCTGTGTCGGTGCCAGGGGACCGTAGTGAGTTTCGGCCAGGGCGCGGACCTCGTCCGGGTCGACATCGCCCGCGACGATCAATGTGGCATTGTTGGGGGCGTAGAACTCCTCGTAGAAGTCCAGCGCATCTTGCAGGGTCAGGCCTTCGATTTCGTGCCGCCAGCCGATGATCGGGATGCGGTAGGGATGGTTGATATACTGCAGCGCCTGGCGCTGTTCGCCGAACAGCGCACCCGGGTTGCTGTCGGTGCGCTGAGCGCGTTCTTCCAAGACCACATCCCGTTCGGTCTGAAATTCTTCGCTGTCGAGCAGCAGGTTACGCATCCGGTCGGCTTCCATCTCCATCATCAGTCCCAGCCTGTCGGCGGCGACGCGCTGGAAATAGCCGGTGTAGTCGTAGCTGGTGAAGGCGTTGTCGGTGCCGCCTTGGGCCGCCACGATCTCGCTGAACTCGCCCGGTGCCAGCGTATCTGTGCCCTTGAACATCAAGTGTTCCAGGTAGTGGGCGATCCCCGATTTGCCGGGCGGTTCGTCGGCGGCGCCCACATTGTACCAGACCATGTGGACGACGACGGGGGCGCGGTGATCCTCGATCACGACCGCCTCCAAGCCGTTATCGAGCGTGAAGGTGGTCACGCCAGGCTCGGCCGCGGGCGCAGGCAGGGCAATCGCCGAAGCGGCGGCGAAGCTGATGGCCGTCATTAAGTGTCTCAAGGGGACCTCCGGGGTCTCGGGGTGTTCCATGGAGATACGATTCGATCGGGGTTTTTCAAACCGGCGAGGGGGATGTGGTCACGGTTTTGTTAGGTGAAGGTGTTGGGCTGGGGTCGGTTTGGGTCCCGTGTGCGAAATGCGGCAAGACTTGCGAACGACAAGCATTCAAGAAGGCGGCCAAACCCGATGTAGAACCTACGGTGTTTCGCCTAAGATTTCCGTCGCGTCCAAGTCGTTGGCCTCGCGTTAGGCGGGATCGGCGGATAGCCACGATTGTTTCGGCGTCGTTACGGAAGCGGGCCTTCAAATCCTAGGTCTGTTGGGTTGGCCTCGTTCTGCTAAACCGCCGACGTAGACAATAGCCCTTGGCGATATGCCAAATACCGGCCTCGCGTTACGGAAGGTTCGGTGGCGTGGGCCTTCCTTCCTTGAAGCTGTTTGCCAGATTCTCAA
>JBCDCW010000035.1:0-19364 GCA_039180995.1 Pseudomonadota bacterium
CACCGGCGAAGGCACCTGGTCGATGCGGTCCGACTTGATCTGCGGACAGGCCCAGAGCCTTTGCGCACAGGGCGGCAGAGACCGCGCCGCCATGGGCCGTCGGCAGGACCGGCGCCACGAAGGTCGCTCGGCCGTCCGCGATGCGGACCGGGACGAGACCGGCCTCTTCCTCCAGCATCACGTTCGACAGCCCATCGCGGCCTGCCAGGAACAGCGACGCGCCGATGGTCGGATGACCGGCGAACGGGATCTCGGCCGTGGGAAAGAAGATCCGGGCCCGCGCCGTATGCGCCGGATCCCGCGGCGCCATCAGGAAGATCGTCTCCGACAGATTGAATTCGCGCGCGATGGTTTGCATCTGCGCGGTGGTTAACGCTGCGGCGTCTTCCACGATGGCCAGCGGATTGCCGGTGAACGGCGTCTCGGTGAAAACGTCCCAGACGTGGAAGCTCAGCATGTGTGGCATTTGGAACGCTCCAAGAAGGGAATTGGGCCGCCGTCCGTCGGATCCGCCGGTCAAGACCCCATGTTAACTAAGGTTAACAAGATTGGAGTGCGGAATAGTGCGTTTTGTTCTTATCTGCTCCGTGTTCGCATCGGCCGTCGCGCCAGCCGCCTTTGCGCAGCGCGACATGGATTGCGCCGATTTTTCGACCCAGCGCGAGGCGCAGAGCTTTTTTGAACGCAGCGGCCCTGGCGATCCGCATCGACTGGATGGCGACAATGACGGGATCGCCTGCGAAAGCTTGCCGCGCGGTTGATCACACCAACCGCGACTGCTCCTTCGCCGCGCGGATGAAATCCGCGAACAGGGGGTGCGGCTCGAACGGCTTTGACTTCAGCTCGGGATGGAACTGCACCCCGATGAACCACGGGTGATCGGACCATTCCACGATCTCGGGCAGGCGGCCATCGGGTGACAGGCCGGAAAAGCAGAGCCCCTGATCCTCCAGCTTCTCGCGGAACTTGATATCCACCTCATAGCGGTGCCGGTGCCGTTCCTCGATGGCGACGTTTCCATACACCTCGGCCACCCGCGATCCGCCCGTCAGCGCCGCATCATAAGCGCCCAGCCGCATGGTGCCGCCCTTGTCGTCGGTCTTCCTGCGGGTCACCTTGGCGTTGCCCTGGACCCATTCCTTCAGGTGATAGACCACGGGCGTGAAGCTGCTCGGGTCGGTCTCGTCCGCAAACTCCTCCGATGCCGCATCCCCTAGATCGGCCGTGTTCCGTGCCGCCTCGATCACCGCCATCTGCATGCCAAGGCAGATGCCCAGATACGGCACCTTCTTTTCCCGGGCGAATTGCGCCGCCTTGATCTTTCCCTCGGTTCCGCGCTCACCGAAACCGCCGGGTACGAGGATGGCGTGGAAGCCCTGCAAATGAACCGCCGGATCCTCGCGCTCGAAAATCGCGCTGTCGATCCAATCCGCCTGCACCTTCACCCGGTTCGCCATGCCGCCATGGGTCAGCGCCTCGGCAATCGACTTATAGGCATCCTCCAGCTGCGTGTACTTCCCGACCACCGCCACGCGGACCTCGCCATCCGCGTTGTGGATCCGGTCGACCACATCCTCCCACCGGGCAAGGTTCGGCTTGGGCGCCGGGCTGATCCCGAACGCGTCCAAAACCGCCTGATCCAAGCCCTCTCGGTGATAGGTCAACGGGGCCTCGTAGATGGATTTCAGATCCTGCGCCGCGATGACGGAATCGGGTCGCACGTTGCAGAACAGCGCCAGCTTCTCGCGTTCCTTGTCGGGGATCGGCCCCTCGGACCGGCACACCAGAATATCCGGCGCCAACCCGATCGACCTCAATTCCTTCACCGAATGCTGCGTCGGCTTCGTTTTCAACTCGCCACTGGCCTTGATGTACGGAAGCAGCGTCAGGTGCATCAGGACGCATTGCCCGCGCGGCTTTTCCTGGCTGAACTGCCGGATCGCCTCGAAGAAGGGCAGCCCCTCGATGTCGCCCACCGTGCCGCCGATCTCGCACAGCATGAAATCGACCTCATCCTCGCCGATGCGGATGAAATCCTTAATCTCGTTCGTCACATGGGGGATCACTTGGATCGTTTTGCCCAGGTAATCCCCGCGCCGCTCCTTCTCCAACACGTTGGAATAGACCCGGCCCGAACTGATCGAATCCGTCGCACGCGCCGCAACGCCGGTGAATCGCTCGTAATGCCCCAAATCCAGGTCCGTTTCCGCCCCGTCGTCGGTCACGAACACCTCGCCATGTTCAAATGGCGACATCGTCCCCGGATCCACATTCAGATAAGGGTCCAGCTTGCGCAGCCGCACCGTATAGCCCCGCGCTTGCAACAATGCGCCCAGTGCCGCGCTTGCCAAGCCCTTCCCAAGCGACGACACCACCCCGCCGGTGATGAAGATAAACCGTGCCATGCCGTGAATTCCCCGCAACGTCCCGGGATCCGACTCGCCTCGGACCCACCAATCACGGGATTTGAGGGTATCAGCAGGGACCGGCCGGACGCAACCAAAGACGCTACATCCTGAGACTTGGCGGCCAGATTTATCTAAATACTGTTATTCCGACCGCGGCGGAGTCAGCGGCGAGTCGCCCGTGGTCGGCGGCAGCAGCGCCTCACCCGATGGCAGCGCCGGGGCCGAGCCTTCGACCGGCGGCGGTAGCAGGTCGACGACCGAACTGCCCGAGGCATTTTGTGCCGACAGGACCGTCAGGATCACCGCATTCACCAGAAACGCCACGCCGAACAGCCATGTCAGCTTGACCATTGCATTGGCCGCCTGGCGCCCCGTCATGGCGCCGCCGCCGCCGCCCATACCCAGACCGCCCCCCTCGGATCGCTGAAGCAACACGATGCCGATCAGGCAAAGTGTCACGATAAGCTGTATCGCGAGGAAAACATTTTCCATGGTCGGTCCGTCCGGTCTGTTCACAGCGTAGGTAGAGGGCGCGGCCCATAGCCGCAAGTCCCCCAGATTAGCCCGGCCACTCTCTCGCACCGATGCATGCTAAGGCGCCTTTGCGCATTTCCCAAGCAGATTCGGAACGTTGTCCGGGTCCCGCTTGCGGATTTGCCTGGTTTCGCCCCTGGGCGCAGCGCGCTAGAGGAGGACGGATTTTTCCGCAAGAGGGCTTGCATCATGGCCAATGTCGTCGTCGTCGGCGCCCAATGGGGGGACGAGGGGAAGGGCAAGATCGTCGATTGGCTGTCCGAGCGGGCAGATGTCATCGCCCGCTTCCAGGGTGGCCACAATGCGGGCCACACTTTGGTGATCGACGGTACCGTCTACAAACTTTCGCTCCTGCCGTCGGGCATCGTGCGCGGCGGCAAGCTGTCGGTGATCGGCAATGGCGTGGTGCTCGACCCGTGGCACCTGGTCCAAGAAATCGCGCAACTGCGCGGTCAGGGCGTCGAAATCACGCCAGACACCCTGATGATCGCCGAAAACACGCCCCTGATCCTGCCCATCCATGGCGAGCTGGACCGGGCCCGCGAAAGCCAGAATTCCGTCGCCAAGATCGGCACGACCGGGCGCGGCATCGGCCCCGCCTACGAAGATAAGGTCGGCCGCCGCGCCGTCCGCGTCGCCGACCTGGCCGATCCCGCGACCCTGGAAACCCGCGTCGATCGCGCCCTGGTTCACCACGATGCCCTCCGCCGCGGCCTCGGCCTCGACCCCGTCGACCGCGCGGAACTGCTGGCCGCCCTGCGCGAGGTGGCGCCCTCCGTCCTGGAATACGCCGCTCCGGTCTGGAAAATTCTCGACGAAAAACGCCGCGCCGGGCGCCGCATCCTGTTCGAGGGCGCGCAAGGCGCGCTGCTCGATATCGACTTCGGCACCTACCCATTCGTGACGTCGTCCAACGTCATCGCGGGCCAAGCCGCCACCGGCACCGGCATCGGCCCCGGCGCCATCGACTTCGTCCTGGGCATCGTCAAGGCCTACACGACCCGTGTGGGCGAGGGCCCGTTCCCCGCCGAACTGGACGACGCCGACGGCCAGCGCCTGGGCGAACGCGGGCACGAATTCGGCACCGTCACCGGCCGCAAGCGCCGCTGCGGCTGGTTCGACGCCGTCTTGGTCCGACAGACCTGCGCCACGTCGGGCGTGAACGGCATCGCGCTGACCAAGCTGGACGTGCTGGATGGGTTCGAGACCCTGAAGATCTGCACCGGTTACGATTTGGACGGCACCCGCATTGACCACCTGCCCACCGCCGCCGACGCCCAGGCGCGCTGCACCCCCGTCTACGAGGAGATGCCCGGCTGGTCCGCTTCGACCGAGGGCGCGCGCAGCTGGGCCGATCTGCCCGCCGAGGCCATCAAATACGTCCGTCGGATCGAAGAACTGGTGCGGTGTCCCGTCGCGCTCCTCTCGACCTCGCCCGAGCGCGAGGACACCATTCTGGTGACCGACCCGTTCGAGGATTGATCCGATGACCTACAAAGCCCGCAAACGCCTGGCCCTCGTCATCCTGCTGATCGGCTTGCCGGTCTATATCGGCTTGGTCGTCGGCGTGATGGGGCTGGTCTACGACCGCTTCGGCCAATTGCCCGTTCTTCTGGATCTCTCGATCTACATCATCGCGGGCATCGCGTGCGTCTTTCCTTTGAAGCGCGTCTTCAAAGGTTTGGGCCAGCCCGACCCTGACGCCCCGCCCGAAGACTGACGACCCCATCCGCCTGTGCTCCATCCACGACACTCGACGGGCGACGCCGCCTTGGCTGGTCCAAGGCACACTTGAGGCATCGGCCAAGGAGCCGATTAAACTGGCCTGAAAGAGGCCGTCATGCTTGGTCCTGGACCGGGCTCTGGCCGCAGGGCGACGAGTCCGGTGATGTGGCCAATGCTGGCGCGACGCGCGCTGGTGGCCGGTATCCGGAAGCCATGAAGCACTGCCGGAACAACGCTCGGATGGCCAAACCATGGCTCGAAGAGGGACCGGCTTTGCGCTGCAAGGGGGCACGCTCGCTCCACGCTCCAGATATGCGATGCAACTCTGTCAGATGTTACCCCCAGCACCCAGACCGATCCGCCATCGCGATGCCAGGAGCGATCCAAACCAAGGAGCCCTGCGCGATGGGCCGAGACGCCAGCGGTCGGCGGAGCGTCGGCAATTCTGCGGCCACGCACGCATCTTCTGAACGCCTCTGTCTCAACTTTCGGCCAGCCTCTTTTGCACCCATTGAGGCGGTCAAGCTTGCACCTGACCAACCGCCCCGCAACCGGCCTCGGATACCCGCACGCGACCCAAAGAACCTCGCCCAGTGTGTTGCGGCCATCCGTTGAATCCTCACCGCAAAGGTCTCGAAAGCGCGAAGCGCGACAGGGCCTTTGTGGGTCGAGATAATCGTCCGGCGCGTTCGCCCGAGACATCCGCGAAAAGCGAAGTCCGCGCAACGCCTTGGCCAGGAACGTGTTTCGCGAAAGGCCCTGGCCTAGGTCTTTCGCGATACGTTCTAAACTCGGTACGGCGGACACCCAAAGGCTGTCGAGCGGCATCGAGACCGACCCGATGCACAGTCAAGCTGATCCAAGTCCCGCCCTCAGAGCGCCAAATGAAGCGGCCCGCTGCACCAAGCAGCGGGCCGTTTGATCTTGTCAGGTTGACTTGCGTCAGCCTGCCTGGCGATCCGCCGAGGCGGCGTAGCGGCTGTCCGCGCTCAGCGCGAACTCGCCGCGGCTGACCTTGCGGATCGTGCCGTCGCGCAGCAACTGGCCGAAGCCGCGCAGCCCGTCTTCCCGGCTCATATCGTCCACGGCCTCGGCGGCCAGGTGCAGCAGGCGGGGGCGCGAGAAGTGCTCTTTGCCCATCACCTTCGACGAATAGACTGCGGCGGCTTCCAGGATGTCCGGCAAGTCCACGGCGCCCAGATCGGCGGCGAATTGCTCGAAATCCTCAATCGGCGCGGCCTTCGCCTCGGTCTGGTCAGAGGCGACCTGCAGGTTTTCGGCCTCGCGGGCCTCGTCCTCGGTGACCCGCTCGGCGCGGCGCGGGCGCACCGGCTCGGCCTCGGCCTCCGTCTCGACCCGCTGCTCGGAAACGAGCATCAGCGGGGCCGGGCGTTGCTCGGGGCGCGCGGTCGCCGCGTCGGCGGGCTTGGTTGCGCGATGCGGCCGCACCGTGCTGGCCAAGTCTTCGCGGTAGGCGTCGGTTTCGTCGCCCGACGCATCGGTCGAGGGACCGTCGGCGCGGCGGGCGGCCACCGCGGCCTTCAGATGAGAGATGTTGGCGTGACGCCGCGACATGTCCTCGCCGGAGAACCGGCTGTCGGTCGCGGCGAACAGCCGCTCCATGTCTCGGTCGGCCGGAACTTGCGCCGCGGGCGCGGCGTCGTCGACGGCTTCCGCTCCATCGGTGGCCTCCTCTTCTTCGGCTTCGATCGCGTCCCCGTCGGTCTCCGCCATCAGGGTGTCCGGCGCGTCATCGACCTCATCTTCGATCTCGGCGGCGGCGTCCTCGTCGGGCGTGTCGGCGGCTTGGATCGCGGCCAGTTCCGCCATCAGCTCCGCGTCATCGTCCTCATCTTCCGAGAGGCCGGTCTCGTCCTGCTCGGACGCGGTCTCGCGACCAGTCGAGTCGCGGTCCAGTTCCGCCTCGATGGCCGACAATTCAGCCATCAAGTCGTCCTGCTCCGGCACGTCAGCGTCGTTGGACACGCCATCTTGCACCTCGCCCTCGGCGGCGATGTCGGCTGTGTCCGCGGCCAAGGCTTCGGGGACCACGGTCGCGGCGGCCACTTCGGCTTCGGCCCGGCGCACCTTGCGCACGCGGATGCGTCGGAACAGTCGGGCGGCACCGCTTTCGGGCTTCGGTGCCTCCTCGTCGGTCACGCTATCGTCTGCCGCGACAACATCTGCCGCATCGTCAGCCTCCGCCACGGTCTCGTCGCTGTCGTCCGACGTTTCGGCAGCCGGTGTGTCAGCGTCCGGCGCGTCTTCCGCGACGACCGGCGCCACTTCCGCTTCATCGGCGACCGCGCTGGCGACCGATGCTTCGACCGTCTTGCCGATGGCCTCCGGCGCATCCTCGGCGATGACGTCGGCCTGGTCTTCGATCTCGGCGATGATCTCTTCCGTCGCCTCGGCCAACACTGGGGCGTCGTCCGTCTCGGCCACGTCCGACGGCGTTTCATCCGGCAGGATCGCGGCCAGGTCGGTGGCCAGCTCGTCTTGGCCCGCAGCATCGCTGTCGGCGATGCTCGGCTCGGCGATTTCGGCCACGTCCGCCGTATTGAACGCGTCCTGCTCGAAGGCCGCCGTCAACGTGTCTTCATCTTCGACAGGCTCCGCGCTCAGGACGGAACTGATGGCGTTTTCGTCCTCGCCATAGGCATCCATCGAGCCACGATCGGCGGCCACCACGTCGCGGATGCGCGCAAGCTTGGCCGCGGCGCTGTCTTCGTCCAACTCGGCAACGAAGTCGGTTGGTTCGTCTGCGCTGTTCGCATCGTCTTGGCCGACAGGCCCGGCCTCCGGGGCGATGGTCTCTTCCTCGGCCGACGCGTCTTCCAGCGCTGTCTCCTCGACAGCGTCATCGTCCTCGGCGGTGACGATGTCGTCAGGCTTATCCTCGGCGATCACCGGCGTATCGCCGTCGTCTTCTTCGATCGCATCGCTCGGCGTGTCCTCGACGGCAACCGGTGCGTCGATATCGCCGGTTTCGGCACCCTCGGACGCTGTGTCTGCCGCAGCGATGGCGGCCTCGACCGAACTGTCTTCGGCGATGGGCTCAATCTCGCTCTCCGCCGCTGGCTCGATACCGGCCGCGGTGGCCACGGCCGCGGCGGCGGGCATGGTCGCCGGGCGCAGCGTCACGCCGCCTTCGTCCGGCTGGGCGTCAACGGCACGGTTGGCGCGGGCTTCCGCAATCGTGCGCAGCATGGCCATATCGGGCGTGGGCGGCTCGGCACCGAAGAATCGGTCATCAGCGGCCAGATCGCGGAAATACTCCGCGATGTCGGTCATGGTCGAAAACGGATCGTCGAACCCCTCCAGCGTGCAGGAGAAGGTCCCATAGGCGACCGTAAGAATCTTGTTGGCGGGAACCATCAGGGCACCATCACTTTCTTCCCGGTTGGGAATCCTGTTTCACTTCACCATGCACTTAACTGGATGATTCCAGTCAAATCGTGCCGGGTTCACGACCATTTGGCGATAGCGGGGGCGGATTTTTGCCAGATTCGATACGGTCACAGGATGGCCAAACTCTTGTCGGTGGTGCCCCGGTTAGCAGACGAGTCCTTGAAAAAGCCCTAATGCGCGCCCCCCGGCTGGTCGCGGCAGATGGCGGGGCGGACACAATTCTGGCGGCAGGGTTAACGCCCGAGTCGGTGATCGGCGATATGGATTCGATCTCGGACGGGGCCCGCGCGGCCTTTGCGGACAAGCTCCATCCCATCGCCGAACAGAACAGCACCGACTTCGCCAAGGCCCTGCGCAGCACCGATGCGCCGTTTACCCTGGCCGTGGGCTTTCTTGGGGCGCGGGTGGATCACTTTCTGGCCTGCCTCAGCGAACTGGCCCGGACGCGCGCGCCGGTAATCCTGCTGGATGGGACGGATTGTATCTGTATCGCCCCGCCGCAGCTGCGCCTCACTATGGCGCCCGGGGCCCGCATTTCGCTCTGGCCGCTGGCACGGACCACGGGGCGCGGCACCGGTCTGCGCTGGCCCATCGACGGGCTGGTGCTGGATCCGGTCGGCCGTGTCGGCACCTCGAACGAGGCCACCGGCCCGGTCACCTTGGACATCGAAGGCGGCCCCATGGCCGTCATCCTGGACGCGAACGCGCTGGACACGCTTCTGGATGCGCTGCAATTGGCCCCTCGCGGCAGCCAGGGCAGGGCGGTATAAGGCCGCCCAGGGGTATAAAGGACGGACGAAGATGAGCGGCAAGGCCAACCCGATTGACATGGCGAAATACGTCTCTGCGCGCCGCGCCGTGGATTACGTCCAAGACGGCATGCGCGTCGGCATGGGCACCGGGTCCACCGCCGCCTGGATGGTGAAATGCCTGGGCGAGATGGTGCGCCAGGACGGGCTGCGCATCACCGGCGTCCCGACCTCGACCCGCACGGCGAACCTGGCGCGCGAGGTCGGCATCCCCGTGGCCACCCTGGAAGACGTCAAATGGTTGGATCTGACCATCGACGGGGCGGATGAATTCGATGCCGATCTGAACCTGATCAAGGGCGGCGGCGGCGCGCTTCTGCAAGAAAAGATCGTGGCCACGGCCTCGGACATGATGGTGGTCATCACCGATCGCTCCAAGGCGGTGGAGACCCTGGGCGCCTTCCCCTTGCCTGTCGAGGTGATCCCCTTCGGATGGCAGACCACCAAGGCGCTGATCGAAGAAAGCCTGATCGGCATGGACGTCTCGGGCCGCTCGGTCACGCTGCGGCTGAACCGCGATGCACCGTTCCGCACCGATGAGGGCAACCTCATCCTGGATCTGCACCTGCGCCGGATCGGCGATGCGCGGCAATTGGCGCTGATGCTCAACCAAATCCCCGGCGTGGTCGAAAATGGGCTGTTCCTCGATATCTGCGACGTGGTCATCATCGGCACCGCCGATGGCTCGGTCGAGGTGCGCGATATGGGCAATGGCACGGTCACCCATGAACGGGTCGAGTTCGACGAAGACGACAACATCTTCGACGAGATCGCCGAATAGGCCACCCCCATCTCTCGAAAACGAGACCGCGCACCCGCATCCCCGGCGTTGCGGTGGCGCGCCGCAGCGCGTAACTGCACGGCGACAACCGAGGGGTGACAGCCATGGATTTCGATTACGACCTTTTCGTCATCGGCGGCGGATCCGGCGGCGTTCGGGCGGCCCGGCTGACCGCGCTGGACGGGCATAAGGTCGCGCTGGCCGAAGAAAGCCGCATGGGTGGCACCTGCGTGATCCGGGGCTGCGTGCCAAAGAAACTGATGGTCTTCGCGTCTGAGTATCCCGAGGCGATCCATTATGCCAAAGATTACGGCTGGTCCGCCGAAGTCGGCAGCTTCGACTGGGGCAAGTTTTCCGGCCATATGCATAGCGAGTTGGACCGGCTGGAAAGCATCTACCACACCAACGCCCAGAAGGCCGGTGTCGAGGTCATCAAACAGCGCGCCAAGGTCAAGGACCCGCACACGGTCGAACTGGCCGATGGCACCACCAAGACCACCAAGCACATCCTGATCGCCGTCGGCGGCCACCCGGTGACCCCCGACATGCCCAATGCCGATCTGGGCATCGTGTCCGACGACGTCTTCCACCTGACCGACATCCCCGAAAAGATGCTGATCGTCGGCGGCGGCTATATCGGCTGTGAATTCGCGGGCGTCTTCAACGGCCTGGGCAGCCAGGTCAGCCAATTCGTCCGCGGCGCGCAGATCCTGCGCGGCTTCGATGAAGAAGCCCGCGGCCATGTGGGCGATTGCATGCAGCGCCGGGGCGTCGACCTGCATACCGGCTGCGCGCCCACGGCCATCGAAAAGCGCGGCAATCGCATCTGGGTCAAGGGCTCCAACGGGCACGAGGATGAATTCGACGTCCTGCTCTGGGCCACCGGGCGCAAGCCCAACACCAAAGGTCTGGGCCTGGAAGACGCCGGCGTCGAGTTGAACCGCCAGGGCGCCATCTGCGTGGATGACTACGGCCAGACCGCCGTGCCCTCGATCTTCGCGCTGGGCGATTGCATCGGCAAAGTGGAACTGACGCCGGTCGCCATCCGCGAAGGCGTCGCCTTCCATAAGACCGTCTTCCGGGGCGAGCCCACCAAGATGGATTACGACCTGATCCCCACCGCCGTCTTCACCCAGCCCGAAATGGGCACCGTGGGCCTCACCGAAGAGGAGGCCGAGGCCCAGGAACCCACCCTGGTCTACGCCACCGCCTTCCGCCCCATGCAGCAGGCCTTCGCGGGGGGCGAGGAACGGGTGCTCTTCAAACTGCTGGTCAGTCAGAAGACCGACAAGGTCCTGGGCGCCCATATCGTCGGGCCCCATGCGGGCGAGATGATCCAATATGTCGGCATCGCTCTCAAGATGGGGGCCACCAAAACCGACTTCGACCGGACCTGCGCCGTCCACCCGACCATGGCCGAGGAGATCGTGACCTTGAAGGACCCGGTGCGCACACTTGCTTGATAACCGACACTTGCGGCCCAATCTTAGGGCACAGGATAGAGACACCAGATTTTTGTGGAAGGAACGAGCCTGATGGCAGGAAATGGCGGCCCCTGGGGGGGTGGTGGCAATTCCGGTGGCGACGGTGATGGACCCCGTCGGCCCAATGGTGGCGACCGGCGCCCACCGAACCGCGGCCAGGGCCAGATGCCCGAAATTGACGAGATCGTGCGCAAGGGCCAGGATCAGCTGCGCGTCCTGATGGGCGGCCGTGGCGGCGGCAATCGCGGGACTGGCGGCGGCAGCGGCGGCCCGGGGTTCGAGTTCAACCGCGTCACCATCGGCATCGCCGCCCTGGCGGCGGTCGGCTTCTGGGCCTTTTCCAGCTTCTACACGGTGCGGCCCGAAGAACAGTCGGTCGAGCTGTTCCTGGGCGAGTTCTCCTCCACCGGCAGCCCCGGCCTGAACTTCGCGCCCTGGCCCGTGATCACCGCCGAAGTCATCCCCGTCACGACCGAGCGGACGGTTGATATTGGCGTCTCGCGCCAACGCGGCGATGACGGCTTGATGCTGACCGGCGATGAAAACGTGGTCGATATCGACTTCCAGGTCGTCTGGAATGTCAGCGACCCGGCCCGGTTCCTGTTCAATCTGCGCAGCCCCGAAGCCACCATCGCCGCCGTGTCCGAATCGGCCATGCGCGAGATCGTGGCCCAATCCCAATTGGCGCCGATCCTGAACCGGGACCGCGGCATCATCGCCGATCGCCTCCAGGACCTGATCCAATCGACGCTCGACAGCTACGATGCCGGGGTGAACATCCTGCGCGTCAACTTCGACCGCGCCGATCCGCCGCAACAGGTCATCGACGCCTTCCGCGAAGTCCAGGCCGCCGAACAGCAGCGCGACCGCCTGCAATCGGAAGCCGATGCCTATGCCAACCGCGTCTTGGCGGGCGCGCGCGGTGAAGCCGCGCAGCTTCTGGAACAGGCCGAAGGCTACCGCGCCCGCGTCGTCAACGAGGCCGAGGGTGAGGCCAGCCGCTTCACCGCCGTGCTCGCGGAATATTCCCAGGCGCCCGACGTCACCCGCCGCCGTCTCTACCTTGAGACGATGGAGCAGGTGCTGGGCGACGTGGACAAGATCATCGTCGATAGCGGCATCGGCGGCGAAGGCAGCCAGGGCATCGTTCCCTATCTGCCCCTCAATGAACTGCGCGGCGACCGGCCAAGCGGAGGGACCAACTGATGAACCGTTCCGTCTATCTCCTCGGTGTCGTCGCCGTCGTGCTGATCGGCCTCTTCTCGTCGCTCTTCGTGGTCGACGAACGCCAGAAGGCCCTGGTCCTGCAATTCGGCCGCGTCGTGGCTGTGAAGGAAGATCCCGGTCTCGCCTTCAAGCTGCCGCTCATCCAGAACGTCGTCTACTATGACGACCGGATCCTGTCGCGCGATGTGGATCCGCTGGAAGTCACCCCGTCCGATGGTCGCCGTTTGGTCGTCGACGCCTTCGCCCGCTACCGCATCAGCGATGTGGAACGCTTCCGCGAAGCCGTCGGCCCGGGTGGCGAATTCGCGGGCGAACAGCGCCTCGATTCCATCCTCCGAGCCGAATTGCGCGAAGTCCTCGGCTCCGTCTCCTCGGGGGATATCCTGTCGGAAGACCGCGCCGCCCTGATGAACCGCATCGCCAGCGCCGCGCGCGCCGAGGCGGCCGCCCTGGGGTTACAGATCATCGACGTGCGTCTCAAGCGCACCGATCTGCCACCCCAGAACCTGGACGCGACCTTCGCCCGGATGCGGGCGGAACGCGAACGGGAAGCCGCGGACGAGATCGCGCGCGGTGAGGAAGCCGCCCAGCGGATCCGCGCCCAGGCCGACCGGACGGTGGTCGAACTGACCTCCGAAGCGACCCGCGAAAGCGAGATCGTCCGAGGCGAGGCCGATGCCCGCCGCAACGCGATCTTCGCCGAAGCGTTCTCCAGCGACCCTGAATTCTTTGAATTCTACCGGTCCATGGCCGCCTATACCCGCGCGCTCCAGGGCTCCAACTCGACCCTGGTCCTCAGCCCGGATTCGGAGTTCTTCGACTATCTCCGCACCGACGGCGCCACGGCCCGGGCCGCGTCCGACGCCGTCGCCCCGGCGGCTCTCCCGCTGCAAGACGACGCGGCCGCCGACGTCCTGCCCACCAACGAGGCGGAGGACGAGGCCCCGGCGGCCGTCATCGAAAGCGACGCCGAAACGGCCGTCCCCGCCGACGGCTAAGCCTTCCGACGATCCTGAAAAGGCCCCGCTCCGGCGGGGCCTTTTCGTGTGCGGGACTTGGCTGGCGGTGGGCCCCCGTATTGGGCCTGGTTTGAAAGGCCGCTCCGAGCCCATCCTGTGAATTCACTTCTTTCGCCGCGCGTGCACGCAGCAGGGATTTTGCCGCGTGCGCATCATCTTGAGCTCTGCGATGCGGCGCAGAATGCGGTCATTGGCACCGCGCGCAGTAAGGCTTTGTCAGGCAACGAGCAAGACGCGGGGCGAAGCGCTCTTTCGCTGTGCCGATTTGAATGACGGCTTTAGAGCTGCTGCCCCGGAAGCTGCAGGGCTTGGTGAACCCAGCTTACAAGTTGCTCTTTGTCGAGGGCCTCGTCCTCGTGGATGTCCAGATACCGAGTGCCTTCCACCTTGGACGCTTTAGGCGGCACTGGATCGAGCGACGACCCAGTCATGAAAGTGATCTGGACGTAGTTTTTGTAGCAGTACATCGCCAGAAACCAGCCGTCCTCTTTGCCATAGAATGGCGTGTTCCAACGAACCTGCTTGCGCACCTCGGGGAAGGCTTTTTCGACGGTCGCGTCGATCTCCTTGCCGAGCGTGCCTTTCCAGCCGAGCATCAAGGAGATGTATGCCTGCACAGCTTCGTCGCCGTCACCCTTCGGGATATAGGGGTTTGTGCTGGAAGAGTGTGTGGGTTTTCTATTGTCGGTCACGAGATGAGCTTAGCATGAGATCTGTTGAAGGCCGAACTTCCCTGTCTCGACGCATTCGGTGGATATGGGCTCACACCGGACCTTCGCCTCGCTTGCGTACGTCCCTCGCTGGTGGGATGACCAGGTGACGGACCGGCTGGGTGAGGATGTCACTCGGTTCGACACCCACCACCGGTCCGACGCGTCGGTGAACGCGGTTGCGACGTTCTTCTCGGCGTGAGCCGGAGGGGGCGGGCGCTCGTGACCTGCGGTGACGAGCGGTGCGCGCATCCCCCTCTGATGGGGCCGCCACACCGCCTTGTCCCGATGCGAGTGCCGCGCTCAGGGATTGCGCCGCTCCAGCGCCATCGCGATCCCGGATTTCTTGAGCGACTTGTTGAACGCGGTCAGGTCCACACCCGCGCCGGAGACCATGGCGATGAGCCCCGCCAAATCCTTGGCCAGCGTTTCGGGATCGACACACGGACTATCGATCGGAGGATGTATTTCGAAATCGGGTTTCATTTTCAGATCGGTTTCCGGCTCCAGCGCGATCTCCGAACCGGCATCGGCCAGGGGCAGCGACGACTGCGTCTGCCCTTTCGCCGCGCCGTCATCGCCCAGATAGATCGCCCGATGCTGCGGCGTGACCATCGCGCGGGCGGGGTCCTTTCGTTGGGGCTCTGGGAACCAGTAGCCTGGGTGGCTTTTGCTTTCCTTCAGTTTGACCGGCAGACCGAGAGTGACGTAGCCCCGCGCCTCGTAATCCGCCGGGTCGGCGGTGCCGTCGCCAAAGGGCAAGGGGAACGGATCGGCAGGCAGCAAGGCAATCAACGCCGTGGCGTGGGCTGGGATATGAACGTCGGGACACAGATGAAAGCTCTTGGCATCCGGTGCCCCGGTCAATGTGAAGGTCTCGGTGTTGTCGGTGCCGGCGATGTCGACAAACACCACCGTATTGCCGGCAAGCGTGCGGTTGGGGTCCGGGACCGACGAGGTGACGAAACTCACCCGATAGTGGAGCGCCTCGTCCTCCAGGTTGCTGATCTTGAGAAAATAGCCCTGCAGCACCGTGTCCGACGGCGGCACCGGGGATTGCGGTTTGAAAACAAGCTCGAAATGGGAAATGTTCATTTTCTATCCTCCAAAAAAAGAAACAGTATTGCATATTTTTGGAGATTTTTGAACCTCTCGGTGTCGGACCAACCAAATACGGAAGCGGCATCGCAGCCGCTGGCGGAGACCTTACTCGAACCGGACCGCGGCTCGGCTCACAAACGACCGCCGCAGCAGGGGGGGCACCGCGGATGTCCTCTGTGCGGACACCTACCGAACTGAAAATAGATCGGCGCTGCAACTGCGAAGGAATGCCGCGTCAGCAAAGGGCAAAAACCCAAGGTCGGTTCGTTCCCGCTAACCGGACCTCGGTCTACTCGTGCATCTCTTGGGCGTCATCCGGCATGACGAACCGGTCCACGGGTATCTCTGCAATCCCGGTAATCTCTACCAGCAGCCTGGGATCGTAGAGTGAAGACACTTCCACGGTGGTTGTTACGGGGAACGGCGCTGAGAAGAAGCGCGCCCGCACCTCGCCGCAGCGCATGAAAGACTGGATGTCCGTGGTGAATTGCTGGACCGAGACGAGGTCGCTCAGTCTGCCGCCGAATGCGCTCAAGATAGAGACCATGTTCTGCAGAACCTGCTCGACCTGTGTCGCCATGTCGCCTTCCCCCACCACCTCCCCGTCCGCGTCCAGCGACACCTGCCCTTTGAGATAAACCCTCCGCCCCTCCCCACCGATCACAGCTTGGGAGAACGGACCGAACGGAGCCCAGACACCTGGGGGGTCGAAACTCTTCGCCATGTCTCACAATCCCCGCAGATGCTGAAGGTCAACAAACTAGACAAGCCCCTCGTCAACCCGACAAGCGCGGACATGTCGTGACTATTGGTCGTCCCCACGTGTTCTCGCACATGGAGGGCCGGTTGGGACGACCTGTTAAGCCGACCTTGGCTCTTGAGCGCTGAACGGCGGCAAAGTCCCGCACCGCCGCCACTCAGCCAACGCCCGCCCGAGAATCGCCGCCCATAAGCCCGAACACAGGCCCGTTGCAGGAAACCAGCCCACCGTTCGGTGGGGGGTGTACGTTTGTCTGTACGGGGGGTGTACGCCCGGTGTACGGGGGGTGCCCCCATTTGGCCCAACGAAAAAAGGCTTGTCGGCCCGCCACCACCCGCCTGGCGGGAAAATGCATCGAATTTTGTCAATCCGCCTCGCGCGGCCCCCGGACGACCCCAAATGTCCGTCTTTCCCGACAGCGCGCCCTGTTCAAAACCCGGTCGGTGGCCTACCTTCATGACCAGCCGTGCTCACATCCATGTGAAACACGTTTCGTTGTAAACCACCGGACCGATGCGGATATGCAACGGACCGACGCCGGGCCGAACCGGCGCAGACAGGTAAGCCTTTAGGAGGAACCCTTGTTCACAAACACCGCACCGCCCCGGCCGTTTGAGGATGCCATCCGCGTCTCCTCCGTCGGCCTGATAAATGCCGCCACGGCCGTGGTTCTGGCGCTGGTCCTGTTGCTGGCCACCACGCTCACCGTGGCGGCCCAGGGCCGCCCCGATAGCTTCGCCGACCTGGTCGAACAGGTCGAGAATTCGGTGGTCAACATCACCACGAACACCTCGATCTCGACGGCCAATGCCGGTCCCAATCCGGGCAACCCGCTCGAAGACTTCTTCGAGGAATTCCGCCGCCGCCAAGGCCCCGATGGTGCGCCCGAGCGGCCCAATCGCCGCCGCGGCTCGGCCCTGGGCTCGGGCTTCGTGATCTCCGAAGACGGCTATGTGGTCACCAATAACCACGTCATTGAAAACGCAGATGAAATCCTCATCGAATTCTTCTCCGGCGACGAACTTCCGGCCGAAGTGATCGGCACCGATCCCAACACCGACATCGCCCTGCTAAAGGTCGAATCCGACGATCCGCTGCCCTTCGTTCCCTTTGGCGACAGCTCGGCCATTCGCACTGGCGATTGGGTGATGGCCATGGGCAATCCGCTGGGCCAAGGCTTCTCGGTCTCGGCTGGCATCGTATCGTCCACGGGCCGCGAATTGTCGGGCGCCTATGACGATTTCATCCAGACCGACGCCGCCATCAATCGCGGCAATTCCGGCGGTCCGCTCTTCAACCTCGGGGGCGAGGTGATTGGCGTCAACACCGCGATCCTGTCGCCCAATGGCGGTTCGATCGGGATCGGCTTCGCCATGTCCTCGAACGTGGTCACCAACGTGATCGACCAACTCCGCGAATTCGGCGAAACCCGTCGCGGCTGGCTTGGCGTGCGCATCCAGGACGTCGATCCTGAATTGGCCGAAGCCCTGGGTCTGGAAGAAGCCCGCGGCGCCCTGGTCACCGACGTCCCCGACGGCCCCGCCAAAGAGGCCGGAATCGAAGCCCGCGACGTCATCCTCAGCTTCGACGGGACCGAGATCGAGGACACCCGGCAATTGGTCCGCACCGTCGGCAATTCGCCGGTGGATGAAGCGGTTCGCGTCCAAGTCTTTCGCGATGGTGAGACCGAGACGTTGCTCGTCACGCTCGGTCGCCGCGAAGAGGCCGAGGGTGCCCGCCCGGCCTCCATCGAGACGGAAGACGAGGACTCGTCTTCAGTCACCATGATGGGCCTGACGGTTTCGACCCTGACGGGCGAGTTGCGTCAGCAGCTCGGCCTGGACGAGGACGCGACCGGATTGGTTGTGTCCGATATCGACCCGGATTCGGCGGCTTATAACAAAGGTCTGCGCGCTGGCGATCTGATCGAGGAAGCGGGCCAGGTGCGCGTCACCAGCATCACGCAGTTCGAGGAACGGATCGAAGAAGCCCGTGAAGCCGGCCAACAGAGCTTCCTTCTCCTCATCCGCCGTGGCGGAGACCCCCGCTTCGTGGCGCTGTCGCTCGACGAGGAATAGGCGAAACCGACGCTACGTAAGGGGTGCCCCAGGGCGCCCCTTTCTCGCTTCCACTTAGAACAGTCGCCTTGCACCTGTGGCATTGGATGCATGCGGAACGCCCAGCGGTCAGGCCGATCCCGCATTTCGCAACGGGCGGTCGTTCAAGGCTCTTGTGATCCGTCTTCGTCTGCCGCCAGCAGCGCCGTCTCTTGCGCCTTTGATAGTCCGCAGATCAAGGGTCGATCCCGTCGACCTCGATCCCAATCCAACAGGGGTATCAATGTTTCTTTCAACGGTCGGCACTTCAGCCCTGCCGCCCGCGCGCGGACCGTCGTGATCTCCAAAAAGTACCGGAACGCCGCAATCGGCGGCGCCATCAGAGGCATGTCGGTCCAGGGTTCCACACCTGCCGCGACCACGTCTTCAGGGTCGACCCAACATATCTCTGCCGGCGCATTCGCGACCTGCGCCACGGCGGCTAATAGGGTGGCCATGCCCATCGGCTGCCCAGTCACGTTCCACACGCCTCCGCGTTTGGCTTCGGCGCATTGCACCGCGAACGCGGCCGCGTCCCGCACGTCGATCACCTGCACGGCCCGGTCCGGCGGTCCGGGGGCCGGAACTCGCCGGCCCGCGCCCCGGGCCTCGTCGATCCGCCGCACCCACCAGGTCAGCCGGTCCGTGTAGTCGCCTGCGCCCACCAGCAATCCGACCCGCAATGCCGTTGCCCTCTCTCCCAAACGCCGTGCCGCCGCCATCTCGCTGGCCCGCTTGAGCGGGCCGTAAGACGCCCCATAAGCGCCCGCTGACGCCCGATCCTCCGGTGCCACCGCGGCGGCCACGGCCAGATCCGCGTCCGTCGCCTCGGGTACCAGGGCATCCTCGGCCAGGTTCGGGTCGGCAAAGGTTCCATAGGTCAAGACCGATGAAATCAGTACATATCGCCCGATATCCGGCCCAACCGCATCCAACAGCCGACAAACCGCGCTTGGTTCAAAGGCACAGGAATCGAACACCCAGTCGAACATCCGACCTGAAGGGCCGATAGGTCCCCGTGCCGATCCGCTTGCAGGGCCGTCGCGCAGGCCATCGTGGCCCGCCGTCCTTGCGACAGGACGGTGACGTCGTGACCCGCTGCGATCAGCGCCCGTGCAATGGCACCGCCCAGAAAGCCCGTTCCTCCCACGACGAGGGACCGCATCGGAGTCCTCCGCGTCAGCCGATCACGTTTGACAATCGTATCAGCCTCATATCGCAGCGATAGGGACGATCGCCGACCGCTAGCCCGTCACCCAGATCCACCCCAGCATCCCGCCGATAATCACCGGCTGATGC
>JBCDCW010000036.1:0-19352 GCA_039180995.1 Pseudomonadota bacterium
CTTCCTCAATCAATCTCTGAAACCGGCCTCTGAGTGCCATTGGTAAAGGTGCTGACAAGATCCATCCTCCCAAAAAGGATGAATCACATCTGGTGCCGCAAGGGAATCCCCGCGATTCAAATTCAGACCGAAACGCTCTAGCGGGCCAACGCCCGCGGGATCGTCCTCCATCGGCTACCCTGCGGGCCCGAGTCGCCCTGTTTCGCGGCCCACCGACCCAAGCGGCGCCGCCCCGTCAGCGTCGGTTTGACCGTCCGAACCAGATTCCAGCGGATTCCCGCCGATGCCATCGCCATCGGCCCAACGTCCTGACTTGGCGCGACCACCGTTGTTCGCGCCCGTGTCAACACCCAGCCTTTCAAGACGTGACAAGGCAGGGGTCATTTGCTAATTTATGCTCAGACTGGGGCAGAAGACCTTGGCAGAGCAGACATTGGACAGGACAAAACCCATGAGCGAATTCTCGCGTCGCCGCTTCTTGACGGTGGCTTCCGCGCCCTTGGCCCTGGCGGCCTGCGGCAATGGTGTTGGCAGTGGTGGTGCGGACCGGATCGACGCCCGCACCGATGCCGCCTTCAACTTCATGTACGATACCCTCCCGGACACCCAAGTGCTCGCGGGGAAGGCCGCTGGCATTCTGATGGTCCCTCTCGTGACCGAGGCGGGGTTCGGCGTCGGTGGCGCCTATGGCCGCGGGGCGCTGCGCGTGGACGAGGTGACCGTCGATTATTACTCGACCGCGAACGCCTCCGTCGGGTTCCAGATCGGCGGACAGCAATACAGTCACGCGCTGTTCTTCATGACGCAGCCCGCGCTCAACAACTTCCGCACCTCGCCCGGCTACACGGCTGGCGCGGATATCGAATATGCGTTCTCCTCGAACGCCCGGACTCTGACGACCGACACCACCTCGCTTTTGACCCCGGTCATCGGCGTGGTGTTCGGTCAGGCGGGTCTGTTGGCTGGCGCATCGCTGGAAGGCACCAAATACACGCGGATCATTCCCTGACGATTCGGTCTGCGGACACGGAGCGATGAAGGTCCGGTAAACAAAAGCGTACAGACGCACGTCTGTACGGGGGGTGTACGCCCGGTGTACGGGCGGCACCCCCTCTCTCTTTTGCCCTTGCCTCGCCCGTCCCGATGACCTAACCCGCGCCCACTTCACAGGCGGGGGCGGGCCCCCGGGGGAGACATCCCCGTTGGGTCCACCGGTTGGCCATATGGTCGAAACCCCCGCCGAGGCATGAAACCGGAAAGGTATCTAAAGCATGGCATTGCCTGACTTTTCTTTGCGCCAGCTGCTTGAGGCGGGCGTTCACTTCGGTCACCAGACCCAGCGTTGGAATCCCCGCATGGGGCCGTATATCTACGGCGCCAAAAATGGCATTCATATCATGGACTTGACCCAGACGGTCCCGATGCTGGATCAGGCTCTCCAGGTCGTCCAGGAAACCGTCGCCCGCGGTGGTCGTATCCTGTTTGTCGGCACCAAGCGCCAGGCCCAAAAGCCCATCGCCGAAGCCGCCGAACGCTGCGCCCAATACTACATGAATCACCGCTGGCTGGGCGGCACGTTGACCAATTGGAAGACGGTATCGAACTCCATCAACCGTTTGAAATCTATCGACGAAGCGATGGAGCAGGGCGGTGAGGGCCTCACCAAGAAAGAGCGTCTGGGCATGGAGCGCGACCAACAAAAGTTGACCGCATCCCTGGGCGGCATCCGCGAAATGGGCGGCCTGCCAGACCTGATCTTCGTGATCGACGTGAACAAGGAAGACCTGGCCATCGCCGAGGCGAAAAAGCTGGGAATTCCGGTGGTTGCGATCGTCGACTCGAACTGCTCGCCCGACGGTGTCGATTACGTCATCCCCGGCAACGACGATGCCGCCCGCGCCATCGCGCTCTATTGCGATCTGATTGCGCGCGCCGCGCTCGACGGCATGACCGCCCAGTTGGGCGCGGCCGGCGTTGATATCGGCGAGTTGGAAGAGAGCGTGGAAGACCCCGCCGAGGTCGCCGATCCCGGCGCCGCGGAGGACCCACAGATCGACGGCACATCCGCCGACGCCGAGGAAGCCCCGGCCGAAGCCTGAGCCCCGTCACGGAACGCTTAGGGGGCGCGCCGATACATGAGCCGCGCCCCATATCCCATTGAAGGAGCAAAGATCATGGCGATCACCGCTGCACAGGTGAAAGAACTCCGCGACACGACCGGCGCGGGCATGATGGACGCCAAAAAGGCCCTGACCGAGACGGATGGCGACATGGCCGCCGCCGTCGATTGGCTGCGGACCAAGGGTTTGGCCAAGGCGGCCAAAAAGTCCGGTCGCACTGCTGCCGAAGGCCTCGTGGCCGTCGCGGTGGATGGCGGAACCGGCGTCGCGGTCGAGGTAAATTCCGAGACCGACTTCGTGGCCAAGAACGCCGAATTCCAATCCATGGTGG
Source organism: Pseudomonadota bacterium (assembly GCA_039180995.1). Lineage (GTDB taxonomy): Bacteria > Pseudomonadota > Alphaproteobacteria > Rhodobacterales > Rhodobacteraceae > Jannaschia. The sequence continues at coordinate 2,452 of JBCDCW010000036.1, forward strand.
CCAGCATCGCCCGGACCGCCTTGGCCGTCGATGACTTGGAGGGGCTGTTGGCCGCCGATCTGGACGGCAAATCGGTGCAGGACACGCTGACCGACAAGATCGCGACCATCGGCGAGAACATGAATGTTCGCCGCATGCAGAAGCTCACCGGCACGTCCATCGTCACCTATGTCCACAACGCAGCGGCGCCGGATATGGGCAAGATCGGCGTGTTGGTGGCTCTGTCGACCGACAACGCCGAGTTCGGCAAGCAGGTTGCCATGCATATTGCAGCCGTGAACCCAGCCTCCTTGTCGGAAGACGACCTCGATCCGGCTGTGGTCGACAAAGAGCGGCAGGTCCAAATGGATATCGCCCGTGAAAGTGGCAAGCCCGAGCAAGTGATCGAAAAGATGATCGTGGGTCGGATGAAGAAGTACATGTCCGAGGTGACGCTGCTCAATCAGTCCTTCGTCGTGAACCCGGACCTGACCGTCGGCCAGGCCGCTGAAGAAGCTGGTGTCCAGATCACCGGTTTCGCGCGTCTGGAAGTGGGTGAGGGGATCGAAAAGATTCGGGAAGACTTCGCTGCGGAAGTCGCAAAAGCGGCGCAAGGCTGAGCGGTCGTATGAAAAAAAGCGACGCCGAGGATCACCTCGGCGCCGCAACTCTCTCGAGATACCGATCCAGATGGCCGGGGTCCCAAGTACTTGGTCGACCGAGCGACTATAACTCGGAAGACCAAGCCTCCCCGAAATTCATCGGACGGCCTACGCTGCCAGAAAAACATCCTGACATCCGCTCGCCGATTAGCCTCTGGCTAAATTGCCATCACTCACAAGACCATTTGAGGATGCCACGTCTTGCTGCCTTTGCGTAAGGGAAATTTCTTACCTTTTGGTCAAATTTTCCCCCAAGCGCTGTAACCAATTGACACAGATATTGATTTTTTTCTGCTAAAATTCTGCGCAACCGTCTTTTCAAGGTGTATATATTACATAATCCTGATTATTGCGCTCACGGGTCACCCAAGCTTTGCCGACGCATCGCTATTCGGCTTGCGTCCCTGCCACCTGTGGCATCTAGTTCCGGCAATCGACACCCATCCGGAGACCCGTCCATGATCCGCTTCCTAAGCGCCGCATCCGTGCTGGCCCTGGTGACCGCCTCTGCCAACGCCGCCTGCGACGAGATCGTATTCTCCGATGTCGGTTGGACGGATATCACAGCCACCACGGCCGCTACGACCGCCGTGATCGAGGCCCTAGGCTACGAGACGGACATCAAAGTCCTGTCGGTGCCTGTGACCTATACGTCGATGGCGCGAGGAGACGTCGACGTGTTCCTTGGGAACTGGATGCCGACGATGGAAGCCGATATTGCGCCATATCGCGAAGCTGGCACAGTCGAAACGCTTCGTGCTAATCTTGAAGGCGCGAAGTACACGCTGGCCGTAAACGTCGCGGCGCAAAACATTGGAATAGAAGATTTCTCAGACATTTCCAGTCATGCGGAAGCGCTGGATGGAAAGATCTACGGGATCGAGCCGGGGAATGATGGGAACCGCCTGATCCAATCCATGATTGACGCAGACGCCTTTGGTCTGTCCGATTTTGAAGTCGTGGAAAGTTCGGAACAAGGCATGTTGGCCCAGGTCGCTCGCTTGACGGACCGGGGAGAGCCCATCGTCTTCCTCGGTTGGGAGCCGCACCCCATGAACGCCAATTTCGAGATGGGATATCTGACGGGCGGCGATGATTTCTTCGGCCCCAATCTGGGCGGCGCGACCGTCTACACGAACACCCGGGCGGGCTTTGTGGAGGAATGTGCAAATGTCGGGCAACTCCTCCGCAACCTTACTTTTACCCTGGCCATGGAAAATGAGATCATGGGGGCAATCTTGAATGACGGGGCCGATCCGCGCGATGCAGCCGAAGCTTGGCTTTCGGCCAACCTCAGCGTCCTAGAGGGTTGGCTGGACGGGGTCACCACCAAAGATGGCGGCGATGCCGTAACGGCGGTGACGGCGGCGCTTCAGTAAGCCGTTCGGGCCGCGCCTGATATGGAGTGGCTCACGGAGAACAAGCTGCCGATCGGCCAGTCGGCCGCGGCCGCGTTCGACTGGTTGCAGGACAATTTCTCGCCCGCCTTCGATGCCTTGGCCTTCGTGTTGGAGGCGGTCATCGACGCGATTCTTTGGGTTCTACAGACACCGCACCCTTTCGTCGTCGTAGCAGCCTTTCTGGTAATGACTTGGGCGCTGCGACGATCTTGGAAACCCTGCCTCTTGGTCGGGCTCGGTTTTCTCTTCATCCTCAACCAAGGCTACTGGGAAGAAACGACGGAGAGCCTGACGCTGGTGTTGTCGGCCTGTTTGGTTTGCATGGGCGTCGGTGTGCCCATCGGGATCGCGGCGGCACACCGGCCAAATCTGCTAGCGGCCATCAGGCCCGTACTGGACTTGATGCAGACCCTTCCAACCTTCGTCTATCTGATCCCGGCCATCGTCTTCTTCGGGATCGGCATGGTTCCGGGCTTGATCGCCACCGTGATCTTCGTCTTGCCGGCCCCGATCCGATTGACGGCGCTTGGCGTGGCCTCGACCCCGCTGCCGCTTCTGGAGGCCGCGCGCGCCTTTGGCGCTACGCCGCGCCAGGTGCTTTGGAAGGTCGAACTGCCCTATGCCCTGCCCCAAATCATGGCTGGCCTGACCCAGACGATCATGTTGTCGCTATCCATGGTCGTCATCGCCGCTTTGGTCGGTGCCGATGGGTTGGGCGTGCCGGTGGTGCGCGCGCTCAATCAAGTGAACACGTCCCTGGGGTTTGAAAGTGGCATCGTCATCGTCGTCGTCGCCATCATGCTGGATCGGATGTTGGGCCGTGGAGCCAGCAAATGACGGTCGTGCGCTTCGACTCCGTGTCCATCGTATTCGGTGATCGGCCCCAGATCGCCCTGCCCCTTATGGATGCCGGTCAAAGCCGGGCCGAGGTGCAGGAAGCAACCGGCCAGATCCTAGGTGTCCACGATTGCAGCCTGAACGTGACCGAGGGCGAGATCCTGGTATTGATGGGTTTGTCTGGCTCTGGCAAATCGACATTGCTGCGCGCCGTGAATGGTCTGAACCCGGTCGTGCGCGGCGCGGTCCACGTGCATGACGGCACCGGCATGCGCAACGTGACCGATGCCGATACCGACACGTTGCGCGCCCTGCGTCTGAAGCAGATCGCGATGGTCTTTCAGCAATTCGCCTTGCTGCCCTGGCGCACGGTGCGGGACAATGTGGGACTGGGCCTGGAGTTGGGGGGCACGCCGCCGACGGACATCAAAGCACGTGTTGAAGCGCAACTGTCGCTGGTAGGCCTTGAATCGTGGGCCGATCGGCGGGTCGATGAGCTGTCGGGCGGCATGCAGCAGCGGGTCGGGCTGGCTCGTGCTTTCGTAACGGACGCGCCGATCTTGTTGATGGACGAGCCGTTCAGCGCACTGGATCCCTTGATCCGCAACCGGTTACAGGACGAACTTCTTGAGCTTCAGGCCCGCCTGAAACGTACGATCATTTTTGTGAGCCACGATTTGGACGAGGCATTCAAGATCGGCAATCGCATCGCCATCATGGAGGGCGGCCGCATCGTCCAATGCGGTACCCCGCAAGAGATCATCGGCGTCCCGGCCAGCGATTACGTGGCCGATTTCGTGGCTCATATGAACCCGCTCTCGGTTCTGGTGGCCGCCGACGTGATGTCCCCCGTCGATGGCGCGGCGGCGGCCCTGGGCCTGCCCCTGCCCCACGACGCGCCGCTGGCCGATGTGATGCACACGTTGGTTACCCATGGGCCCGTAACCGTCACACGCAAGGGAAAGACCATCGGTCGTGTCACGCGGGACGACGTGCTGACCGGACTTCTGCGCCCAAGGGGCGGTCAGCCTAAGGCATAGCCTGCGCCGCGCACCGTGCGAATTGGGTCATCGGTGCCGGTCGCGGCTCTCAGCGCCTTGCGGAGCCGTCCCACATGGACGTCGACCGTCCGGCTATCGACATAGATGTCCCTGCCCCAGACCCGATCCAGCAGCTGGTCGCGGGACCAGACGCGGCCCGGCCGCTCCATGAATGTCGTCAGCAAGCGAAACTCGGTCGGGCCGAGATGCAGTTCCTTGCCATCCCTGAACACGCGGTGTTCAGCGGTATCCACCGCCACATCGCCAAATTCGAGACGCTCGCCCACCGAGGCGGGGCGAACCCGCCGAAGCTGCGTGCGAATACGGGCCATCAGTTCGACAACGGAATAGGGTTTCACGACGTAATCGTCGGCCCCTGTCTCAAGGCCGCGAACCCGATCCACTTCCTCGGACCGGGCAGAGATCATGATGACCGGGATATTCCGCGTCTCGGTCCGCGACTTGAGCCGACGGCACACCTCGATCCCGGATACCTCGGGAAGCATCCAATCCAACAGGATCAGGTCCGGTGTGTCTTCGCGCGCCAGATCAAGGGCCGCATCCCCCGATGTCGCTTGGGCAACGTGATAGCCCTCAGCCTCAAGGTTGTAGACCAAAACCTCGCGTTGCGGGGCCTCGTCTTCTACCACCAAAACAGCAGGTTGGGCGCCCATCTTAACTTACCACGCCGCCATCCGTTGAACTGGTCATATCCGCCTTGGCCCGGTCGTCATCGGGCAATTCACCCGTGACCAGATAGACCACCTGCTCGGCAATGCCGGTGACGAGATCGCCCATGCGTTCGATGTTCTTGGCCATGAAATGCAGATGCATGCAGGCGGTGATGTTGCGCGGGTCTTCCATCATATGGGTCAGGTATTCCCGGAAGAGACCGTTATACATCTGGTCCACCTCCTCGTCCCGGGCCCGAATATCGCGGGCCAAGTCCACGTCGCGCTGGATATACGCATCCAAAGCGTCCTTCAGCATCAGTTGGACCGCCTTGGACATGCGCCGAAGGCTGGCTGTTCCGCCGTCAACTGGGTGGAGTTCCATAAGGATTTCAGAGCGTTTCGCCATGTTCTTCGCGTAATCGCCGATCCGCTCCAATGCAGCGGATATGCGGAAGACGGTCAGCACGGTTCGCAGATCGCCGGCAATAGGCTGACGCAGGGCGATCACCCTGGCGGCTTCCTCATTGACCTGATGCTCCATGTCGTCGATGACGCCATCGCCCTGGCGCACGCGGTCTGCCAGATCCTTGTCGGAGTGGACCAAAGCCAAGGTCGCCTTCTCGATGGCGTCCTCGACCCGGCCGCCCATTTTCATGATCATAGCCTGGATCGCTTCCAGGTCACGGTCGAAAGCGGCGGAGATATGCGGTGTCGCGTTCATGTTTTTCTCGCTCAACCGATGCGGCCGGTGATGTAGTTCTCGGTCCGCTCGTCCTTGGGGTTTGTGAAAATGTCGCCCGTGTCGCCGTATTCGACCAGTTCGCCCAGATGGAAGTAGGCCGTCTTCTGGCTGACGCGGCTGGCTTGGGACATGGAGTGGGTCACGATGACCAAGCTATAATTGCTCCGCAATTCGTGGATCAGGTTCTCGATCTGGTCGGTCGCAATCGGATCCAAGGCGGAACACGGCTCGTCCATCAGCAGAACTTCGGGTGACGTCGCCACGGCACGTGCGATGCACAGACGTTGTTGTTGACCGCCCGAAAGGCCCGTGCCCGGCTCGGTCAGCCGGTCCTTCGCCTCATCCCAAAGGGCGGCGCGGCGCAACGACGTCTCGACGATTTCGTCGAGATCCGTCTTGTCTTTCGCGAGACCGTGGATGCGCGGCCCGTAGGCGACGTTGTCGTATATCGACTTGGGAAACGGGTTCGGCTTCTGGAACACCATCCCGACCTTCGCCCGCAACTGCACCGGATCGACGCGCTTGTCGTAGATGTCTTCGCCGTCGATCTGGATCGTGCCTTCCATGCGCGCGATCGGGATCGTGTCGTTCATCCGATTGATGCAGCGCAGGAAGGTCGACTTACCGCAACCCGACGGGCCGATGAACGCGGTGACCATCTTATCGGCAATATCGACATCCACGTCTTTGATGGCGTGGGTCTCACCGTAATAGACCTGGACCTTGCGGGCGGTAATCTTGGTCGTCTTGGTGCCCACATCTCTCTCCGTCAGTCGCATATCGTTCATGGTGTGACCTCTCTCACCAGCGCCGCTCGAACCGGCGGCGCAGGAAAATCGCCGTGAGGTTCATCAACAGCAGGAAGACCAGCAATACAATGATCGCGCCCGAGGCCCGCTCGACGAAGGCCGGGTCCGACCGCTGGGTGAAATTGTAGATCTGAACAGGAAGCGCCGTGGCGGGGTCGAACAGGCCGCCATCCCACGGAGCGTCGGGATATTCACGAACAAAGGCCACCATGCCGATCAGCAGAAGCGGTGCTGTTTCCCCCAAGGCTTGGGCCAAGCCGATGATCGTGCCGGTCAAAATACCCGGCATGGCCAGCGGCAGCACGTGGTGGAAGACCGACTGCATCTTCGACGCCCCAAGGCCCAAAGCCGCATCCCGGATCGAAGGCGGGACGGCTTTCAACGAAGCGCGGGTCGAGATGATGATGGTGGGCAATGTCATCAGGGTCAGGACCAGCCCCCCCACGATGGGAGCCGATTGCGGCAAGCCGGCGAAGTTGATGAAGATCGCCAGACCCAGGATACCGAATACGATGGACGGTACAGCCGCAAGGTTCGAGATGTTTACCTCGATCAGATCCGTGAACCGGTTCTGTGGCGCGAATTCCTCCAGATAGATCGACGCCGCCACGCCGATGGGCAAAGCCAGGGCCAGAACGATCAACATCATGTAGAGCGAGCCAAGGATCGCCACGCCCAGCCCGGCCGCTTCCGGCCGGGTCGTCGATGCATCCGGTGCCGTAAAGAACCGCCAATTGAACCCAATCTCCAAGAGGTCGGCCTCTTCCAGCGCCTCGGCCACCTGTAACTGCGCAGGCGAAATGTTGTTGTCGAGCTCAGCGCTTTCATAGGTGACACGGCCCTTGAAGAAGCCGTCAATCCGACCGGACGCGAGCACTTCGACGGGAATCGTTTCGCCGACGACATCCGGGTTCGCCAGCACAAAGCTCCGCAGCTGAGCGACGCTCTCATCCGAAATCAAATCGGCAATGTCTCCCTCGGACAGGTCTGTCTCGAGCCCTGCCTCCGCCAGCGTCGTGATCAGACCGTCGCGAAGCAGCGGCGCATAGCCGAAGGTTGTTACTTTCGCCATTTCGGCCGGGTCACGCGTGCCGGCCGGGTCGAGCCGTTCTGCCGACAATTCGACCACCACGTCGATGGTCGTCTGCCGAAAGGATGACAAGCCGTTCGACAAGATCGACGTCAGCAGAAGAACAAGCATCAGGATGCCCGTGCAAACGGCGACCAGGCCATAGACCCGAAACCGCTTCTCGGCCGCGTTGCGCTTGGACGTCCGATCATCTTGCGCCGTCAGAGAGCCCTTGCCAGCGCCGGTCGGGTGGGCGGTCGCGTCAGTCATTCATACTGCTCCCGATACTTGCGGACGATATAGAGCGCGAGGATGTTGAGACCCAAAGTGATCACGAAAAGCGTCAGGCCCAATGCGAAGGCGACAAGGGTTTCGGGCGACGAAAAGTCCGTGTCGCCCGTGAGCTGAGACACGATCTTCACCGTAACCGTCGTCATGGCTTCAAATGGGTTCAAGTCCAACCTGGCCGCTGCCCCTGCCCCGAGCACGACGATCATCGTTTCACCAATGGCGCGAGACGCGGCCAACAAGACGGCGCCCACGATACCCGGCAGGGCGGCTGGCACGATCACCTGCTTGATGGTTTCCGATTGCGTTGCCCCGAGCCCGAGGGAGCCGTCCCGCATGGCTTGGGGGACGGCGTTGATGATGTCGTCGGATAGAGAGGACACGAAGGGGATCAGCATGATCCCCATAACCAGCCCGGCTGTCATCACCGACGAAGCCGAATTGCCCAACCCCAGAGGCGACGCGATGGCGTCTCGCAACAACGGCCCGACGGTGATCAGCGCGAATAGGCCGTAGACAATCGTCGGAATGCCCGCCAGCACCTCCAACAAGGGCTTCGCAAAGCTGCGAAAGCGCTTACTGGCATATTCCGACAGGTAGATGGCCGAGAACAAGCCAATCGGCACGGCCACCAACAGCGCGATGAACGAGATGTAGAGGGTCCCCCACAAAAGCGGAATGATCCCCAGTTCGGACAGACCGCCACGCCCCGAGAAGCTGGGATCCCAGGTGGTGGAGAAGAAAAATTCCAATGCCGGATATTGCGAGAAGAAGTTCATCGTCTCGAACAACATCGACAGGACGATCCCGAACGTCGTCAGGATCGCAATGGTGGACGCCCCGATCAAGATGGCCAGAATGGCGCTTTCGACGGAATTGCGCGCGCGATAATCCTTGTCGATCCGCATCATCGTCCAGATGAAGCCAGCGATCGCCAGCAGAACCACGACGATCGCCATCGCGAGGTCCGCGCGACCGTCCAAGGTCCGATAGCGCTGCGCCGCCGTCAGTGTGGTGCGATCGACATCGGATCCGACGGCAACGCCGACACCGGCAAGGCGATTGCGCACGTCCGTGAATTCGGTCCGCATGTCTCGGGCTTGCTCGGCCGTCATCGCACCTTGCCGGACTGCCAAGTTGAGCCCGTCGGCAACCCGTCTGACATCGGCCATGATCAGGCTCAACTCGCCCTGGTCAGAGTAGTCAGTCTCAGGGATGAGCGTGGATACCCGATTTTCGATCAGAATGGGCTGGAGCACGAGCCAGGCCGCCAGCACCAGAAGCGCGGGAGCTGCCACGAACAGAGCGACGTTGAAGCCATAATAGTTGGGAAGCGAATGAAGCTGTCGGTGATCGCCGCCGACCGACGCGATGGCGCGGCTGCGTCCCATGACCAGGCCGACGGTGGCAAGAATCGCAATGACAACGAAGAGCCAGATCAGAGGCATTGCATCAATCCACCTTCTCTCTTGGAACCCGGCCCGGTGACCAAGGTTGCGACGGGGCCAGCTAAAGGCCCCGCCGCATGTTTAGAACCGATAGACCTTACTCGGTCATGTCAGCTTCATTTTCGACGGCGGCCTGCACGGCCTCCAGTTCGGGATCGGACACCAGACCATAGGTCGCGAGCGGGCCGCCCGGCCCGGCGATGTCGTTGCTGACGAAGAAGGACGCATATTCCTTCAGGCCGGGGATCACGCCGATATGCGCGCCCTTAATGTAGAAGAACAGCGGACGCGAGACCGGATATTCGCCCGAAGCAATGGTCTCCGTCGACGGTGCGACGCCATTCATGGTCGCAACCTTCAGAACGTCGGTGTTGTTCTCGTAGAACGACAGGCCAAACACGCCGATCCCGTTCGGGTTTGAATCGATGCGGGCCAACGTCTCGGTGTAGTCGCCGGTGATGTCGACAGACACGCCGTCTGCACGGACCGCAAGGCAGGCATCCTCGGCATCATCCTCGGACATGCCGGCATCCATCATGGCCTGGAATGCACCGGTGGCCTCGCAGCCGGCGGCGATCACCTGCTCTTCGAACACTTCACGGGTGCCGTGGTTGGTGCCGGGGATGAAGGCCGCGATGTCGACGGCCGGCAGGTCGGAATTGAAGTCGGACCACTGGGTATGCGGGTTCTCGACCAGTTCACCATCGACCAGGACCTGGGCGCCGAGGGCGTTGAACAAATCCGACGGGGTGAAGGCGGTGAAGGCCGGGCCGGTCTGCTGACTGGCGAAGACGATCCCGTCATAGCCGATGCGAACTTCGATGATGTCGTCCACGCCATTGGCGGCGCATTCCTCGATCTCGCCATCGCGGATCGCGCGCGAGGCGTTGGCGATGTCGATCGTGTTCTCTCCCACACCCTCGCAGAAGCGCCGCAGGCCGGCCGATGAACCACCAGATTCGACGACGGGCGTCGGGAATTCAAAGTTCTCGCCGAACGCTTCGGCCACGATGGAAGCATAGGGCAGAACGGTCGACGAGCCGGCAACTTGAACCTGGTCGCGCGCCGAAGCCGCGGTCGCCGAGACGGCTGCAATGGCGAGCGCCGAGACGGTGGCCTTGGTGAAGGTCATGGAATGCTCCTGAATTTTTTGAGCGTTAGACGGACGCCCCCCTGGCGCCCGATCGAGGCCCACCTAGGAGCGCCGTGCTGGACTTTTGTGACGGTTAAGTAACGCTTTTATGACAGTGCATCTGCCGCAGCGGCGGTCTCCGCCGGTAGCAAGATCGTCACCACGGCCCCCTGCCCCAAAGTGCTGTCGATCCGAAGACGGCCGCGATGGCGGTTCACGATGTGTTTCACGATGGCCAATCCCAAACCCGTGCCACCTTCGGCCCGGCTTCGGCCCGTATCCACGCGGTAGAAGCGCTCGGTCAGGCGGGGAATGTGCTCCGGCTCGATCCCGGGCCCGTTGTCGCGGACAACCAGCCGCCAGGCCGGTCCTTTGATGACGGGTTCGCGGGCGACGGGTGTCACGTCCAACGTGACGAGCCCCGGTCTCGCGCCATACTTTATCCCGTTCTCGACCAGATTTGCGACGACCTGCACCAATTGGTCGTGATCCCCCGGCCCCGCGGCCCGATCCGGTCCGCTGATCTTCAGGTCGACATCTTCGGTTTCGGCGCCGGGCCGCAAAGCGTCGACCGCGTCGCTGATGATGGCCATCAAGTCGATCCGGCCCGTCGGGCGCTGGCGAGACTGACCTTCAAGCCGACTGAGGGACAGAAGATCCGATACCAAGCGGGACATCCGGCGGGCTTCCTGGTCCATCAGGCGCAGAAACCGTTCCTGAGCTGTCGCATCGCCAAGAGCGGGCCCGCGGAGCGTCTCGATGAAGCCGATCACGGCCGTCAATGGCGTCTTAAGTTCATGGCTGACATTGGCAACGAAGTCCCGGCGCATTGATTCGCTTGCCGACTTTTCGGACACGTCTCTGAACACCAGCAGAACGAGCGGGCGGCCCGTATCCCCCGCGCGTGCCAGTGGCGAAACCTTAACGTCGAAGAGCGTTTCAACCTCGCCCGAGGAATGGCTGAAACGGGCCGTTCCGGGTGTCCCATGGAAGAACGCATCCTCGACCGGCCCCAACAATCCAGGTTGCCGAAGAACGCTGACATAGCTTTGTCCGACCACCCAGACACCCAGTCTGTCGCGCGCAGCGGCATTGGCAATTCGCACGCGACCATTGCCGTCAAGCAGCATCGCGGGCTCGTCCAAAGCCTCCAATGCGGCTGCAACCAGGGCGGGAATGTCGTATTCCATTGGTCTCCCTAAGCGTAACTAACGGTTAAAAAATAAGTTTTTCTTCCAGAACATGCGTGTTCACGGTATAGTGCCGCCACCAAAGTCGTCCGGGCGGACGGACACATCTTCGACATCGGCACAGGTGGTGATCCCAATGGGCAAACATAGCAAGAGCCCAAGGGCCATTGGTTCCGCTCAGACGGGTCCTTCGAAGCGACCGGACGCGATCCTGGCCGTTGGCCTGCCCGATGGCCAGACGGAAAGCTTGCCGTCGCTGCTTTTTGGGGCCCTGGGACCCACCGCGGTTGTGGCGAATTTCGCCGATCTAACGCGGGATCGGCTTTGGTCGACCATGGCCGTCCTGTCCCCATTGGTCGCGATGGACTTTGACGCGGTCGACATGGCCCGACATCTGGCATCGGAAGAATTCCAAGGGCGCTACTACGCCTTCTCTTCCAATCTTCCCGACAGCTCCATCATCCGTAAGGAGATCGAGACGGTCGCACCGGACCTTTCGTTCGAGTTGATCAATCTGAACCCGAGCCTGTCGGTCGTGCCAAAGGTCGCATTCAATGCCTGATCGCGCCATCTGATCGTACCAGGTATTTGAAGCTGCACAATTGCTCGGCGCCGACTGGCCCACGCGCATGCATCTTGCCTGTGGCGATACCGATCTCGGCGCCCATGCCGAATTCTCCACCATCGGCAAACTGCGTCGAAGAATTGTGCATCAGAATCGCGCTGTCCAACCGGTCGAAAAAGCGGGTCACCGGCGCTGGGTCCTGCGCCAAGATGCAATCCGTGTGACCCGACCCGTATCGCCGGATATGTTCGATCGCTCCATCAACATTTTCAACAACTTTGGCGGCGATCTTCATGTCAAGAAACTCGGTCCCCCAATCATCTTCCCGGGCTGCAATCGTTCCGCATAACCCCGCGCCGGCCCGCACTTCGACGCCATTATTCATCAAGATATCCAACACCTCCTGGCCGATGCCCGTCGCGACATCATGATGAATCAACAGGCATTCGGCGGCGCCACAAATCCCCGTGCGCCGTGTCTTGGCGTTCAGGACCACGTCCCGGGCGATCTTCGGATCGACCGAAGCATCCAGGTAGATGTGAACGATACCCTCTAGATGGGCGAATACCGGGACCCGCGCCTCGCGCTGGACAAGACCAACCAAACCCTTCCCCCCCCGCGGGACGATGACGTCGAGGTGATCCGTCGCCCGCAACATCTCGGTGACGGCCCCACGATCCCTGGTCGGGACCAACTGGATCGCGGTCTCGGGCAGCCCGGCGGCCCGCAGCCCGTCGACCATGGCTCGATGGATCGCCCGGGAGGAATGAAAACTCTCCGAGCCTCCACGCAAGATCACGGCGTTCCCCGCTTTTAGACAAAGCGCTCCGGCATCGGCCGTCACATTGGGACGGCTTTCATAGACGACGCCGACAACGCCCAGTGGCGTTGCAACGCGCTGGATATGCAGCCCATTGGGCTGCTCCCACTCCGCCAGCACCCGGCCGACGGGATCGTCCTGGGACGCGATAGCCTGCAGGCTATCGACGATTCCGCGGATACGCCCCTCATCCAAGCGCAGGCGATCCGTCATCGCCCCGGTCAGGCCCTTCTCGCGTCCGAAGACCATGTCTTCGGTATTGGCGGCGATTACCTCCGACCGCGTCGCCCATAACGCTTCGGCCGCCTTGTCCAGGGCATCAGCTTTCCGGGCCGCCGGTGCCGAGGCCAACTCGGCCGCGGCCGCGCGCGCAGCCGCGCCCATTTCACGCATCATCGCGGGAATATCGTCGGTGATGTCTTTCATATCGCCATATCATCCCTGTGGATCAGCGCCGCACGACCGGGATATCCCAGCACGCCCGCAATGTCACCGGACCGCAATCCGCGGATCCGCCGAGCTTCATCCGCCGTGTAGCGGATCAGCCCCTGCCCCATGGCACGGCCGTCAGGGCCCTCGATGGTCACCGGATCGCCCCGGCCGAACGAACCACCCACGAAGGTCACGCCAGCGGGCAGCAGCGACCGGCCGTCGACAAGGGCCCTTGCCGCGCCGGCATCTACGGCCACGGTCCCGCGCGGCTTCATAGACGCGATCCACCGCTTTCGCGCCGTCCGCGGGTCAGCCTGGGGCAGGAACCACGTCGCCCGTGCGCCATCGCGCAAAGCGCCCAGCGGCCGAGCGGTGCCTTTGGTGATGATCAAGGCGCACCCCGCTTCTGTCGCCGTGCGCGCCGCCATGACTTTTGTTACCATTCCACCCTTTGACAGCCCCGAAACACCTTCTCCCGCCATGGCGGCGATTTCGTCTGTGATGGCCGTCACGACGGGCAGGTGCTTCGCCTGAACATCGAGGGCGGGATTTGCGGTGTAGAGACCGTCGACGTCCGACAGCAGCACGCAGATATCGGCGCCCGCCATGGCGGCCACCTGCGCCGCCAAACGGTCGTTGTCACCAAAGCGGATCTCGTCCGTGGCAATGGTGTCGTTCTCGTTCACGATTGGCACGACGCCCATGCCCAGCAGCGTCTCGAATGTCGCGCGCATGTTCAGGTATCGCCGTCGATCCTCGCTATCGTCCAGCGTTAGCAGGACTTGGGCCGCCTTTAACGGCGCCAAGGCCTCCTCGTAGGCCGCCGCCAACCGGATTTGGCCAACCGCCGCAGCGGCCTGGGATTGCTCCAGGCTCAACGGCGCGTCCAAGCCCAAGGCCCTGCGTCCCAGTGCGATCGACCCCGAAGACACGACGACCGCATCCGTCCCTCGGGCGCGGAGGTCGGCCAGATCGGCGGCCAAACCGCACAGCCAATCGGATCGTAAACGACCGGTTTCGCCATCGACCAACAAAGTCGAGCCGATCTTCACCACCACGCGCCTGGCATCCGACAGGCGCGGGGTCAGGGTGTCCGTCAGACGGGCGACCACGGCGTTTCATCCTGCGGGGCTTCTTTGGCCGAGACGCGGCCGATCAGGCGCCGAAGCTCGCGCAGGACCTCCGTCACCCCCTGGCCGGTGGCGCCTGACATCAGCATCACGTCTTGTCCGGCGATCTTGGCCAAGCCCATACGCAATGGCTCCCACTTATCCTCCGGGATGGCGTCGATCTTGTTCAAGACGGTCAGCCGGGGTTTGGCGACCAGGCCGCCGCCATATTCCTGAAGCTCGGTGATAATCGTCTGATAATCCGCCTCAACATCTCCGCCGGTCGCATCCACCAAATGGAGCAGCGCGCCCGAGCGTTCCACATGGCCCAGGAAGCGATCTCCGATGCCCCGCCCCTCATGCGCGCCTTCGATGAGGCCCGGGATATCAGCCACCACGAATTCGGCCCCATCGACGCCCACGACGCCCAGGTTCGGAACCAGCGTCGTGAACGGATAATCCGCGATCTTTGGCCGGGCATTGGACGTGGCCGCCAAAAATGTCGACTTGCCCGCGTTCGGCAGCCCGAGCAGGCCGACATCCGCAATCAGCTTCAGGCGCAGCCAGATCGTCCGCTCCACCCCCGGCTGGCCCGGATTGGCGCGTCGGGGCGCCTGGTTCGTCGCCGACTTGAAATGCTGGTTCCCGAAGCCGCCATTGCCGCCCTTGGCCAGCACGATCCGCTGCCCAAGCTCGGTCATGTCGGCGATCACCGTCTCTTGATCCTCGTCCAGGATCTCGGTCCCAACGGGCACGCGCAGCACGATATCGTCACCATCCTTGCCCGTCCGCTGGCGTCCCATCCCGCCCTGCCCCGACTTGGCGAAGAAGTGTTGCTGATACCGGAGATCGATCAGGGTGTTCAGCCCGTCCACGGCCTCGACCACCACATCGCCGCCGCACCCGCCACTGCCGCCGTCGGGGCCACCGAACTCGATATACTTCTCGCGCCGGAACGACACCGCGCCGTTCCCGCCGCCGCCCGAACGGATGTAAACCTTGGCAAGATCGAGAAATTTCATGCTGCGCCCTTACGCCCCACCCCGCCCGGCCTCAACCCATCTGTCGGACATAGGTCCATTGCGGCAGAACGGCTCCCCGCGCCACGCAAAACGCTTCCGCGTCACCGATATAATCGAAGCCCGCATTGGTCAGCACTCGGGCCGAGGCCGGGTTGTCCTGGAACACCTTCCCGAAGATCTGGGCATTGCCCAGCGGATTGGCCTCCATCAAGGCGCGCAACGCCTCGGTCGCAAGACCCGTGTTCCACACGACCGGCCCAACCCAATAGCCGATCTCGGCCTGGTTGCGATCCATCTTCTCCAGCGAGATCAGCCCAACCAGCGGGTCCAACCCCGCCGCCGTGGCATCCATGACCCAGACAACCTCATCGCCCTCGCCTGCCAAACAGCGCGTCACGAAGCCATCCGTCGCCCCAGGCGGCAGCGGATGGGGCAACGTCGCCGTCATCTCGGCCACGCGCTTGTCGGAGGCGTAAAGCTCGATCAGCCCCATATCGTCGCGCCGCACCGGGCGCAGGGTCAGCCGATCCGTCCGCACGACGGCTTGGTCATTATTGCCCACATAGTCCAACCGGACCGGAGCCCTTTGCGGTGTCATGTCGGTCCTCCTCCGAACAGCACGAACAGGACGCTGGCCACCGTTAGCGCAGCCAAAGTCCACATGAGATAACGTTCCGCGGCGGTGCCGCGAAGGTGACGCGCCATCAGGCTGCCGCCCCAGGTCCAGAGCGGGTGCAGCACGATTTGGCAGATGAGCAGGACCGCCGCGATGGTCGCGGTCGCTTGCAAGGCGGGGGCGCCCGGCGCGGTGAAGGCGGTGAAGCCGCCGGTGATCATGGCCCAGGCCTTGGGGTTCAGCGGATGGACGATGAGACCGGCCAGGAAGCCCGGCGCGGCCTCGGCCGTCCCCTCGCCCAGCCGCATGTTTGCGACCTTCCAGGCGAGCCAGGTGATATACGCCGCCGACGCCCATTTCAGGGCCTCGAAGATGATCGGCGCCCGCTCGGCCAGCTCCATCAGACCGAAGCCGATGGGCCAGATGATCAGCTGCTTGCCCAAGGCGACCCCCGCGACGAAGGGCAGCGCGGCCCGAAGACCGAACCGCGCCCCCGTCGCCATCAGCGCCATGTTCGCCGGACCGGGCGTGCCGACCTGGCTGAGCGCGAAGGCCGCGAAAGGGAGGACGGCGACGCTCACGTCGCCGCTGCCTTCGCGGCATGCTTGGCCTGGGCCTTCAGGCGCCACGGCGCCGTCCGTTCCCAGTCGCCGGCCATGATGCAGCCATGGGGCTCGATCTCGTCGACCACGTCGGCCAGATCGAATTGTGCCATCTGCGCCCGCACCGTGGCGGCCGGTTTGTAGGCCGAGGGCAGCTCCGAGATGTCGATATGCGGGCTGTAGAACCGCACATCGAGGCCATCGGTCTCGCGATCGAAGATCGCCTGCTCGGTCTCGCCCGCCATGGCGCGCTTATGCGCCGATCGGGAATAATTCCGCCCGGCCCCATGGGGTGCGAAGCCCAGGTTGCGGTCGGTCACCGCGCCCCGGATCAGCAGCACCGGCTCGGCCATGTTCAGCGGCACGATCTGCACGCCCGACGTGTCGGGCAGCATCTCCACGTCCACGGGCGTCGCGCCCTTGGCGTGGTAGAACAGATCGCCCTTCCGGAAGACGAAGTTGTGC
>JBCDCW010000037.1:0-19159 GCA_039180995.1 Pseudomonadota bacterium
CCAGATCGGCGTCGATATTCACCTCGGACATGTCGTTGACGATCACCGCGACCCGCCGTCCTTCGCGGTTGTTCAACACACGGTTCAAAAGCGTCGTCTTCCCCGCCCCCAAAAAACCAGACAAAACAGTGACGGGCAAACAATGGTCGGTCATCAGGAAGTCTCTTTCTGAAGGTTTTCCGCCTCTCGTGGCGACAGGCGCGCCCGCAACATGTCGAGGCTTCGTTGAAGTTCAGACCGCGTGAGATCGCGGGCGATCACCACGATCCGGGAGCGGCGGTCGCCGCCCGGCCAGCCGGGCAGCGGGACGGGCGGGTCGAAGACGTGTTGCACGCCGTGGAAGACGAAGGGCACGTCCATGTCTTCCAGGAAGACGATGCCCTTGACCCGAAGGATGTCGGGCCCGCGCAGCGCGATCAGGGTGTCGAGCCATATGTCGAAGACCCTGTCCGGGATGGGATCGTCGAGCACGATGGACGCGGTGCCGATGCGAGCGTCGTGAGGCGAGACAGGTGCCGGTGCGGAATCGGACGATGCAAATCCAGAAAGGTTAGCTAGAGGATCGGGCGCCGCGTCCGGCCCTGTCGTCCAGGCCAGGACATTCGCGGGTGTTACGCCAACACGATGCCCGCTCAGACCCCAAAGCTGACCCGCCACGCCGGTTCCCCGATCCGCGCGGAGGATGCGCGCGCCCGGATTGATCGACCTCAGACGCGCCTCGAAAGCCTGCGTCTGAGACGCTGGTACGAGGTCGGCCTTGCTGAGCACGATCAGGTCGGCCATGGCCGCCTGTGAGACGGCCTCGAACTGCGCGTCCAGGGTGGCGGGTCCGTTTGCGGCATCGGCCACACAGACGACGCCGTCCAGCTGTGTCGACTGCGCGAGGATTGGATCGACCCGGAGCGTCTGGAGGATCGGGCCCGGATCGGCCAGGCCCGTCGTCTCGATGACGACCCGCTCGAAGGTCAGGCCGCCTGCATCCCGCCGCGCGATCAGGTCCGAGATCGTCCGCGCGAGATCGCCGCGCACCGAGCAGCAGAGGCAGCCCGATTGCATCAGCACCACCTCCTCGTCCGCCGCTTCGATCAGGTCGTGGTCGAGCCCCGCCGCGCCGAACTCGTTGACAATCACAGCAATGCGCCCTCGGCCCGCACCCGACAGAACCGCGTTGAGAAGCGTCGTTTTCCCGGCACCCAAGAAGCCCGTCAGCAGTGTCAAAGGCAGCCGCGCGCCGGTCATGCGGCACGGGAAGGCGGAGGGCGCCGCGCCAAAGATCGCGGCGACGTTATCACCCGGCCCTTGCCGGGTCGGGTCAGAGAGCAGAGGATGATCCTGACCCCGTCATAAGACGGGACAATCTGGCCGAGGAGGTGAACCGAATGTCGACCATCCGCCGTTGGAGTGCCCGCGCGGCGTTCCTGCTCGTCCTGCCGCTCGCCGCGTGCGCCGTGGGAAGCCCGCAAAGCGGGACACTCGTCGACGTCAGCCAATCGCAGGTCGTCCAGAAGGTCGATTTCGGCACGGTCGTCGGTCTCTCGCCGATTATGGTCCAGGGGACGAACCCGACCGCAGAAACCCTGGGCACCATCGGCGGCGCTGCGGCCGGGGTCGCGATCGGCGATCAGATCGGCGATGGCAGCGGACAGGTCGCCGCGACCATCATCGGTGGCCTGATCGGCGCCACCTTGGGCGGCGAAGCCGGCACCCGCCTGTCGCGCCAGCAATCGACGCAATGGACGATCCAGCTCGACAGCGGTCAAACCATCGCCGTGGTCCAGCAAGAGCCGGGCTTTTTCCGCGGGCAACGGGTTCAGGTGATCCGGGGCCGGGGCGGCTTCACCCGCCTCGCCCCGGCCTGACTGGGCCGGGTCGGACCCCGCGGTAAGAGGGCGGGCCAAGCAAGGGCCAAGGCGGCATGGACGCGGCAGATCCGCCGCGGTTGGGCCACTGAAGATCAGAAAGGGTCTGATTGCCTGGCCAGGCCGGAACGCGGCCGTCAAACCGGCAAATGCACCCCCGATGATGACGACGTCGCGCATGGCCGGTCTCCCGATGCTCGGATCAAGGAACTAGAGCAGTTACTCGAAATGTGCAACTGTGGTTGTTACCTGATCCGCAGGAGGCCCGGATGAAGCGCAACAGCCGATTGTCCCTCGCCTTGCATTCGCTGGGCCATATGGCGGGCGGCCCGGACCGAATGCGCATCTCGGCAGAGATCGCGGCAGCCCACGCGGGCACCAACCCCGTCGTGATGCGCCGCGTGCTGGGGCGCCTACCGGCCGCGGGGCTGCTGGTGGCGAAAAGGACCACGCCGGAGGCTGACGCCTCGCGCGGGCCCCTGACGGGATAACACTGGCAGACGTCTATCTCGCCCTCGACGAGCGTCTCGCCCCCGAAGCCGAGGCCGCCGTCCCCCGCTGCGCCGTCGAACACGCCCTGGACCGGCGCGTGGCCGCCGTCATGAACGAAGCAGAGACAGCCCTCGTCTAACAATCGCAAAAATTTGACCATCGCCGAAGCCCGAAAACCAGAAGAATAACACGTTTCGCGAAAGGCTGATGCTCGGGCCTTCGCGAAGCGCCTTGGGGATCGTCGTTGCCCGCCGGGTTCGGCCCCAAAACGCGCGAATCTGGAGGTTCGTGGCCTCATTGAGGGAGTCATGCGCTCTTTGCTTGCCGATAAGAACGTGACGCTCACGCGGGCCGAAGGATCTTCAACAGCGCGTCCTGTTGGCCTTTGCAGGCGACCGATGCATCCAATCTGTGTTGTGCGCGGTCGATCCCTCCGAACATGGAGCGGGAGATCGCAATGTTGACCGGCGGGCCGAAAATCAGGTGGTAGCAGGTGACCGGGTCGAGGGGGCCGAAGACGCCCGCGTCCTGGCCGTCGCGGACGATGTCGATCATGGCGTCGCTAAGTTGGTCGATGAAGCTGTCGTAGAAGCCCTGGGCGACTTCGGGGATCTTGCGGGCGGTTTCGGCGACAACGGGGGCCATTTGCCCGGCCGAGGACTCGACGATGCCGCTATAGACGATTTCGATCCCGCGGCGCAGGCGATCTTCGTGGGACAGGCTGGCATCGTGCCTGAGGGCCGCCAACCGCCCCGGGATTTCCGCCAGGTCGGTGGTCATGGCCGCAACGAACAGTGCCTCCTTGGAGGCGAAGTGGTGGTAGAGCGACGGCTTTTGGATGCTGACCGCCTTGGCGACGTCGGCCATGGAGGTCCCGGCATAGCCTTTTTCGCGGAATAACGCGGCTGCGCGCAGGGCGATTTCGTCGCGCCTGTCGTGCCTCGTCGGGTCCGCTTCAATCACAAGACTTGCCTTCGTCATCGCTCACCCCATGTTCCCTACCGGCCGGTAGGTCGATAATGGTAGTTTCTCTTCGGGATTCAAGAATGACCATCATCTCAAGAACTCTGTGCGCCCTGGCGTGCCTGTCTTTTCCAGCTTTCGCACAAGAGGCGAAGGTCGTCGACCTGTCGCCGTCGGGCCAGCCGGTGTCGATCCCGTCGGTGAAGCTGGTCGAGGCGGGGGCGATGCAAGACGTCCCCACGCGCAGCTTCTTCGGCCGCATCGCGGCGCGCGAGACGGTGGACCTGAGCTTCGAGGTGGGCGGGCGGTTGACCGAGTTTCCGGTGATCGAAGGCACCCGCATCACCTCGGGCGATTTGGTGGCCCGGTTGGAGCCGGGCTCGTTCGACCGGGCGGTCGAGCAGGCGGCGTTGGCCCTGGCCCAGGCCGAACGCGCCGTGGCCCGGGCGAACCGCCTGATGGAAAACAACGTCGGCTCCGAGGTCCAGGCCGAAGATGCCGTCACCGCCCGCGACTTGGCGGATGTCGCGTTGCGCGACGCCCTCGCCGCGCAAGCGGATGCGACGCTCTATGCGCCCTTCGACGCCCTGGTTGCCTCGCGATTGGCCGCGCAATTCTCGAACGTCGAGCCGGGCGAGCCGATCTTGCGGTTGCACGACATGTCCGAGGTCCGGGTCGAGATCGACGTGCCCGAGCGTCTGTTTCAACTGGCGGGCACCGGGGGAATCGCCTTCGAAGGTGTCCTGCCGCAGGTCGTCGATCCGATCCCGCTGGACCTGGTGGAGTTCGACGCGCAGACCGGCACGGTCGGGCAGACGTTTCGGGTGTCGCTGCGCCTGCCAGCGTTGGAGATCGACACGCTGATCCCCGGGTCGTCCATGACGGTGCGTGCGGTCGTGCAGACCGGCGGGCCAGACGGCATCACTTTGCCGGCGACCGCCATCCAATCCGGCGCCGATCGCAGTGCGTCGGTCGTGATCTATGAGCCGAGTGACGAAGACCGGGGCATCGTGCGGGCCGTGACTGTTCAAGTGCGGTCCACATCCGGCACCGATCTGGTCGTCGATGGCTTGCCCGACGGCACACTGGTCGTGGCGGTGGGCGGTCATCTGCTGTCGGACGGGGACGTGGTGCGCCCGTATCGCGGCCTCTCGGTTCAGGAATAAGCCCATGCAGATCGCCCGCACCGCCATCGAGCGCCCGCTTTATACTTGGCTATTCATGCTGTTCTGCCTGCTGGGCGGGGTATTCGGCTATACCTTCGTCGGCAAGCTGGAAGACCCGACCTTCACCCTGAAATCGGCGCTGGTCATCACCGCCTATCCCGGCGCGGCTGCATCCGACGTGGCCACCGAGGTGTCCGAAAAGCTGGAGGCCGAAATCCAACGCATGGATGAGGTCAAGACCATCACGTCGCGCAACTCGCCCGGCCTGTCGGTCATCGAGGTCGAGATGCGCGACCAGTTCGACGGCGGCGACCTGCCGCAGATTTGGGACGACCTGCGCGACCGCGTCGCCGATGCGCAGGCCGCGCTGCCCGAGGGGGCGGAGACATCCATCGTGAACGATGATTTCGGCGACGTGTTCGGCATCCTCTATGCCGTCACCGCCGAGGGTTATTCGGATGGCGAGATCTGGGAGATCGCCACCTATCTGCGGCGCGAAGTCCTGGCGGTGGACGGCGTCGCCAATGCCGAATTGCGCGGCCTGCCCGAAGAGGCGATCTATATCGAGCCAGACAGTACGATCTTGGGCAATCTGGGGCTGGATCCCAATCGCATCATCCAGAGCATCTCCGGCGCCGATGCCGTGGTGCCGACCGGCACCGCACCGTCGGGTGACCGCAACTTGTCCATCGAGGCGCCGTCGGGGGACGACAGCGTGGGCGAGATTGCCGGGCTGTCGCTGGGCACCGAGGGCGGCGTTATCAACCTGCTGGACATCGCCGAAATCCGTCGCGACCGGGTCGAGGATCCGAGCCAGATCATGCGCCATGACGGCATGCCCGCCTTCACGCTGGGCATCGCGGGCTTGCAGAGTCGCAACATCGTCGCCGTGGACCAGGCCGTCGAGGCGCGGCTGGCGGAGGTCGCGCCGATCTTGCCGCTGGGGGTCGAGTTGCACCCGATCTACGAACAGCACCGCGTGGTGGACGAGGCCAATGCCGGCTTCATCGAATCCCTGGCGATTTCGGTGGGCGTGGTCATCGCGGTCCTGGCGCTGTTCATGGGTTGGCGCGCGGCCTTGGTCGTGGGCGGCTCGCTGTTTTTGACGGTGACGGCCACATTCTTCTTCATGTTCCTTTGGGACGTGAAAGTGGAACGTATCTCGCTGGGCGCGTTGATCATCGCCATGGGCATGTTGGTCGACAACGCCATCGTCGTGGCCGAAGGCATGCAGACCGCCATGCGCCGGGGCCGGACGGCCATCGACGCCGCCGCGGAAGTTGCGGGCAAGGTACAAATCCCCCTTCTGGGCGCGACGATCATCGGGATCATGGCGTTCGCGGGCATCGGCCTCAGCCCGGATGCGTCGGGCGAGTTCCTATTCACGTTGTTCGCCGTCATTGCCATTTCGCTAACGCTGTCCTGGATCATCGCCGTCACGGTGACGCCGTTGCTGGCCTCCTACGTGTTCCGCACGGCGGCCGAGGGCGTGGAGGATGACGTCTATGGCGGCTTGGGCTTCCGAGCCTATGGCTGGTTCGTCGGCTGGGCGCTGAAGCTGCGCTGGCTGGTGATCGTCGCGCTGATCGGGATCACGGTCGTGGGCTTCGGCGCGATGGGCTTGGTGAAACAGCAATTCTTCCCGCCGGCGAACACGCCGATTTTCTACCTGAACTACAAGGCGGCCCAAGGGTCGTCGATCCATGAGACGTCGCGCGACTTGGCCGTCATCGAGGACTGGCTGGCCGAACGGGACGACGTGGTGTCGGTCTCGGCCTCCATCGGGCAGGCCTTCACGCGGTTCATTCTGACCTACAACCCCACGGACCGCGACCCGTCGAAGGGCCAATTGGTCATCCGGGCCGAAAGCTTCGATGCCATCCCGGCGCTGCGCGCGGATCTGGACAGCTTCGCCGCCGACGCCGTGCCCTGGGCCGAGATCCGGTCCGAGCTGATCATCTACGGCCCGCCGGTCACCGCCGATATCGAGGCGCGCTTCACCGGGCCGGATCCGGATGTGCTGCGCGCGCTTGCCGAGGAAGCGAAGGCGGTCCTGGAAACCTCCACCTCGCTTTTGCACACCGAACGGATCGACTGGCGCGAGCGGGAATTCGTCACCCGGCCCGTCTTGGCCGAAGACCGGGCGCAGGCCGTTGGCATCACGCGCCAAGACGTGGCGACGACGATCGCGCTGGCCACCGACGGCGTGCCCGCGGGCAGCTACCGCGAACGGGACCGGCTGATCCCGATCATCCTGCGCACGCCGCGCGACGAGGTCGCGGATGGCGACCTGCGCGACCGCCTGGTCTGGTCGCCCGCCTTGCAGGATTTCCTGCCCCTGGGCCAGGTGGTCGACGGCTTCACCGTCCTCGCCCGCGACACGTTGATCGAACGCCGCAACCGCGTGCCCACGGTCAGCGTGCAGGCCTTTACAATCGCCGACGTGACCCCACCCACCGCCTTCGCCCAGGTCCGACCCTTGATCGAAGCCATCGAGCTGCCGCCGGGCTACGCGTTGGAATGGGGCGGCGAGTTCGAAAGCGCCGGCGAGGCACAGGCGTCCTTGGGAAAACAGATGCCGCTCAGCTTCGGGATCATGCTGCTGATCACCATTCTGTTGTTCGGTAAACTGCGACAGACGGCCGTCATCTGGACCATCGTCCCCATGGCGGTGAACGGCGTGTCCCTGGGCCTCCTGTTCTCGGGCCAGGCGTTCAGCTTCACGGCGCTGCTCGGCCTTCTGTCGCTGTCGGGCATGCTCATCAAGAACGCCATCGTCCTGGTCGAGGAGATCGACGACCAGAAAGCCCAGGGGTTGCCGCAATCGGACGCCATCGTCACCGCCTCGGTCAGCCGCCTGCGCCCCGTGGTCCTGGCGGCGGGCACGACGATCCTGGGCATGGCGCCCTTGCTGTTTGATGCCTTCTTCGCGGCAATGGCCGTGACCATCATGGCGGGCCTGGGCTTTGCAACGATCCTAACGCTGGTCGGCGTGCCCGTCTTCTATCAGACCTATCTCCGCCGCGAGCGCAGGGCCGACAAGCGCGCGGCGAAAGAGAAGGCGGCACCCCAACCCGACCCGATCCGCACCACCCGCAAGCGGGTGTCGCCCTTCCCTCGCCGAAAGACAGCCCATGCCGCGGAATAGTATGAAATCGGTAGCTCGGCCGGTCCCCGGGTCGACCGAGCGATGGCCGAACGCGCGTTATCCGGCCAGCCGCGCCATCTCGGGCACTTCGCCCTGAACCATCCCGCGATACGGCGTGCGGTTCCCGAAGACGTCGCTATAATCCGCCGCATGAAGCGTGCAGCGATTGTCCCAAATCACCACGTCCCCCGCACGCCAGAGATGGCGACGGGGCGCCTGCTGGTGAATAGAGTGCTCGTAGAGCGTTGGTAGCAAATCTGTTCGATCCGATCCGTCGGCGAGGACAAGGCGTTGGCAGCGGGCCAGCGCCGTCAGGAAGAGAGCCGGGCAATCGGTCACTGGATGGCGACGCACCACAGGATGCCAGATCGCGTCGGTTTCCGGGACGTCCCTTGGGCCATGCAGGAGCTTGGCGCCGATCAAGTCCCGGTGAAGATCGGCCTGAAGGCTGGCGAACGCCGCATATTGATCCATAAACAGCGTCGCGCCGCCCTGTTCCGGAACCTCCACCGCAAAGAGCGCGGAAAACGAGGGCGGCCGCGCGACATAGCTGGTGTCGCAGTGGAATACGCTGCGGGGCGGGCGGCTTCGGCCGATATTGGTCACGACATTCAGATCGGGATGGTCGGGCACAGCCACCTCGCCATCCGTGAACATCAGGGGATCCAAGGTTCTCAAAAAACGCAACCAGGTCTCGGGGTGTGTTCGGGGGGTCGATCAGGCGGATGACACCTTGCGCGGTCAACCCGCCGGGACAAGACCTATCTGGGCCGCAGTGGGCAGTACGAGCAACTGCGGGCGAACGGCACGCGCCTGCAATCCATCGCGCGGGGGGTCGTGGAGGCGGTCGGCTGCCCGTTCCGCGTCGTCGGCGACGAGACGCTCGTCGAGTTCGTGTTCACCAACGGCCCGGTCCGCGCGACTACCGCGACGTCGCGGCGGCCGACAAGGCGGCTGCATTGGCGCTGGACGGCGCCCTGCGCATGAATGGCGTGCTCAAGTCACCGGGCAAGACATATCCCAGCCTCTCCCTGACCGAAGACTGCCTTGCCATCGTGGCGCGTGCATACGACATGGCGGCCAGAAGCCTATAGACGGGGTCGGGTTTGCAGGCAGCCCACGCGCTGAACGAAGGTCCTTCGCCCGCAGCGCGAGACCGATCAAGAGAAGTCATTCGGTTCCTTGGACAGTTTCGAGCGGTTTGGCAGGTGGATTTCCGGCTCGGTTATGCCGCGACTCGGATTCGCTGGGATGGGATGAGGTAGACCTGTTCGGGGGTTCGCCCGTCCCGGCGACCGTATCGGCGCCCTCATGGCCCTGTCTGAACCACGCTTCCGCCTCGCCGTCGCAACCTCCATCATCGAAGCGTTGCGATGACCGGTGAGACCGACCCGGTTTCCCTGATCCATGTTCATCATATCTGGCTTGCCGTAGCGGCGCGTCTCTTTTTCCAAGGTTTCGATGCGCGGCCCTGTTTCCAGTGCCATGGACAACCGTCAAGCCAGGACTTTAAGGCTCAACCAGTCCAAAACGGCAATGAAACAGACGGACCCATTAGCCATGGGCGATGTCTATGGCCGAGACCTTGTTCAAGCCGGTCACTGCAATCTTGCTGAAAAGACCGGGACACACCTCCTGGCCTGGCACCGGTTTCGGCGTGCTGGGCCTGTGTATATCAGGTTTCGGTTCCCATGGTCCTCATCAGGATGGTGACCTGCAGCTGCCCAGCGGTGAAGCCTTCCTGGCACAAATTGTCCTCCATCATCCGGTTCCACCCCAGGAGATACCCCACGTGCCACTTATCCGTATGACGCATCAGCTTGAGGTCGTCGTCGCTGACAGGGCGTGGCTCATAGGACAAGCAGCCCCGGCTGATCCCGAGCAACTCGCTCTGCACCTTGAGAACTGGATCGCCTAAGGCCGGGCGGTTTCAGGGTCTCAGGTCAAGCCCAAGAATGACGCCCCAAACGATCAGCGCGGATGAGCAAAACCCCATTGACCCCTCCGGCCGCTAGGGCTATGCCGCACGCCACGCGCGGTTGTAGCTCAGTTGGTTAGAGTACCGGCCTGTCACGCCGGGGGTCGCGGGTTCGAGCCCCGTCAACCGCGCCATTTAACTCAGATCGCCCCGTAGGATTGGCTCTTCGCCCTCATCTTCCAGCCCGGGAGATTGGGCCGGCGCCGCGCCCTACCGCGCCTTGACTGCCAGGCGCGGGAGCATGGCAGAGAAGTCTCGGCCTTTCCCATCCTCGTTTTCCACGAAGTCTGCGTATTCAGCAGTGGCGGCGGCGCCCATGGGGGTGGCGGCGTTGGCGGCTTGGGCGGCGTCTTGAGACAGGCGGAGGTCTTTAAGCATCAGGTCAGCAGCGAAGCCCGGCTGGTAGTCATTGTCGGCGGGGCTCGTGGGGCCGATGCCGGGGGCCGGACAATAGGTGGTCATGGACCAGCTTTGGCCGGACGAGGTGGAAACCACGTCGAACATGGCTTGCCGGTCGAGGCCGAGCTTGTCGGCCAGCGCGAAGGCCTCGCAGGTGGCGACCATGGTGGCGCCCAGGATCATGTTGTTACAGATTTTCGCCGCCTGGCCGTTGCCGGCGGGGCCGCAATGGACAGTCCGGCCGCCCATGACGTCGAGCAGGGGGCGGGCTCTCGCGAGGGCGTCTGCGGGGCCGCCGACCATGAAGGTGAGGGTCCCGGCCTGGGCGCCGCTGATGCCGCCCGAGACGGGGGCGTCGAGGGTTTGGACGTGATGGTTGGCGGCTTGGGCGGCGACGGCGCGGGCGCTATCGACGTCGATTGTGGAGCAGTCCAGGAGAATGGCGCCTCGCGGGAGGGTGGGGAGGATCTGGTCAGCGACCGCGCGGAGGATGGCGCCGTTCGGAAGCATGGTGATCGCGATATCGGCGGTTCTGGCGGCATCCGGGGCGGCGGCGGCCATGGGGATGCCATCGGGCGTGACGGCCGTGTCGTAGCCGGTGACGTCGTGGCCCGCGGCAATGAGGTTGCGAGCCATGGGGGCCCCCATATTGCCGAGGCCGATGAAGGCGATGTTCATGGGTTATCCTCTAGAATCAGAGTGCCGGGTGGCAAGGGGCGGAGCATGGTCGACACGTCCAGGCGCGGGACGGCGTCGGGGCTTTGGTGTTTCCAGCGGGGAGAGCGGTCCTTGTCGATGATCTGGGCGCGGATGCCCTCGACGAAGTCGGCCTGTTCCAGGGCGCGGTAGGTGAAGCGGTATTCCATCTGGAGGGCTTGCTCGATGGTGGGGTCGTCGCCCAGGCGGTGCAGCATCTCTATGGCGCAAGCCATCGAGAGAGGGGCATTGCGGGCGATGGCGTCGCGAGCATCGCCACCCGGGAGGATGCGCCAGATGTCGGCAAGGGTTTCGCCAGCGAAGTCCCGGTCGATTTGGGCTTGATCTAGGGTGGTCTCGGGCGCCGGTGTCGCGGCGGAGTCGACGGCGGCGGGGTCGCCGGTGGCGCAGAGTTCGGCTTTGAGCGTGTCCCAGCCGTCGGGGATGTAGTAATCCGCGAAGCCCGTATGGATGGCGTCGCCCGGCCCCATGCGGTGGCCGGTCGTGCCCAGGAACTCGCCCAGGCGACCGGGCGCGCGGGCCAGGATCAGCGTGCCGCCCACATCCGGCACGAGGCCGATGCCGCATTCGGGCATGGCGATGCGGGACGTGTTGTCGGTGATGCGGTGGCTCGCGTGGCAGCCGACGCCCACGCCGCCGCCCATGGTGAAGCCGTGCAGGAAGGTGACGACGGGCTTGGGGAAGCGGAAGAGCTTGGCGTTCATCCGGTATTCGTCGGCCCAGAAACGCTGGCCGTAGGCGTAGTCGCCGCGCGTCCCAGCGGCGTGCATCTCGGCGATGTCGCCGCCAGCGCAGAAGGCCCGGCCCGGCGCGCCGTCGATCAGGAGGAGGTGGATGTCATCGTCGTCGCGCCAGGTGTCGAGGGCCCGCTCGATGGCGAGACACATGTCCCAGGTCAGGGCGTTCAGCGCGTCGGGCCGGTTCAGGGTGATGCGCCCGGCGCGGCCTTCTTTGCGGATGTGGATGTCCGTGCTCAAACTGTTGTTCGTCTTCGTGGTAAGTTGTAACTGATATGCAGATAGTGTGGTGCGATAAAGCTATTGTCGATGCACACCTCAGATCTCCAACATGCAAGGACACCAAGGCTTCAGCCACAGTGTCTCGCCTGGTGACTTAGGATTGCGGCAAGGAAGAAACGACTACCAATGTGCGTATCGCTCTACGCCTATGTACCCGTAACACCTACATTTCTAGAACAAACAAAGATTTTCCAAAGACGCGCGCGTATGGAGCTGGATTAGGAACTGATGGAGCGTACTTGCTAGAACGCAACGCAATGCAACATATGTTGCATAGCTGCGTCCGAAAAACATGGAGGCCGGCTGTCAAAGCTACTAGCTAAGTGTTGGAACAAGCGATGCCCGCAAGGACGTTTATTCCGTTTAGTGAGAGTGTTGGAAGCCTCTCACAAGCCAAAGGCCCCGAAAGGGGCCTTTGTGCGTTTATGCTGGTTTTATGACGTGTAACGAGAAGGGATCATCATCCTGGCCGTCTCGGCGAGAGTACTTTCCAAGTCGATATTGACTACCATCATAAGTCACAGCTCCATCTGCCTTTAGCCGTGACAGCAAGGATGACACTGAATTCTGTTTCAACGTCACCCCGCGCTCGTTGGCGAGGCGAACCGCGCCTGCAGCATCAAGACCAGTTGTGCCAACCTGTTCGAGCAAATCCAACACTATGGATTTTATCTGAACGCGCTTACCTTGTTCTGGGGACGACATCGAGTCATCAGCGATAAGCTGAATAGCACGCTCGATGCCTTTAATCTCGTTGTCTAGCGCATCTCGTTGACGCAGAAGCGAGTCGCGTTCTTCAAGAAGGCGTTGCTTCATTTCTTCTGTTTTCCTGCTTGCCATTTTTTCCTCCGAAACAAGCGAAAAGTGGTGCCGCAGATGGGATTCGAACCCACACGCCCGCAAGGACATCCGCTTGGAAGGCGGCTCCGTCTACCAATTCCGGCACTACGGCACACTCGCTCTTCTAGATGTTGCGCAATGTCTCGTCAACGACCATTGCGTTTCTTGTGGCGGGGCGCAAAGCTAGCAACGGCTGGGCGGCTCTGATGTTTGCGGGCTCTCCGCACCCGGTGCGAATGTCTTAGTGATCAGTGGGGATCATTGCTGGCATCCGCACTGGCTAACCGAGAAGATATCAAGAAAGGGAATTGCCTTCGTATGCTCGGGTCACGCCGCCAGCATGTCCCGCGCCACGATCAGGCGCATGATCTCGTTGGTGCCTTCTAGGATTTGGTGGACGCGGAGGTCGCGGCTGAGCTTCTCGATCCCGTAATCGCCCAGATAGCCGTAGCCGCCATGGAGTTGCAGGCACTGGTCCACCACGCGCGAGCCCGCCTCGGTGACCAGCTTCTTGGCCATGGCGCAGAACTTGGTGGCGTCGGGGGCGCTCTGGTCCAGTTTCCAGGCGGCTTGGCGCAGGAAGGTGCGGGCGGCTTGGAGGTCGATTTCCATTTCGGCCAGGCGGAACTGGGTGTTTTGGAAATCGGCGAGGCTTTGGCCGAACGCCTTCCGCTCCCGAACATAGGCGACGGTCTGGTCGAGGGCTTGTTGGGCGGCGCCCAGGGAACAGGCGGCGATGTTGAGGCGGCCGCCGTCCAGGCCCGCCATGGCGTAGCGGAAACCTTTGCCTTCTTCGCCCAGCAGGTTGGCCAGGGGTGTGGGGCAATCGTCGAATTGCACCTGCCGCGTGGGTTGGGAGCGCCAGCCCATCTTGTCTTCGAGACCGCCGAAGCTGAGGCCATCTGTGCCGTCGTCGACCACCAGAGCGGAGATGCCGCGCGGGCCCGGCTCGCCGGTGCGGGCCATGACGATATAGGCGTCGGAATAGCCGCCGCCGGAGATGAAGGCTTTGGTGCCCGTCAGGCGGTAGTGCTCGTTTGTCTTGACGGCCTTGGTTTTGAGGGCGGCGGCGTCGGAGCCGGAGCCTGGTTCGGTCAGGCAGTAAGAGAAGAAGGTTTCGCAGGTCAGCGCCTTCGGCAAGTAACGGGCTTTTAGGCCATCCGAGCCGAAGCCGTCGATCATCTTGGCGCACATGTTGTGGATCGACAAGAAGGCGGCCACCGAGGGGCAGGCCATGGAGAGGGCCTCGAAGATCAGCGTCGCGTCCAGGCGGGTCAAGCCCGCTCCGCCGCTTTCCTCGGACACGTAGAGGCCGCCGAAACCCAGTTCCGCCAGCTTGGGCCAGAGGTCACGGGGGATCGTTCCGTCGGCTTCCCAGGTGCGGGCATGGGGGGCAATTTCGGCTTGGCCGATGTTGCGGGCCATGTCGAAGATGGCGCTGCTTTCCTCGGAGAGTGCGAAATCCATTGCCGACCTCCTCGATCGCGTCTTCGTTGGAGTAGCGCGCGGGTTGAAGGGCGTCAAAGGGATCGTTGAGGGAGCGGTCGGGGGTGCAGGCGGAGCACCGTGGTGAGATCGGCGACGGCGCGTTCGGCAGGGTTCCGGCGCCTCCGCGGCGGGTCAAGTTCAGCGGGCCAGGCGGACGCGGGCCAGTCGTATCCGCTCCGGCCGACGCGACCGGCCCCCGCGTTTCGGGCCCTTGCCCTTGTTCGGCCCAAATCGGATATCCGCATCCCATGCAGATTATGTTTCTCAACACCTGGGGCGGGCGTCTCTATGAAGAGTTGCATGCCTACCTGAGCCAGAGCCAGGCCGATATCCTCTGCCTCCAGGAGATCGTGCATACCCCCACCGCGCCCACCGATTGGCTGACCTACCGCGACACCGGCATCACGCTGCCGCAACGCGCCCGGCTGTTCGACGACCTTCGGACCGCCCTGCCCGATCACGACGCCGTCTTCTGCCCGGCCGCGCGGGGCGACCTGTTCCACGACGACACCCCGATTCCGTCCCAATGGGGCCTCGCCACCTTCATCCATCGCCGCCACATCCTGATCGCTCAGATCCAGGACCTCGTTTTCCGCAGCTTCTCGGCCGATGGCTACGGGGCGCATCCCCGCTCCCGCTCGGGCCATGTGGTTCGGGTCTTCGACACCGCAACGAATATCCCGATCACCATCGCCCATATGCACGGCCTGCGCGACCCGGCGGCCGGCAAAGTGGACACACCCGATCGCGCCCACCAGATCGCGCGCTTCGTGCAGATGATCCGCGCGATCCACCGGCCCGGCGAACGGCTGGTCGTGGGGGGCGACTTCAATGTACTGCCGGGCAGCGCGACCCTGCGCAGCCTGGAGAATGAGGGCCTGACCGATCTGGTCACATCGCACGGTTTCTCCGGCACCCGCACGCGGCATTACACCAAGCCGGGCCGTTTCGCCGACTACCTAATGGTCAATCAAACGGTCCCCGTCAGGTCTTTCGACGTCGTCCAGGATCCGGCCGTATCCGACCATTGCGCCTTGGTCCTGGATATCGCCTGACCGGCATCGGACGCGCCGCCTTGTCCCTCCGGCGTATAATCCTTATGTTTTCTATCAAGCATCGCTCTCCGAGGACGCCATGACCGCCGAAGCCCCCGACCGCCTGGAAGGCGCCCCGTTGATCGCGCCATCGACCACCGACCATGACCTGCACGAGCCGGTGGTGGATGCCTGCAGGTCGGTCTTCGATCCCGAGATCCCGGTGAACATCTACGACCTGGGTCTAGTGTACACGATCGACATCAACCCCGAGAACGATGTGAAGGTCGTCATGACCCTGACCGCCCCCGGCTGTCCCGTCGCAGGCGAGATGCCGGGCTGGGTCGCCGATGCGGTCGCCTCGGTGCCCGGCGTGAAGACCGTTGACGTGGATCTGACGTGGGAGCCGCCTTGGGGCATGGAGATGATGTCGGACGAGGCCCGCCTGGAACTCGGCTTCATGTGATCCCGCACCGGACGCCCGCACGGATGAGCGGGGCCATCTCATGGATTTACCGTCAATGCGCTTGTGGTCGTTTTGGTCATGGTGGCGCCCGTAGCTGGGTCGGCGGACCCGTCTGCCACCTTTGATGACCTCAATCCCGCGCTCGAAGCGCGGCTGCCTGATGTCGACCTGCGTAGGCCATAGACGGCACGCAAGAATGTCCTGACCGCTGTCGAAGCCTTGGACAGGTCGCGGGGACGCATTGGTCTGTGAACGCCGACGTCCGGTAGACCTGATTTGGCGGGAAACCTCTGGTCTGCCGCCTTTGGCAAGAGCAATCGCGTTGCGGGTCCAGATGAGCCTCGACCGGGCTCGCCGGATCCGGGGAACGCGCCGTGACCCATCCCGTTTTGCACGTCCTGCGCTGGCCCGCGGCATGACCTCAGTTGCGGTGCAGCTCATCCGCCAGGTCTTTGTCTTCCGCACGAGATCGGACCGATCCTGCCGCCTCTCATGACCTAGGGTCAGGCCACCGCTCGAGATACCTTGGGCGTTGGCTCCCGGTTTTCATCCCCTGCACCCGGCCCTCGACACGGTCTGGACGGCAGCCGACGCAGTGAGCGCCGTGGCGATCCACATCCCGCGCGAGATCGCCTGACCCGGGGGCCACCTGCAACGGCGCAGAGGCGGCCTACAGCATCTTGCGCTTTTATCTGACGCAAGGTGCTTAAGTGTCCTGGCATTGAACAGAAATTTAACGGTGATCCGTTATCGCAAAGGCCTCCCCCGGCAGAGCGCGGACCCGGAATGGCCACATACAACTTTGAAGGATACGCGCCCAGCGCCATTCAATTTCTGAATGGCGCCACCGGATTTGCGACCAACAGCTCGGCCATCGGCCAGCAATTCCGGATCGACCCCGACTTCGAGTCCGCCACCGATCGCTACGACTACGAAGTTACCGAACCCGGCGGCGGCGACCAATTGTCGGGTGACCAGGGCGCGTCCGAAGTCGGTGAGGATACCGATCAATACGGCACCGTTCGCGATGCCGACGGCAACATCGTGGCAGGCGGGCCGAACACGCTGATCTACGGCGAACACGCCTATTCCGTGCAGGCGCCTGATGGCAGCATCATCAACTTCTACACCATAGAAGTGGCCGGCCAGGATATGGGCATCGTCGCCGACGCGCCACTACAGCCCGGCGTCACCTATGAAATCGTCAGCGAAAAGAATA
This sequence comes from Pseudomonadota bacterium, assembly GCA_039180995.1. Lineage (GTDB taxonomy): Bacteria > Pseudomonadota > Alphaproteobacteria > Rhodobacterales > Rhodobacteraceae > Jannaschia. The sequence continues at coordinate 16,789 of JBCDCW010000037.1, forward strand.
TCACGCCGGGTGACGAGCCGTTTTACAACACCTTCGCCGATGTCGATTACGACCCGGACGCCTCGAACGACATCGAAGGTGGCCGCCACGGCGACGACCTTCGAGGCGGCGGCAGCGACGACACGATCGAAGGTGGGGGCGGCGACGACACGATCGATGGCGGCGATGGCGGCGACCACATCCAGGGTGATCATGGCGGCGCGGCCGCCCGCGTCGGCTTCAAATGGTCCGATGTGCCCGACCCCGACGATGGCGGGCAGATCGACGACGAAGACACCACCGATAGCGGCAGCCAGACCGTCGGCGGCGTGGATGTCACGTTCGATTTCACCGGCACAGGTCAGAATGACGGCTACGAGACCGCCGACAATTACGTGGCCGGAATCGATGCGGGCGGTCAGACCGTCGACGCCAACAGCTCCTGGCAGATCGGCGGCGCCCATGACGAAACCGCCCGGATGGATCTCCGCTTCTCCGAAGACGTCGAGAACGTGGCCTTCCGGATCAACGATCTCGACTTCAACGCCGATCAGCAGGAACAGGTCACGGTCCAGGCCTTCGACCTGAACGGCAATGCCATCCCCGTCACGGTCACCTTCGGGTCGAACCTGATCGCGTCCGACACCGATACGGTGGCGGGAAACGAGACCGGAACCGGCACCGGCGCCCAAGGCGCCAGCGATGAAGCTGGGTCCATGCTGGTCGAGATCGCAGGCCCGGTGGCCCAGATCGTCATTACCTATGTCGACCTGGACACGTCCGACGGCGGCGGCCTGGTCAACATCACCGATATCTGGTTCGACGAACCGGAGGACGCCGGGGATGACGTCATCGACGGGGGCGCCGGCGACGACACCATCGACGGCGGTGCGGGCGATGACGAGATTTCCGGCGGCACCGGGGCGGACCACCTGTCGGGCGGCAACGGCTCGGACACATTCGCTGCCGAGGACGGCTTCGGCAACGACACCATCGTCGGCGGCGCGGGCGAGGATGCCATCGACCTCAGCGCACTAAGCGGCCCGGTCACCGTCACCTATACCGGCACCGATGCGGGCACGATCACCAACGGCAGCGACACGATCACCTTCTCCGAGGTCGAACGCCTCGTCCTGACCGACCACGACGATTCCGTCGGCGGCTCGTCTTCGGGCGCCATGCATATCGACGCCCGCGGCGGCAACGACAGCATCGACGCCGGCGCGGGCGACGATACGATCCTGGGCGGTGACGGCGCCGATACGATCCAGGGGGATCGCGGCAACGACAGCATCGACGGTGGCGAGGGCGATGACAGTCTTGCCGGCGAGTTGGATGACGACACGTTGGACGGCGGTGATGGCGACGATACGCTGAATGGCGGCGGCGGCGACGACAGCCTGATCGGCGGGGCGGGCCAGGACAGCATCCTGGGGGCCAGCGGGGCCGACACGATCCGGGCCGGCGACGGAGACGACGTCGTCAAGGGTGGCTCGGACGACGACAATGTCTTCGGCGGTGACGGCGCCGACCGCATTCAAGGCGATAACGGCGACGACAGCCTTCTGGGCGAGGGCGGTGACGATACGCTGTCGGGCGGCGAGGGGGCGGACACGCTCGATGGAGGCGCCGGATCCGATCTTCTGACCGGCAATGCCGGAAACGACGAGATCACGACGGGCGCGGGCAGCGATACGGTGGCCCTGTCCGAGGGGGGCGGCGCGGATATCGTCACCGATTTCGACCTCGGCGACGATGATGGCGACGGTTTCACCAACGATCAGTTGGACGTCTCGGACCTGACCAACGGCGCCGGCCAGCCCATCACCGCCTCGGATGTCACGGTGACCGATGACGGGTTCGGCAACGCGCTCCTGACCTTCCCTGAAGGCGAAAGCGTGGTCCTGCAAGGCGTCAGCCCCGGCCAAGCCAGCGGCGCTCAGGCCATGCATTCCATGGGTATCCCCTGCTTCACTGCTGGCACGTGCATCCGAACGCCAGCCGGCACGGTGCCGATCCAGACCCTCCGCGTCGGCGATCTGGTGATCACCCGCGACAACGGCCCGAAGCCGATCCGCTGGATCGGCCACAGCACTCTGGGCGCCCTGGATCTAGCCGCCCATCCCAAACGGCGTCCCGTCCTGATCCAGCCGGGCGCGCTGGGCAATGACCGGCCCGTTCTGGTCTCGCCCAATCACGGCCTGCTCTGCGCCGACCCCGATCGGCCGGGCGACGAGATTCTTGCCCGGGCCATCCACCTAGCCCGCCTGCCAGGCAGCCGGTTGCGCGTGGCCACGGGCAAGCGCGGCGTGACCTACATCCACCTGCTCTTCGATCGCCACGAAATCATCTTCTCCGACGGCATCCCGTCAGAAAGCTTCTATCCCGGCAA
>JBCDCW010000038.1:0-19141 GCA_039180995.1 Pseudomonadota bacterium
CGATCTGGTCATACGCCTTGAAGTCGCCAAAATACTTCGTAATCGCCGCCGTCAGCGTCGTCTTCCCGTGATCCACGTGACCAATCGTTCCGATGTTCACATGCGGTTTATTACGCTCAAACTTTGCCTTCGCCATGTCGGGTCCCGTCGCTGAAGGGGCCCACAAGAAGCCCCGGGTCTATGTCGCGCGCCGTCTATCGGGGCCACGCTGCCTTGGCAAGTGGAAGGATCGCGTCAGACGTCGCCAATGTCGAAGGCCGATCCATTCGCGCGCATCCAGTTCTCGATCTTGGAAGCCGTGTTCCGCGACAGCGTGGCCAATTGCTCCTCGGCGGTCTTGACCAGACCGGACCCCAACAGCAGCGTCTCGGCCCCCTCGAAAGTGACGATCTGTTCGGGGCCCAGGATCTTTTCCTGGGGGTCGGCAGTCCAGATATTGGCCGTGATCACCATGATGGACCGGGGCGTCAGCACCACGGGAATGCCCGGTGGCGCAAGGGAATAGCCGTCGAGCGCCACGGCGATGTGATAGACCCGCGGACCGTCATAGCGCCGAAAGCGGCGGTCGATCTCGGATTCCAGCGTCGTCTTCAGCTCGTCCTGGCTGGCATCGCGGGATGGCGGAACCTTTCGGACATTGTCCGGTACCACGATGGTGAGACCCAGACGGAAATCGCCCAGCGGTTCTGCCACATCCTCTAGCGGGTCAGATGCCGAGCAGGCCGAAAGCCCCCCGACAGAGGCGACGAGCGCGCCTCTGGTGAAGACGCGGCGGTTCAGGCTGTGCGACATGGCTTGTTTCCCCGATTCCTGGGGATTGGTGCTAGCTGTCGCGACCCTATCGAACAAGCGTCAGTCACAAATCGCGCGCAGGTCAGCCCAAGCCTTCGGCGTCAGCGAGGGCGCGCCGATTATCGGATCCCGCAAGCGGGCGGTGGCTTCGATCCGGTCCGTGATCTGGGGATGGGTCGAGAAATGCGCGAAGATGCCCTCGGTCTCGCCGTAATGGTCGCGCAGCCGCCCGAACATGCGGGCTAAGGCCGATGGCGGCAGCCCCACACGCGTGAGTTGCTCAAAGGCGAAGCGGTCAGCCGCCTCTTCGGCCTCGCGCGAATAGCTGGCCGACAGCGCGGCGGCCGCCGCGCCGGACAACACACCCCCACCGGTCACATCCCCAAGCAGGAGCGAGATAATCGCCAGGCCGGACATCTGTTGAAGCTGGCCGCGGACTGGATCGAGGTTGACCACATGTCCGATTTCATGGGCCAGGACGGCGGCGATCTCGTCAGGATGATCGGCCTCCTGAAGCATGGTATCAAGGAAGATAACCCGTCCGCCGGAGACGGCGAAAGCGTTCAGAAGCGGGCTTTCACGATCGTTGAGGACGGTCACCCGCAAGTCGTAGGGCAGATCGAGCCCTTCGGTAACGCGGTCCACCATGGCATCGAGCGCGGCCAAACCGGCCGGCTGGGTGCATTCCGCCAGCTGTTGCCCCCGACCGAACAGGAGTCTGGCTTGGTCATAGCTGAGATCGCCCATGGCGATCTCAGCCTCGGGGTCCATGAGCCGCGCCAACCCCGAGGCCAGGGCCGGCAGCGCCACGAAGAACAGCGCGGCCAGGAAGGCCGCCCCTGCCAGGCCGGTCAGGATGGCGGGGCGCAACAAGGGGCGCCCTTCTGCCGGTTTGATGCGCGGCACCAACCGCGCCAAATGGGCCCCCACATCGCCGCCAGCCACCAGGCGTTCGGGACCGGCACCCAATGCGACCACGACCAGCCCCCCGGGGGCCCGGTCCGGCAAGCGCCGCAACTCTGCCATGGGCCAGGACAGCGTCGTATCTTCGGGGCGTTCGACCAGCAACGCGTCGCCGTCGATCCGGAGCGAGACGCGGCGGCGCAGCGCGGCCTTGCCATCGTAATAGTCGCAGAAGGCAGTCATATCCCGGCCCCCAGATCGAAGAGATTGGCGAAGCCATCGGCGTCGGCCATGTGGCGGCGGGCGCCTTGAGTCGCCGCCCCGACTTCGGCGGCGCCGGTGACGGCCAGCGTCTCGCCAACGTGCTGGATCAGCGGGAATGTTACGAAGGCCAGGCGGAACGTACTGCGCAGCAGAAACAGCGCCAGGTAGAAGAGAAAACCGGCACCAACAAGAATGTAAGGCGACAGCACCTGATCGCCGGTGATGGCCTGTTCCAGGTTGCCGAAGTCGATGGTGCTGACGGCCAGGAAGCCGAAGGCCATCGCCCCGGCGATCAGGGCCGCGATCAGCAAGAGGCCGACGATGATCCAACCGCCGAAATGGATCCAAATGACCCGGCCCAATCGGGGCGCGACGGTCATGCGGACATCGGTGCCCCAGCGAATATGGGACACGAGTTGGCCGTAAGACAGCACGCGCCAGCGCACCCAGAGCCATACGGCGACGATAGGCATCAGCCCCGTCACGACGACGGCAAGGCCGGTCGGGACCGTCAGGATGCCCGAAAAGCTGGCGATCGCCACGGACCAAAGCGCCGCGCAGGCCGCGAGGCCGAGCCAGATCGGGATCCAGAGGCGGACCAAGGGGCCCGCGGTTCCATCGAAATGAAATGGCGTGTCGCCGTAGAAGGTGCGGTCCACGCGATATCGCCAGAGGCGATGGGTGCGCCAGGGCATTGCGATCCCGGCGCTGAGCACGGTTACGAGGGTCCAGAGGCCGGCGCGGACGGCATAGCCCCAAGCGCCCGGCGCCATTGAAAAGGACAAACCACGCCATTCCGTGTGGCCCAGAAGATAGGCGGTGCCGCGATAGCGGGCGAACCAATAGACCGGCAGCACCAGCACGACGGATGCCGCGATCCCCGCCCCGACATCGCGGAAGATCGACAGCGATAGAAAGATCAGGACCATGCCGACGACGCCCAGATAAGCAGCGACGATGCAGGCCGCGATCACGAACCCCATCAGCTTTTCGAGCGGGCGGCCGCGATATTCCAACGGCGCGCCGCCCACATGAAGGCTGGACCAGAGCCAACGGCGGACCCGAGTGCGCGACCAGAAGGAGTAGAGACCCAAGGTCACCACCGTTAGGAACGTGGTCTTCATGGCCAAACCAAGCAGCGCGTCGCGCTTGCCGACGACCTGCGCGTCTAGATTGTCGAGGGCATCGACGCTCACCGGACCTCGCCGAAGCGGTTATCGCGGGGGAAGCCACGAGGCGCCATGCGCCCGGCCTGCGCCCGATTACCAAGCCATTCGCCAAGATCGGGCTCATGCCGGGTGCGACCGGCGGGATCAGACCATCTTAGGCCGTCCACAAGGCTGATCACCGTGACGTCAGATAAGCCGCCATCCTTGAACTTTTGCAACCTGACGCCCTTCCCTTTAGGCATTTCAGGCAGGTCAGACAGAGGAAAAACCAACATTTTCAGATTTTCGCCGATACAGACCACGTGATCGCCTTCGGACAAGACCGGCGGCAGAGCGACGACACCGTCCTTCACGGTCAGAACTTGCTTTCCGGCCCGTTTGGAGGCGACCAACTCATCCTCGGGCACCACGAAGCCGTCGCCCGCAGACGAGGCCAGCAACAACTTGCGACCGGGCCGGTGCAGCAGGATTTCGACGATCTTGGTCTCGTTCGGGAGGTCGATCATGAGGCGCAACGGCTCGCCCATGCCGCGCCCGCCGGGCAGGTTCGAGGCGGAAAGCGTGTAGGCACGACCATTGGAGCCCCAGACGATCAGGCGGTCGGTGGTTTCGGCATGGAAGACGAAGGCAGCGCCGTCGCCGTCCTTATATTTCAACTCTTTATCCAGCGGCTGGTGTCCCGAAAGTGCGCGAACCCAGCCCATTTGCGAGCAGACCAAGGTGATCGGCTCGCGCTCGATCATGGCTTCTAGCGGCACATCCGCGACCTCGACCGCCTCGGCGAAGTCGGTCCGACGCGCGCCAAGATCGGTGCCCTTGCCGAATCGCTTGCGGACCTCGCGCAACTCGTCGGCAATGGTCTTCCACTGCACGTCATCGTTCTCCAGCAGGTCTTCCAGACCCGCCCGCTCCTCCATCAGCGCATCGCGTTCCTTCAGGAGCGCCAGTTCTTCCAGCCGCCGCAGGGCGCGCAGGCGCATGTTGAGGATGGCTTCGGCTTGGACTTCAGTCAGCGTAGGCTGACGGTCGCTGGGGAGCGGCGAGGTGTAGTCGGCTTCGTACGCGGCGCGTCCATAGCCTTCGCCCCAGGGCTCGTGCATCAACGCCTCTTTCGGGGCGTCGTCATAGCGGATGATGTCGATGACGCGGTCGAGGTTCAGATAGGCGACGATGAAGCCTTCCAGCACCTCCAACCGGTGGTCGATCTTGGCCATCCGGTGGCGCGAGCGGCGGAAGAGGACGTCGCGGCGGTGATCCAGGAACGCTTGAAGAACGCCTCGTAACCCACAGACTTTGGGCGTAACTCCATCAATCAGGACGTTCATGTTGAGCGAGAATCGGGTTTCGAGCTCAGAGGTCCGGTAGAGCGTGGACATCAGGACGTCGGGATCGACGTTGCGCGACTTCGGTTCCAGCACGATGCGAATATCGTCAGCGCTTTCGTCACGGATATCGGCCAGGATCGGGACCTTCTTTTGCAGGACCAGTTCCGCCAACTTCTCGATCAGTTTGCCCTTTTGGACCTGATAGGGGATTTCGGTGACAACGATCTGCCACTGGCCCTTACCCAAATCCTCGACGGAATGGCGCGCCCGCAGGCGGAAGGCCCCCCTACCCGTCCGATAGGCTTCCAGGATATTTTCTCGCGGCTCGACGATGATGCCGCCGGTCGGAAAATCGGGGCCGGGAATGTGTTCGACCAGGGTCTCGTCGCGGGCATTCGGGGCCTTGATAAGATGCAGGCAGGCCGCGATGAGCTCGTCCAGATTGTGAGGCGGGATGTTGGTGGCCATGCCCACGGCGATACCAGCCGCGCCGTTGGCCAGAAGGTTCGGGAAGGCCGCGGGCAAGACGACGGGTTCGGTCAGGGTGCCGTCGTAATTGTCGCGATAATCGACAGCATCTTCGTCGAGCCCGGCCAGCAGCGCCTCGGCCGCCGCGGTCATGCGAGCTTCGGTATAGCGCGAGGCGGCTGGGTTGTCGCCGTCGATGTTGCCGAAGTTCCCCTGCCCGTCGACCAGCGGATAGCGGACGGCGAAATCTTGGGCGAGGCGCGCCATCGCATCGTAGATCGCGGCATCGCCATGGGGGTGGTAATTGCCCATCACGTCGCCGGAAATCTTGGCGGACTTCCGAAAGCCACCGGAAGAAGATAGGCGAAGTTCCCGCATCGCATAGAGAATTCGGCGATGGACCGGCTTCAAACCGTCCCGTGCATCGGGCAGCGCGCGATGCATGATCGTCGAAAGCGCGTAAGTCAGGTATCGCTCGCCGATGGCGCGGCTCAGGGGCTCGGCCACCGTGCCGGCGTCGGGATCCGTGTCATTGGGGTCACTCATACCATGCGATCTACCGGGGCGGACTCTGCGGCACAAGAATGGGGGTCTAAGGAAAGCGGCGAAAATGTGGTAGTCTGAGTCGGCAAAGGAACAACGCCGAATATTTTGGGGTTGTCGTTCCGACGAACATGTTTTCCCCGGGGGATGAAGACGATGATTAGATTGACGGTGACGTTGGCGGTCGCGCTTTACGCGACATTCATCATTTGGGGTGAGCCAGCAGAGTATACCGGAGCCGAAGCGGCGACCACGGATGACCCGGCTGGTTTGACGCAAACGGCTGATTTCGTTCGGCCCGTTATCTTGGAAAGCAATGGCGCGGGCGATGCCGTCGTCACCCGCGCGGTCACGCAGGATGTGGTGGTGCCCGATGCCGCTGTCATCGCGGCGTCTGCGCCAGAACCGTCGGCGCTGGATATCGACCTGGGACGCATCGGCGAGCCTGTCGTGGTGAGCCTCTTCCGTGACGTCGCCCCGGCGCCGGAACCCGCCGCCGCCGCGCCGCCGGACACCGAAGGCGACCTGCTGAGGGTGACCGGCACCGTCGTTAACATGCGGGCGGGTCCGTCGACAGGCAATGCCGTCGTCGACAGCCTGCCCCGTGGCACGATAACCGAAGCGTTGGGCGCCCCGGAAAACGGGTGGCAGCAGATCCGCGACATAGCCACCGGGCAGACCGGCTGGATGGCCGCACGCTTTTTGGAGCCCTCTTGAAAGACTGACCTGACGGCGCTGACCGGCTTCCTTCGGTCGGCCCGTTTTCATTCGCTTCGACCGCTGATAGGGCGCGCATCATGATGCGCTCGATCCTGATAACCGGTTGTTCGACCGGCATCGGTTACCAGACCGCGCATGCTTTGTCGGAGCGCGGCTGGCGGGTCTTCGCGTCTTGCCGAAAGCCGGAGGATTGCGCCCGGTTGCGCGACGAGGGGCTGGCTTCCCCTTTGATCGACTATGAACGACCGACGACGATCGAAGCAGGTTTGGCTGAGATGCTGGCGGCCACCGGCGGGCGGATCGACGCGCTGTTCAACAACGGGGCTTACGCCATTCCCGGTCTGGTCGAAGACCTGCCGACAGATGCGTTGCGCGCGACATTCGAGGCGAACTTCTTCGGGTGGCACGACCTGACGCGGCGGGTGATCCCCGCCATGCGGGCGCAAGGACACGGGCGGATCGTGCAGAATTCCAGCGTGCTGGGCTTTGCCGCAGCCCCTTGGCGCGGGGCCTATAACGCGACGAAATTCGCGTTGGAGGGGCTGACCGACACCCTGCGGATGGAGATGCGCGGGACGGAGATCGAAGCCGTTCTGATCGAGCCGGGTCCGATCACGTCGCGCTTCCGGGCCAACGCCCGGGCACAGTTCGAGCGATGGATCGACTGGGAAGCTTCGCCCCGTCGCGCCGATTACGAACGGTTGATGGACAAACTCTACCGGGACAACACGGCGACGTTCGAACTGCCCCCTGATGCCGTGACCAAGGTCCTGATCCATGCTCTGGAGGCCAAGCGGCCCCGGGCCCGCTACCGCGTGACGGTGCCCACGAAGCTTGGTGCAGCGATGAAGCGAGTGCTGCCGACGCGCGCAATGGACAGAATTCTGTCGAATTCGTAAGCCTGCCGCCTAGCTCACGCTGACCGACCGGAAGGACCGACACGATGCGCGACGATCCCCTGTTTTACGTGGTCCTTCTGGGCTGTCTCTTGGTCCTGGTCATTCTGATGGTCGGCGTCGGCGGCTTCGCCAAGGGCGGCGAGTTCAACAAAAAGCATGGCAACCGCTTGATGCGGATGCGGGTCATTGCACAATTCGTGGTCGTCCTGTTGTTGGTCGGCTTCGTCTGGCTGCGCTCGAACGGATAGGGATATCATGGTCGTTCTCTCGAAAATCTACACGCGGACAGGGGATGCGGGGACGACCGCGTTGGGCGATGGATCGCGCGTGGCTAAGACGTCCAGCCGGGTCGAAGCCTATGGAACGGTGGACGAGGCCAATGCCACCATTGGCATGGCGCGCCTGCATGCGATGGGCGAGATGGACGCGCGATTGGCTACGATCCAGAACGATCTGTTCGATCTGGGCGCCGATCTGTGTCGCCCGGACATGGCCAAGGATGCGGACGCCGAATACCCGCCGCTGCGCATGGATCCGACCCAGGTCGACCGCCTGGAAGCCGAGATCGACGCCATGAACGACGCGTTGGAGCCGTTGCGGTCTTTCGTTCTGCCCGGCGGATCGGCCCTTTCGGCGCATCTGCATCTGTGCCGGACGGTCACCCGCCGGGCCGAGCGTCTGGCTGTGGGTCTTGCTGGCGATGAGGATGTGAATGCCGCCGCCGTGAAATACCTGAACCGTCTTTCGGATTGGTTCTTCGTTGCCTCGCGGATCGCCAACGATGATGGCCGCAACGATGTCTTGTGGGTTCCCGGTGCCAACCGGGGCTGAAGCCAAGCCTCTCGGAGCACAGTTCTCCGACTTTTGAGGCAAATGCTCCGTATCGCCCTAGGACTGCCCGACTTCCGCCTCGTTTCCCTAGGATTTTAGGGATCAAGGCTGGTGGAACACCGGTCAATCAGAATCCAGAACGGATCGAGGGGCGCGACCTATGGGCAAGACGCAGTTGACGGAAATCGTGACCTTCTGGACAGGGGCGCCTTTGTCCTTCGTCGAGCGGCTCTGCCTGAAATCCTTCGTCGATGTCGGGCACCCGATCACGCTCTATTCTTACGACCCGCTTGAGGACGTCCCTGACGGGGTCGAGATCCGCGACGCGGCCGAGATAATGCCGCGTCCCGAGACGTTCGTTTGCCATCCCCGGACAGGTAGCCCTGCACCCCATGCCGACCGTTTCCGCTATAACCTGCTGAAACAGCGGCCCGGGGTGATCTGGGCCGACACCGATGCCTATTGCCTGCGCCCGTTCGAGCCGAAAGATGGTTATTTCTTCGGCTATTGCGACGCGAACCAGACGCTGATCAATAACGGCGTTCTGGCGCTGCCCGCCGACAGCCCCGCGCTTGATGAGCTGATTGCCTACACCAAGGACGAATATGCGATCCTGCCCTGGCTGCCGCGCCAAATGCTGGCCGAGGCGTGCCGCAGAGCCCGCGACGGCGACCCGATGCACATCACGGAGATGCCCTGGGGCGTTTGGGGACCGCAGGCTCTGACTTGGACGACGCGCCAGACCGGCGAGATCAAGCACGCGCTGCCGACCGAGGCGCTGTACCCGGTGCTGTTCGAGGATCGGCGAAAGTTCTTCCGCCGGGCACGCTTGGTGGAACGCCAGATTACGCCCGAAACGGCTTCGATCCATCTCTATGGCCGCCGCGTGCGGGCGCGGTTGCGGACGAACCACGACGACGTGCCGCCAGAGCACACGATCTTGCATCAATTGGCCTGCAAGCACGGACTGGCCGCCTGAAACCCGATTTCGACGCAGCGTTCTTTTGCCACGCTGCGTCACGGGGCATCACTCTGTCGTTTTCCGCCTGTTGGTGCCGCGCCAGGGAGTCTACATCCTTCCCTAACGTGACTATGCGGAGGATGCAGCCATGAAGGTCCTGGTGCCCGTCAAGCGGGTGATCGACTACAACGTGAAGGTGCGCGTGAAGGCCGATGGGTCGGGCGTGGATCTGGCCAACGTGAAGATGTCCATGAACCCGTTCGACGAGATCGCCGTGGAAGAGGCGATCCGCCTGAAAGAAGCGGGCGTGGCCGAGGAAGTGGTGGCGGTGTCCATCGGCGTTAAGCAGTCGCAGGAAACCCTGCGCACGGCTTTGGCCATGGGCGCGGATCGCGCGATCTTGATCATCGCGGCCGACGATGTGCATCAAGACATCGAACCCCTGGCCGTCGCCAAGCTGCTGAAGGCTGTCATCGACGAGGAACAGCCCGGTCTGGTCCTGGCGGGCAAGCAAGCCATCGACAACGACATGAATGCGACGGGTCAGATGCTGGCCGCGCTTCTGGGCTGGTCCCAGGCTACCTTCGCGTCGGAGTTGAAGGTCGAGGGCGGCAGCGCCGTGGTGACCCGCGAGGTGGATGGCGGCTTGCAGACGATCAAGGTGAAAATGCCCGCCATCGTGACGGTCGATCTACGCCTGAACGAGCCGCGCTATGCGTCGCTGCCCAACATCATGAAGGCGAAGAAGAAGCCTTTGGATGAGAAGAGTGCCGCCGACTACGGCGTCGACGTCTCGCCGCGGCTAGAGGTCGTGAAGACCGCTGAGCCCGAGAGCCGGAAGGCAGGCGAGATGGTCGGCTCGGTCGATGAATTGGTGTCGAAACTCAAAGAAGCGGGGGCCGTGTGATGTCTGTTCTTCTGATCGGCGAAGTGACGAATGGCGAATTGAACGTCGATGCGACGTCCCAGGCGCTAACGGCGGCCAAAAAACTGGGCGACGTGACCGTTCTGTGCGCGGGCGCGTCCGCTGCCGCGGCCGGTGAGGCCGCGGCCAAGCTGGACGGCGTGGCAAAGGTGCTGGTGGCCGAGGATCCGTCGCTGGGCCATCGCTTGGCCGAGCCGACGGCGGCCCTGATCGCCGGCATGGCGGGCGATTATTCCCATATCCTGGCGCCGTCGACCACGGATGCGAAGAACGTGATGCCCCGGGTCGCGGCCCTGCTGGACGTGATGATCCTGTCGGACGTGACCGGCGTGGTGGATGCCGACACGTTCGAGCGGCCGATCTATGCGGGCAATGCGGTGCAATCGGTGAAATCGTCCGACGCTACCAAGGTCATGACGATCCGGACCTCGACTTTCGATGCCGCTGGCGACGGAGGCTCGGCCCCAGTCGAGACGATGTCGGCTGCCGACAATCCGGGCCTGAGCGAGTGGGTCGAGGACAAGGTGGCCGAAAGCGATCGGCCCGAGCTAACCTCGGCCGGCGTAGTTGTCTCTGGCGGCCGGGGTGTAGGATCCGAGGATGACTTTGCCCTGATCGAAAAGCTGGCCGACAAGCTGGGCGCTGCCGTAGGCGCGTCGCGGGCGGCGGTGGATTCGGGCTATGCGCCCAACGATTGGCAGGTCGGCCAGACCGGCAAGGTCGTGGCGCCAGATCTCTATATCGCCGTCGGCATCTCTGGCGCGATCCAGCACTTGGCGGGGATGAAGGACTCCAAGGTCATCGTCGCGATCAACAAGGACGAGGAAGCACCGATCTTCCAGGTCGCCGATTACGGCCTGGTGGGTGACCTGTTCAACGTCGTGCCGGAACTGACCGAGAAGCTCTGATCGTCCACCGAACGAAATGCGGGGCCGTGCCGGACATCCGGCGCGGCCCGTTTTCCTTGCGGCACGCGCCGTGACTGCCCGATCAAGCCGCTGCCAGCCCGTTGCGTCGCCGCAGGGCCCGCGACAGGGTCTGCGCGATCCGGTTATGGGCAGCGGGCGGCAGCATCTGGCGGGCCTGAGCCTGCTCCGTTTCGGTGAAAACCATCTCGCCGAACGCCTCCTCGGTGAGATCGTCGGTCACATCGCAATGGGCGACCTTGTGGATCTGCCCTTCGAGCCCCTGCATCATATCCACCGTGACGAAAAGTGGCTCGGGCCCGAGATCCCCTTCGACGCGATTTTCGATCCAAAGCAACGTTTTGTGCCCTGACAATCGGCTGAGCAGCAGGCGCATCCGCGTCACCCAAGCCGCCCGGAGTTCCGTTTCGAGCGTGCGAAAAGCAACCGGCGCGCGAGACTTGAGAGCATGCAGCATGTGACGAGTGAAGGCGAAATCACTGAAATCCACCTCGGGGAACAGCTTTTCCATCTGCCGCGAATGGCGCAGGAAGCGATCATTGCGGCGCGGATGGACCGAGTAGTAGCGGTTCGAGATATTGCCGGCGCCCATGGCCTGGATCACGACGGATTCTGCGCCGCATACGACCTCCATCAGCGCTTCGTCGCGCAAGAACAGATCCGTGCTCGCGTTCATCACGCCCAAATTGACGACCTGTCGCCCGGTGCGGTCGGCCAATTGATCGCAGAACGGATCCTCGATGAATTTTCCATAGACCTCGGAGCCGCCCAAAACCACGGTATAGGGGCCATCAATCGACACCCTTGGTCCCCGGAAGACGATGCGAGAACGACCGTACCGGCAGGGGTAGTACTCCAATTCAGGTTCATGACCCTCATAGCTCATGACATGCCTCATGCACCGATTCGCGGCGTTCAAGGCACCGTCTCAGGTCCCGCTTACCGAAGTGTTGAGCCGCCAATTCGCAGACAATTGGCACGACCCCCGCGCCTTGTGCGCGGAGGGCGCGCTGCTATGGTCGCGGCGACGGCCGAACAAGGATCAAAACCATGGAGATCGAAAGTATCGGCATCGTCGGGGCGGGCCAGATGGGCAATGGCATCGCCCATGTCTGCGCGTTGGCCGGTTATGACGTGATGCTCAACGATGTGGGCGAAGAGGCGCTGATCCGCGCCATGGACGTCATCCGGGGTAATATGGACCGCCAGGTCAGCCGCGAGAAGATCAGTGCCGCCGACCGCGACGCCGCCATGGCCCGCATCGGCACGACGCTGACCCTGTCGGAACTGGGGCCTTGCGATCTAGTCATCGAGGCCGCGACCGAGCGCGAGACGGTCAAGCAGGCCATCTTCGAAGACCTGCTGCCGCATCTGAAGCCGACCACCATTCTGACGTCGAACACGTCGTCGATCTCGATCACGCGGCTGGCCAGCCGAACCGATCGACCCGAAAAGTTCATGGGCTTCCATTTCATGAACCCCGTGCCCGTGATGAAGCTGGTCGAGCTGATCCGTGGCATCGCCACCGACGAGGAGACCTACAAAGCCTGCCTGGCCGTGGTGGAGCGGTTGAACAAACAGGCCGCGACGGCCGAAGACTTTCCGGCCTTCATCGTCAACCGTATCCTGATGCCGATGATCAACGAGGCGGTCTACACGCTCTATGAAGGTGTCGGCACGGTGACGTCCATCGACACGTCGATGAAGTTGGGCGCGAACCATCCGATGGGACCGCTGGAATTGGCGGATTTCATTGGCCTGGATACGTGTCTGGCGATCATGAACGTGCTGCATGATGGTCTGGCGGACACCAAGTACCGGCCCTGCCCGCTTTTGACCAAATATGTCGAAGCCGGCTGGCTGGGCCGAAAGACGCAGCGCGGCTTCTACGATTACCGCGGCGACGGGGACCCCGTGCCCACGCGCTAGCCGTCCAGCGTCCGCTCGCGCAGCCAAGCCATGAATTCGGTCGCGTTGTCCGAGAGCGGGCGCCATTCCTGGGGCGAAATCGGAGGCCGGATCTGCGGGGCCTGGGGGCGGTTCAGGGCATGCACGACCTCGTGCAACAAAAGCCCCTGGCGCAATGTGGGCGAGATCAGATTGGCGATCTGGTAAGCCCGCGAATTGCGTCCCTGGAAGAAGACCGGCACCACCGTCGCGCCGGATCGGCGGATCATCTTGGCGGTGAAGGGGTTCCACTCCTTCTCGACGGCCGGACCGAACCATGTCTCGGACGAGGCGACGGCGCCCGATGGGAACAGCACGATCATGCCCCCCTGATCCAGATGGGCCATGGCGACGCGACGCATTTCCAGGTTCCGCTCCCGCGCATCCGATTCATGGGGGAAGGGAACGGGGATCATGAACTCCGCGACTTCGGGCACTCCGGTCAGCAAGCTTCGGGTCAGGATCTTATAGTCGGTGCGGACGCGCCCGATCATATCCGCCAGGACCATCCCATCGACCAGGCCGTGGGGATGGTTCGCCACGACCACGGCCGGGCCGGTGGCGGGGATGCGCGCGATCTGATCGGACGGCGTGCGGATGTCGATCCCCATGACCCGCAAGGCGTGGGGGAAGAATTCGGGACCGACCTCGACGCCCTCGCGCTCGAATTTGCGGATGAGATACAGCAGCCGAGCTTTGCCCGTCATCCACTCCAGGACGCGGATCGTCGCCGCCCGCCGGGGATCCGTGAACGTTCCGGCATAGGACAGCTTGGTGCGGTCGTAGGGCTTGTAATTCGGGTCGACGGTCGAGGTCTCTTCCGGCTCGGCGGGTCGGGACGCTCGGATGAAGGACACGTCGCTCACATCCCTTCCCCGAATTTGTCGGCGACCAGACCGCTCAAGGCCTCCAATAATGCGTCGGCTTGCGGCCCCGAAGTCTCGACCTCGATCGAGGTGCCCCGGGCGGCTGCCAACATCAAAAGGCCCATGATCGAATCCCCCTCGGCCGCTAGGCCGTTCCGGTGTACGCGGGCCGTCGCCTCATGGGCTTCGACCACCTCGACGAATTTTGCGGAAGCGCGCGCGTGCAGACCTTTTTCGTTGACGATGTCCAGATGGCGCGTCGGCATATCTTCCCTTCCGCAACCGCCCTTCGTTCAGGCGGCGGGACCCTGTGCGACATCCATGTAGCGCGTTCCGGCCGCCTTCGCCAAGGCCACGGCTTCTTGAACGGGTTTCGCGCGGGAGCGGGCCAATTTGATCAGCGCCGGAAGGTTGGCGCCATAGAAGATCACACGATCCCGCGGCGTGCAGGCATGCATCGACAGGTTGGACGGCGATCCGCCGAAGATGTCGGTCACGACCACCACGCCGTCGCCCCCATCGACGGCATCGGCGGCGGCGCAGATTTCCCGCTCTTTCGTGGCGCGATCATCGCTGGCCCCGACGGCCACGCTGCGAACACCGTCCTGGGGGCCGATGACATGCTCGACCGCCTTGCGGTATTCGTCCGCCAAGCCTCCATGGGCCACGATGACTATGCCGATCATGCGGCGCTTCCCCTGTGGACGGCCGTATCCCCTCGGCCTTCCCGCCGCGCTGCGGCGCGGCGGTCCAGTTCTCTATGACGACTAGACACTTGCCACCCGGCCTCTGCAAGAGTTTGCGCTAGCATTTCAGCAACCGTAACAGATCGGTGTCGTCCGCCGGTACAGCCGAAGCCGATGGCCAGATGGGCCCGGCCCTCCGTCTGATAGGCTGGCAAGATCGAAAGGATCAGGTCTTTCACGCGGTCGTAGAACGGCGCGAAGGCGGGGTCGGCCGTCACGTGGTCTTGAACGTCCGTGTCCCGGCCCGTCCCGGACCGCAACGCGGGAACCCAGTGCGGATTCGCCAAGAAGCGCACATCGAACACCATGTCGAGTCCCTGCGGCAGGCCACGCTTGTAGCTGAAGGATTGTACGGAAAGGGCCAAGCTGCGCGCGGTGGGGCCGAACCATCGCAACACCTCCGCCTTCAGATCGTGGACCGTCAGCGCGGTCGTGTCGATCACCACATCGGACCGATCCTCCAATGGCGTTAACAGATCCAGTTCCCGGTCGACCCCCGTGGCCGCGTCTTCTGACGGGGCCATGGGGTGACGTCGGCGTGTTTCTGAGAACCGCGCAACCAGGGTATCCGCAGCACAGTCGAGATAGCATAACCTGAGCGACACCTGCGGGTCCGCCCGCAGGTTCGAGACCAGATCCAGCACGCCGTCGACGCTGAAATCCCGATTGCGAACATCCAGACCCAGAGCCAGCGGTCGGTCGCTGCCCGCCAGAAGACGCGGCAAGAGGGACATGGGTAGATTGTCGATCACTTCCCACCCAGCATCTTCCAGCGCGTGGATCGCCGTCGTTCTTCCGGCACCGGAGGGGCCCGTTATCAGGAGCAGATCGACGGGATCAGCCATGGGGTCATGTCCAATTTATGCTGTCTGCGAGATTGGACCTAATGCGGCGGCGCGGCATTTGTAAGGCGACGTGGTGCCGCCTCTCGAAGCCGTGAGGCTGACGCGTTGCGTCATGTCGCCGCCAATCCCCATCGCAGAAGCAAGATCAGCTTGGCGGCCAGGTCCGCGGTGAGAGGATGGCGATGGACTGGGATCGATCGCTGCAACAGCGTGACGTGCTCCGGCACGGGCAAACGGGCGGTCGACGGACTGATCCGAAGAGCGCCGACCACAGCAGCCGAGGTGATGGCCGCCGCCGGGCACAAGCCGAGCCCCCGCAGTTCCAGCAACTTCGGCGCCTGCGGCGGCGTCCCTGCCACCAGCGATCCGTCTCTGATCGTCAGGCGAGTCTGATCGTCGCTCACCAGAGTGGCGCCCAGGCAGATCATCTGGGCGGCCAAGCCGCTCTTCCCGGCGCCGGATGGTCCCAAGATCAAGAGGGCCCGACCGTCCAGCGCGACACTGGTGGCATGGAGCGACAGCGCCCCGTCGGGATGACTGGTCGTATCGAGATCGGAGGAGGCATCGCCCGCGGGCACGGCCTCAGACCGGAAGGCCGACGACGAAGCGGGCGCCCAGCGGTTCAGACGTAATGTCCATCTCGGTGGGCCGGATATTCTCGGCCCAGATCACGCCGCCATGGGCTTCGACGATCTGTTTGGAAATCGCCAGCCCCAAGCCCGAGTGGTTGCCAAACTGCTTCTCGGGCCGTTCGGAGTAAAAGCGGTTGAAGACCTTGGTCAACGCGGCCTCTGGAATACCGGGACCGGTATCCTCGACCACGACCAGGACACGGTTGTCGCGCCGACGCATCCAGACGCGGACCGCATCGCCTTCGTCGCAGAAAGACATGGCATTGGTGATCAGGTTCACGAAGACCTGGGCCAACCGGCCTTCGAGCCCCATGATGACCATGGGTTCCTTGGGGAGGTCCGTGACGAAGTCGACGCCCTGCGCCTCCGCCTCCTGGCCGTGATATACGGTCAGGTTCGACACCATCTTGACCAGGTCGAAGGGTTCTTCCTCTTCCTTCACCAACTCGCTGTCGAGCCGCGACGCATTGGAGATGTCGGAGACCAACCTGTCCAGCCGCCGGACGTCATGTTCGATCACCTCCAGCAGTCGGCCCCGCTGATCGTCGGTCTTCGCCAGGCGCATGGTGCCAACCGCCGACCGCAGTGAAGCCAGCGGATTCTTAATCTCATGAGCTACGTCCGCGGCGAATTGTTCGTTGCTATCGATCCGGTCATAGAGCGCCGAGACCATACCCCTTAAAGCCCCCGACAAGCGCCCAATCTCGTCCGGCCGTGCGGTAAGGTCGGGGATCCGCACCCGATTGGGCGACATCTTACGAGCGTGTTTGTCGCGTCCTAACTCGGCAGCAGCCGACAGGTCCGACAATGGGTTAGCAATGGTCGAGGCCAGAACCAGGCTCAGACCAATGGACACCAGAAGGGCCACAACGAACATCTGCAACAGTTGCTCGCGTTCGACCCGGATCAACTCGTCGATTTCGCCCGCGCGGGTCGTCACAGCGATAGTGCCAGTGAACCCAGCCGCACCACTTATCGGTGTGGTGACTGTATAAAGCTGTCCTGCTTCGCCCTCATACCCGCGAATGGCCGTCGTCCCTGGCTCGATATTCTCGACCAGAGTTCGGGCAACGTCGACGGGGTCGGGCACGTCCTGTTGACGGTTGGACACCAGTGTCGACAGCGCCTCCCAGATGGCATTCAGCGTGCCGGTCAGAACGCTCGGTCGTCGCATGGTGCCGTTCAGGCCATCCACAGGCCGCTCCGCGTTGCGACCTATGGCCTGGCCAACGATCTGACCGGCGCCGTCGAAGACATGGACCTCGACGCCGGGCGGCAACTCGATACCATCCAGAACGTCGGTCACGTCCACCCCGTCTCCGGCGGCCAGGTTGACCGGCAAATTGCCGGGAAGCGAGGCTGAAAAGACATCTGCGATCAACCGCGCCTCGGTCACGAGGCCTTCTTCGCGTTGGCTAAGCAGGCTGTCTCGGGACGGGTTCAAAAACAAGACGCCCGCGACCAGCAAGAGGATCGCGAGCAGGTTGAACAGGATGATTTTGCGGGCAAGTGGCGACCGGTCGAGCGAAAAGAGGCCGCGCCGTCGGCGTGCCTCGGATAGTTCCGCCTCGACGGTCCCATCGGGGCCATCCCAGTCTTCCCCCAGCACGACGTCCCCGTCAGCGCGGCGCAGTCGGGCCAAAAGGCCCTGTCGCTTAGGCGCCGGAGCGGTCCGGTTCACGTCGTCCTGCGGGACATCCATGTCCGTCACAGACGCCATGCCCCCAGCTATTCCTCGTTATAGCGGTAACCGATGCCGTAGAGGGTCTCAATGGCCGAGAAATCCGTATCCGCGGACCGCATCTTCTTGCGCAGCCGCTTGATATGGCTGTCGATGGTGCGGTCGTCGACGTAGACTTGGTCGTCATAGGCGACGTCCATCAGCTGATCGCGCGACTTCACAAAGCCGGGCCGCTGGGCCAGCGCTTGCAGCAGCAGGAACTCGGTCACCGTCAACGTGACGTCCCGACCTTTCCATTTCACCGCATGACGCAGCGGATCCATGGTCAATTCACCACGGATCATTACCTGAGTGTCCTCGGGCGTTTCCGTCTCGTCGGAGGCGATTGCCTCCTGCCGACGCAGGATGGCGCGGATGCGTTCCACCAGCAGGCGTTGGCTGAAGGGCTTGCGGACGTAGTCGTCGGCGCCCATGCGCAAACCCAGAACCTCGTCGATCTCATCATCCTTGGAGGTCAGGAAGATGACCGGAACCGAGGATTTCTGCCGAACGCGCTGGAGCAGGTCCATGCCGTCCATGCGGGGCATCTTGATGTCGAACACGCCCAGATCGGGCATTTCGCGGCTGAAGGCGTCTAGCGCACTTTGCCCATCGTTGTAGGTTTTCACCTCGAAGCCTTCCGCTTCGAGTGTCATGGAAACCGACGTAAGAATATTCCTATCGTCGTCGACGAGCGCGATACGCGACATGCCAATGTCCTCTGGTTGCCTGTGGTTACTGCCGTTTTTTTGCCAGACTCTCCGAAAACGACTGACAGAAGCAACTGATTTCGCCACCTGGGTGATTCGCTCGGCCGAGTGTGGCCCCCGTGCAATTAAGGCGAGGTTAAAGGTCTGTTTCCTATCGGACACATGTTTGCGCTCGCGGACGCACATGATGGCGCTAACTGGGGCGTGCGTCTGCTTGGTCGGAAATGTTAAAACTTTCTGTCATGGGGCTTGCGACACACCAATAGATTTTCAGATTTCAGACATTTTCCCCGTGAGCCCAACAACGGTGGAGGACAGACAATGAGTCAGCGCGTGAACCCCGAGCAAACGCTTGAGGCCCAAGGCATCACTGGACTTGGCAACGTCTATTACAACCTTCTGGAGCCAGCGATCATCCAGGAGGCGCTCTCCCGGGATGAAGGGACGTTGGGGCTTGGGGGCGCATTCCTGGTGACCACCGGCAAGTTCACCGGCCGGTCCCCCAAGGACAAGCACGTTGTCCGCGACGCGGCGACCGAGAGCGCCGTGTGGTGGGACAACAATGCGCCCATGACCCCCGCGGCGTTCGACACCCTGCGCGCCGATATGCTGCACCACATGAAGGGGCGCGATTATTTCGTTCAAGACCTCATTGGCGGTGCCGATCCGAGCCACCGCTTGGACGTGCGCGTGGTCACTGAATTGGCTTGGCACTCTCTCTTCATCCGCCACATGCTGCGCCGCCCCGACGACAAGGCCCTGATGGCTTTCACCCCGGAATACACGATCATCAACTGCCCGAGCTTCAAGGCCGACCCGGATCGTCACGGCTGCCGCAGCGACGTGGTTATCGCGCTGAACCTGGCCGCTAAGGAAATCCTGATCGCCGGCACGGAATACGCCGGCGAGAACAAGAAGTCCGTCTTCACCCTGCTCAACTATATCCTGC
>JBCDCW010000039.1:0-18944 GCA_039180995.1 Pseudomonadota bacterium
GGCCTGGATATCGACCCGCTGGTCTTCCTGCTGGGGGTCAACATTCTGCTGCTGCTGCTGGGCTGTATCCTGGATGCGACGACGATCATCCTGGTGATCATCCCGCTCTTCCTGCCGACCTGCCGCGAACTTGGGATCGACCTGGTCCATTTCGGTGTCGTCGCCGTCGTGAACTGCATGATCGGGCTGATCACCCCGCCCTATGGTATCCTTCTCTTCGTTATCAACGCGGTGACCCGCATCCCCCTGGCCGAGATCATTCGCGAGATATGGCTGTTCCTGGCCGTCTTGATCCTGGCCTTGGCCACGATGATCCTATTCCCCGGCATCGTCCTATGGCTGCCCCGGTTATTCGGCTATCCCGGCTGATGGATGCCGCCCTCAGACACGATCGTCAGACTGATTGGTCGAGACGCCCCGTCACCTCCGCCTCGATGCCAGTTGGCAATCGCCGCATGCCAAGAAGGCTGGTTCGCTGCCACCAGGGGAGGTGAAATGCCCTTGGAAACTGGGAGGCCGTCCCCTCCGGATCGACGCCGAACACGATCTTCGCCCGTGCCCACATTTTCGCCGCCGGGGCTTCGCCCGGCAGGCTGGCATAGGGCCCAACCTTGAAGGTTCGCTGGCGGGCCGGATCGGACATGTCTTGCAGGTCGAGCAGGATGGGCCCGCTCTCCGTGCCCCCGGCCAGAGCATCGTATCGGCGCAATTGCCGATCCATCAGGGTGTGGTCGACGCTGGCCAGGTACAATCGGCCAGGGATCAGGCCGAACAGCCTGGCCGGCCGCCAACCATAGATAACCCGCCGATTGCCATCCAGGCGCAATGGCGGTGGATGCCGCCAGAACAGAAGATAGACGAATGGCGCAAGCATGAACAGCAACGCAAAGAGCGTTTCACCCACGGTGCCGTTCGCGATCTGCAACGGCAGGATAACGTCGAAATGGTAAGCCCGGGGGGTGATGTCGGGATGGCAGCCCGGATAGAAATCGACGATGCGCTGGCATTCCCGATAGCCGATATCGGTCCCGACCGGTCCCCATAGGACGCCATGCCCCAACAGGCCCAGCACGCGATTTGTTATGGCGCCGGACCCGAACAGGATTTGCTGACCGACCGCGATCAGGATCGCGATGGCCGCGAGCCAGGCGAGCATTGCGCCACGGCCCGCATAGGCAACGATCTCGATCACACCGGGCGCCACCTGCCGGACACCCCGGCTGGGCGTTCGGTCGACGATACGCCTGACGTGGCGGTCCGTCATGGATTGCTGAACCGGCGTTCGGTCTCGAAATCTATACCGGTGCGCGTGCCCCGAACCGAGGCCCGAACCACGACCTGACCGCTGGTGTTACCCGACAGCGTCACCACCATCTGCGGCTGTCCGGGCACCGCCAGCTTGCCGACAGACAGCCTCTGCCTGCGCCCCCGATGGCCCACCGACCACGCATCCACATCGACGAGCCCGGTATTGCCCTGGCTGACCGCCTGGGTGCGGATCAGCAGCCGACCATCTCCGGCGACGGGATCTTCGATGACCGGGCTCCAGCCCAGTTCGGCAAAGCTCGACAACTCGTTCGCATACCAGTCGTCCCACGGCGCGGGCAGGTCCTTGCTGGCCGAAATCAAGGTCATGAAGCCCGGCCGCGTGGGCAGGTCGTGATATCCGTCGCTGGATCCCCAGAAACCCAACCGGGCCACGTCTTCGATCTGCGAATAGGACGTCATCGACACCAACAGTCCGACAGTCAAGACGATCGCGCCCGCCACGCCGACGGCGATGTTCAGCCCCGGGATCAGCATCAGTCCGCCCACGAACATCAGCGCGTTGCCCAGCATCTGGCTTCGATCCTGGCGCTCCACACCGCGCGCGAATTCAATGGCCGACATCGTCAGGCCGACGGCGATGGCGACCTTCGGCAAAAGCTTGTTCAGCGATTGGCCCAATCCCGCGCTTGCCGCGCCCGTCCTGGCCGAAACCAGCGTCAGCCCCCTCAGGTTGGCGGCCCCGGCCCCCTGATAGATCGTCTCGACCACCTCGGCCGTGATCCGTGCCGATTGCGTCGCCCCCACCCGGCCCGCCGCCTGGAAGGTCGACCGCAGCCCTTCGGCCAAGCCGACGGCGGCCATGGTCACCTGGAACGGCTTCGATTGCCCGATCGAGGTGATCGCGCCCCGCTCGAACATGCCATCGGCCCTGGATTGCGCCGTGGCCGTGGCAATCAGCCCCCAGGTGGACAGCAGCAGGCCCGCCGACGCATAGGTCAAACCGGCCACTTCGATGCGCCCGGCCGCATCGAACCCGCCCACCATCTCGACCGTGGTACTGGTTCGGATGGTGGGGATGTCGGCCGTGGCGCCCGCGCCGACCATCTGCTGAGAGATGGCCCGGCCGGCATCGTCGATTTCAGCGGCGATGTCGGTGGCCACATATCCCGCGCCCTGCAAGCCAGTCTGGCCGTTCGTCATGTAGTTGATCGCATCGTCCAGGTCGACCGTCTGGGTGCTGAACATCAGGCGGGCATTGGGCCCCTGGCGAAACCCGGCATCCAGCGCGTCCTGCCATGTGCCGATCGCCGCCTGGCCCGATCCCAATTGAGCCCCCAACTCCACCGCCACGGCCTCCATCACGATCCGGAACGAATATTGGCGCCGCTGATAGGCGTCGAAACCCTTGTTGACCGTCGCGCCCCACAGCCGTCTGAACGTGGACAGAACCGATCGCAGCGATGGGCCGGACACGGGCAGGTTCGCCCCCAGCCCCTGGCTGATGGCTTGGCTGCCCAGGGGGGTGATCCCGATGCTGCCCAAGGCGCGCCCCAGCAGCACGCTGAAATATTCCTGCGCTTCCAGATCGTCGCCCTGGGCCAACGCGGCCGCCAATTCCAGATGCGTGCCCAGCATGCCGTTTCCGGTATCGGCAATCTGCCCCAGAACGGCGGCGACCAACTCGGCGGTGATCGCCTCGGCCGTCTCGACGATGGATCGCAAGCCCAGATAGCTGGGCTTCCAGCCCGGTTTCAGGGCCGGGCCGTTGGCGCTGATCAGATCGGGCAGGATGCCGCCTTCGTTGTACCAATTGTCCCGCGGTTCCATCCCGCCTTCCAACTGCTCGCTGATATGGCCGATCGACAAAGGGAAGGCATGCGAGGCGCTGAAGGCGCGCTGATGCGCGTCCTTCTGTTCCAGCCGGTAATTCATCTCCGCGATGTCGCCCAACGGATCCGGCACAGCGACCACCCCGACGCATCTGTCGTTTGCGCCGGGTACCAGCGCGGGGTCCCACGTGTTGGGCGGGGTCTCTTGGAACGCCGTCTGCGACAGGGCCAGACGCGACCGCAGGGTCGGACCGCGGCTTTCGGCGGGCTTCCATTCCTCGACCAGATCGGTCGCCTCGCCGATATAAGCCGCCCATTGGTTCGAGCCGCGCAGATCGACGGGCGTCATCATCCGCTGGCGGAAGGCCGCCCCGTGGCCATCGCGGAAGAAGTTCGACGGCCAGCGATATTCCGAATACGCGATCCAGATCTTGCTGGCCCAGGACGGCACCCAGCAATGGCGGCCGCTTTCGCCGTCGAACCGCCAATCGCCGCGCCCGTAATTGTCGGTCCATTCGTATTTGTGGAACAGGAAACTGCCCTGCTCCAGATACTGGGTCCCCTCGGGAACCTCGTCAGCGTTCACGTCATTGGGGCTGGTCCCCCGGCGGAAGACGTACCAGGTCCCGTTGCGGGATGTGGCGCCGTCCTCATCTTCGACAGCTTCGACATAGATGTAGACAAAACCGCGCCGCAGCAGCCGGATGATATAATCGCCTGGCGCGCCGATCGAGCCGGGTTTCGACACCGATGACAGATCGTAGGGCAGCAGGGAAAAGCGAACCGGCTGTATCGGGATCCGCGTCGGCGTGCAGTGAAAGGCCGGATCCTCGGGATCGCGGCTGGCCGAGAAATCGCCGTATGCGTCGCTCATACAATCACTCCCACATGACCCCGGGCCAAGGCCAGCAAGGCGCCGGCTCGATGCACATCGCTGGCGGTCTCCATCGCCACCATTTCGGGCGCCGTCGCCAACGCGGCGACGGTGGACCCGGCGGCCTCCATCCGCAACCCGGCTTCCATGCGCCGGATCAAGGCCCGTTCACGAAAATACCCCTCGTCCTTGGCTTCGCGGTATTGCCGGGCCGCCTGTCCAAGGCCGATCTCGATGCCCAATTGCCCCGACAGCGCGGGGATGGCGCGGGCCAGGAACCGGCGTCGCAACCGCGTCCGGGCAAAGCGTGTGAAGACGTCCAAGAAACCCGCATGCCGGACGGGCGGTTCCCCGGCCCGCCGCTCGGCCCGTCTCCACGCCCCGGATGGCTCCAAGACCCAAAGCGCCTGCCCTTCGGCCAGCAGGTTCTTCGGCAGAGGCCCGGCAGGATGCAACGCGATCCATTCGTGAAACGCCGGATCGCACATGCGGAAATAGACCCACGTGCCGTCCGATTTCTGCAACTTGGTGCTATAGCGCAGCTGAGCCTTCAGGCCCCTCAAGGTCTCGACGCCCGCAAATCCCAGGCACGCGCGACCTGCGACCGCCTCCCTCGCCAATGGATCGGACAGGGGCATCTGCGTCAGCCAGGGGGCCGCATCCCCCAAGTCGTCCGCCGCAGGACCGTCGAACAAGCAGATCCGCGGCACGCCGCTGGCTTCCAAACGATCCGGCAAAGCCGGCAGCGCCGCGCCATCCATCAGCAGGGTCAACGGGCCGTCCTCCGGCTCGGCCGGTGACAGATGCAATCTGGGTGTCTCCGGTGTCTCGAACGGGTCGAACAGGCGCGGGATCGGGCAAGCCGGATCGTGATCTGGGGCTGGCGCGCGCGCGGCGACGAAAGCCACCTCGTCATCCACGTGAAGCGCCAAATCCAAGGCGGGGTCATTTGGCCCATTGGCCTGCGCCCAGGCGCGCAGCGACATCGGGGGCTCGACCCATCGGCTGATCTGTTGCGCGAAGAAGGGATCCGCGTCCAGCCCGGCACCCAACGCCGAACGCCCGGCCACCAAAAGATCCGATCCGTCCGACAGGCGCAACCGGCCCAGATGCGTCTGGCCCGTCACGGACACGGCATCGCCACACCCCATGCGGGCGTCGCCCCCGCCTGCCAGATCATCGGTGGCGTCCCGACGACCAGGCGATCTGCGAGCTTACCTTCGATAACCTTGTCCATCCGACCCCGCGTCACGACACCCGTGGCGCAATCGTAGGTCTCGCATCCGACCGGGGCAATCGGTCCAGCCCAGAGCCTGCACCCCTGTTGCAAAGTGGTGGTCATCCCGGAATGCGCCCGCATGGGCCGCCGGCATCCGCAAGCGGCTTGCCGCGTCACGGCCGAACGGGCCCTCGGTGACACGCGCGTCAACCCACTCTCGGATGTTGGGTGACAGCGGCTCGCCCCAGACGGTTCGGCTGGGTTTGACACGGGCGGCTTCGCGTTTTGGAGAGCGGGATGTCGGCTGGTCGATTATCGGGCCGCTTCTTCCGGACATGCCGCGCCCAACCACCCGACCGCGCGGCGGCGAGGGCGGCGGTCGGGTGGTCGGACGCGGCGGAATTCGTCGAAGCCGAAGGTCCCGTCGGGGCGGCGGAAGATATCGACGCAGACGTGATCGCCCGGCAGATTGACCGGGCGGAAGACGACCTTGCCGCGACTCACCGGGGCGCTCGCGGTCCGGCAGGGCCTAGAACGGTTAAGATTGCGTTGCCAAAACCGTACAGACGCACGTCTGTACGGGGGGTGTACGCCGGGTGTACGGGGGGTGCCCCCCTCTCATTGCGCATTGAAGGTGAACAATTGCTCTCCGGCCACACGGTAGCCGTTGATCAGTTCCGCCGCCCGGTCCGAAGTCAGCCACGCCTCCAACCGCGCCGCCGCGTCGGCCTTCACATGCGGGTGCCGCTCGGGGTTCACGGGCAAGTAGGCGTATTGATTGAACAGAACCGGGTCGCCCTGAAACCCGATCGCCATGCCCTCTCGGTTGCCGAAATTCAGCCAGGACGCCCGGTCCGACAACACATAGGCCCCCATCCCCGCAGCCGTGTTCAGCGCCGCGCCCATGCCCGCGCCGACGGGCCGATACCAAGCGCCCTCCGGCACCAGACCGGCGCTGTCCCACAATCGCATCTCGGCCTTATGGGTGCCGCTGTCATCGCCGCGACTGACGAAAAGCGCCTCAGCAGCCGCAATCATTTCAAGAGCTTCCGCCGCATTCCCGGCCCCGGCGATCCCCGCGGGATCGTCGGCGGGCCCGACGATGACGAAGTCATTATACATGACCTCGCGCCGATGGGTGCCCGACCCGTCGGCCACGAACGCCTCCTCGGCCGCCTTGGAATGGACCAGCACCGCATCGACATCGCCCGCCGCCCCCAGGCGCAGCGCCTGCCCCGTGCCGACGACCAGCAATTGCAGCTCGATCCCCGTCTCCGCCTCGATCTCCGGCAGCAGCACATCGGCCAGGCCCGAATTGTTGAACGACGTCGTCACGGCCATCTTCATCGCCTCGGCCTGGGCCGCCACCGGCAGCAGCAGGGCCAGCATCAACGCACGGATCATTCGACGATATCCCCTCTCAAGAACGCCTGGGCGGCCTCCGTCTGCGGCTCGGCAAAGAAGGCCCCGGCAGGCCCGGTTTCATGGACGCGACCATGAAGCAGAAAGACGACCTGGGACGCAATGCGGCGGGCTTGTCCCATGTCGTGGGTCGCCATGACCAGCTTGGTCCGCGCGGCCGCGTCCACCAGCCGCGCCTCGATTTCCTTGGTCGCCCGCCCGTCGAGGGCGGCGCAAGGTTCGTCGGCGAACAGGATCTCTGGCTCGGTGATCAGCGCGCGGGCCAGGGCCAGGCGTTGCAATTCACCACCCGACAGCGACGGCGCGGGCTGGTCCAGGTGACCGTCCAGGCCGAAGCGACTGGCTTGCACCTGCGCCCGGGCCAGGGCTGCGGCTCGGGCGACACCGCGCAAGCGCAGAGGATAGGCCAGGTTCGCCGCCACACTGCGGCGAAGGACGATGGGGCGCTGGAAGACATAGGCCTGACGCGTCCGCGCTTCGGCTTCCGGCACGGCCCAGGCCACGCGGCCATCGGCCCGTTGCAGGCCGTGCATCATGCGCAGCAGCGACGTCTTGCCCGACCCGTTGGGGCCGATCACGACCGTGACGCCGCCCGGCTCGATCGTCAGATCGACGGGGCCCACCAGCGTTCGGTCGCGCTGGCGCAGGCTGGCGCCGATCAGGGTCAGGGGCAGCGCGCTCACCACCGACCGCGCCGTTCGGTCTGCAGGGTCCAGTGGCTGGCGAGCGAGACAAGCAGCGACAGGCCGATCAGGACGATCCCCAGACCCAGCGCCAAGGCGAAATCCCCCCGCCCCGTCTCCAGGGCGATGGCCGTGGTCAGGACGCGGGTCAGACCGTCGATGTTCCCGCCCACGATCATGATGGCTCCGACCTCTCCGATGGCGCGACCGAAGCCCGCCAGCCCGGCCGTCAAGAGCGCCCGGCGACCATCGTAAAGCAGTGTCCAGATGCGCTGGCCGCGCGTGGCATTCATCGAAATCAGGAGGTCGTGGTATTCGGCCCATAGGTCGCGCATGGCCTGATGCGCGATGCTTGCGACGAGGGGGGTGACGATGATGACCTGGGCGATGATCATGGCCGTCGGCGTAAACAGCAGGCCCAGCACGCCGAACGGTCCCGACCGGGACAACATCAGATAGACGACCAGGCCCACGACAACCGGCGGCAGCCCGATCAACGCGTTCAGCGTCGCGATCACCACCCGCCGGAACCGAAACCGCCGGACGGCCAGCCAGCAGCCCAAGGGCAGGCCCAGCACGCAGCCGATGGCCACCGCCGTCAGGGTCACCTGCAGCGACAGCAGGGTGATATCGATCAGATCGGGGTCCGCCGTGACGATCAGCCGGACCGCTTCGGCGAGCCCGGCAAACAGGTCGTCCATGGGCTAGGCGTAGCCGGGTGCGGCGGGCGTTGAAACCGTCGGTGGCACCGTGGCAGCGCGCATTGGCGTGAATGTCACAGGGATGATCCGCCGCTTTCGATCCGGCCGCCCCTGCGAAGGACGAGGCTTTGCCCCGTTCGAAAGGGGGGATCGGGCAGAAGAAAGACCGGGATGGTCGACCAGCCCATCTGATCGGCGACCAGCACACCGATTGGCAAGATCGCGTCGCGCCCGCCAAGGATCAGGGCGCGGGGCGCTTTTCCCAAGCGGAGAAGTTCCAGCATGATCGCCGAGGAGCTGCTGGAACCGATCAGGTTGCCGATCACCAGGATCGTATCGGCGACGGGCGTGCCGTGTTGCGGATGGTCGGGCCGGATGATCTTCGAGCTTTGTGGATCGACCCCACCCCAGAAGCTGATCGGGGCATCAAGTCTCAAGACAGGACCAGTCGCTGCGTCGTCGAACAGGGGCTCGGCCTGCCAAATCATCGGCGGACAACATGACCTGCCTGGGCGCTGGCCACGCAGTCGGCAAGGGTTCCGAAAACCGGCAAATGGCCCGTATTACCCGCCGCATAATGGGCGAATTTGGCAGAGTTGGTCATCAGGACGCCACCGCCCTGGGGCAGGATCGGGGTGACCACGATGCAGGTGTCGGTCACAAACGTGACGCCCAGGTCCATGAGCGCTTGGTCGGTTCCGTCCCCAGTGAGGTCGTCTCGTGTGTGGCGACCGAGGCAGACATAGACGGGAACGCGGAACGGATGTCCGCCGGCAAGGGCCAGAAGATCGCGGCATTCCCGAGCGGAAAAATGGGGGCTGCCCAGGGCGACGCTGTCGATCGGACCGTCGGATATCTGACTGAGGGAGGCGCGCGTGTCCCGAAGCATCGTCTGGGTGATCGGGATCGTAGAGACAGGGTCCCTCTGCTGGAGAGCCGTGGGCAGGTCCGGCGCCTCGGGCGTCGTTCCGACGATATGGATCAGCCCAACCGCCCCGGTCGAGGCAGCCCCCGCGCAGAGCGCCTTCAACTGATCGTCGGTGGAGCCGGTCGGGATTCCGTCGATGGCGCAGACGGTCTCAGCGGCGAGGCGGCCAATCAACGCGCCGAGAACCGCATGGATGGCCGCGTCAAGCCACGTGTCTGGTGGCAGGCCCGTCGCGTCGAGGACAAGGCGTGCCGCCCGGTTTTCAGTGACGTGCAAGCCGCAATACGGTGCCCGACCGGCAATGGCGCAGGCAATATCGAGGAAATCGCCATAGCGGTTCGTGCGGGCGGCCAAGACCGAATTGGCGAAGGCGACCGCGTTGCTTTCGCCCCAGGCGATCTGCTGTCCGAAAGCCGGACGGGCGCCAGCCTGGTAGGGCGCGCAGGTCCAGCTGGGGTGGCACCCCATGCGGTCATGCGCCACCATCAAGCGATAGGCCATCTTGCGGTCCGCGGGGGCAAGGCGGCATTGATCGGGCTTCAACAGGTTGAGCGCGCCCACATTCGTCGTGGTCGGAACGGATACCTTCGCGCCTCCCTCGACCAGTTTTTCGCAGAAAAGCGTGCCCGAAGCGCCGTGGTAAAGACAGCCATCCACATGGCCGGAGGCGATCTCGACCAGGCGATCGGCCCCCAACATCCGGGCCGCGCCGGCGACGATCTCCAGCGCCATGCGATGACCCTGGCTGCCCGTCTCACCGGCAAGGACCGCGCGGTCATGGGCGGTCAGCCGCATCGTCAGCTGGCCTCGGCCAAGATGTCGATGAGGACCCTTGCAGACAGAATTGTGGGATTGGCCTTCATAGAGGACGCGTTGGCCGCATCCTGCGCGATGCGGTCGTACTGCCCCGGGGTGACCCCCATCTCGGACAGGCGGGGCAAGCCCATTGCGTCGATCCATCGGGTCAGGCCGTCGGGAAAGGTCGCGTCGATCTGCTCGACCACCCAGGTCAGGCGCGGGTCGTCGGGCAACGCGGCGCGGTTGGCCGCCAGAACCGGCGGCAGCAGGCGGCCGCAAATGGCGCCATGGCGCGCGCCGGTCAGGCCGCCGATGACCCCGGCCAGACCGTGGACGGCGCCGAGGCCCGCATTGGCCAGCGCCACGCCGCCGCATGTCGAGACCCAGGCGAAGGTGTCCCATGCTTCCGGGTCGTCATCTTCGATCAGCGGGCGCAACGCCGCCAGGGCCGCGGGGATCGCCGCGCGGGTCAGAGCGTCCGTCATGGGATTGGCGCGCGGCGTGCAGATGGGTTCGATCACCTGGGTCACGGCGTCCAGCGCCGCCGGAAGCGCCACGGCACGGGGCGCCCCTTGCATCAGGTCCGCATCGACGATGGCGAGGTCGGGAACCATGCGCGGATCGCGCAAGCTGACCTTCAGCTGCTGGTCGGGGACCGTGATGACGGCATTCTTCGTCACCTCGGATCCAGTGCCAGCGGTGGTCGGGACCGCCACGAAGGGAAGTGGACCCGCGTCAAGCGGACGCCCCGTCCCGACGATCTCCAGGTAGTCTCTGGACGGGCCCTTGCAAGGCAGCAGTGCCGCGAGTGCCTTGCCGAAGTCGACGACCGCGCCGCCGCCCAAGGCGACGATGGCGTAGGGTCGGACAAGGGTTTCGCGTGCGGCATCCAGCATCGGCAGATCAGGTTCCGACGGGCAGGCCACGGTTTGCACGTCGCATCCGTCGACCTGCAAGATGTCACGCAACCAGGCGGCGCGGGCCGGTTCGGCCCCATGGACGAGGAGGATATTGGGACCCATGGCAGCGACCCGCGACGCGGCTGCCCGACTGGTGCCGCGGCCGAACACGATCTCGACGGGAGATAGGAAGGAGAAAGAGGGCATAGGTGACACATCCTCTGGCGTCGTCCCGAAATCTCTGCGGTTGGCGATCGCCCAGTCAAGTCCGGTGGTGGTGCTTGACCGGGCGCCGAACCCTCGGTCGGTCTACGTGATCCCGCCATCCGGTAAAGCCTGACAGAGCTTCCAGAAGGTCCGCCGCGTCGACTGCCCTACTCGCCAGGCCCTACCGCCCATTTTCGGACAGATCGGTCTGGGGCCTCGCGGGCTCCGACAGACGCATCATTTCGCGTATCGCGCCATCAGGGCCTGGTTCACCGCCGGCCTGACGAAGGCCGATACATCGCCGCCCAACCGCGCGATCTCTTTGACCAGGCGGGACGCGATGGCCTGATGTTCCGCTTCGGCCATCAGGAAGACCGTCTCGATGCTGTCGTCCAACACCCGGTTCATGCCGACCATCTGGAACTCGTACTCGAAATCCGCCACGGCCCGCAGCCCGCGCACGATCAGCGAGGCCCCGACGTCCCGGGCGCAGTCGATCAGCAGGTTGTCGAACGGATGGACGACGATCTCGCAACCGGTCTTGGCGGACCAATGGGCCGCCTCGGCCTCGACCATGGCGACCCGCTCCTCCAACTCGAACAAAGGGCCCTTGTCCCGGTTGATCGCCACGCCGATCACCAGCCGGTCCACCAATCCGCAGGCCCGCTTTATGATGTCGCCATGGCCCAACGTGATCGGATCGAAGGTGCCGGGGTAGAGGCCTGTGCGCATCGCGGGGTCGCTCTTGTAGGTCGAAGTCCCCTTGCGTGACATGGGGGCTATTCACGGGTCAAGCGCTGCCGGGGCGGGATTTGCCCCGCCAGATCAGGCTCTGGCGGTTGAGTGCCCGCAGATCGGCCTCGCCACGCAGGGCGGCTTCACCCAACGCAATGGCATCTCGCAACACCGCATCAGGTGCATGGGCGTAGGCAGGTCGCTTCGGGATCGCATCATACCAGACGCCGCCGGTGGCGTGGTCCAAGAGGATGCGCTGAAAGCAATGGTTTCGATGCACCGGCCAATCGGCCCGCGCCGCGCGGGGCAAGTCGGCATTCGTCAGGTCCAGCCAGCGGCGTTCGAGATCCGTGCGGGTCATGTCCGACAGGTAGGGCGCGGACGCTGTGCGCACATGCCAGCTACAGTCTGAGCGGTCGAACCGTGATAAAGGTCTCTCATGCCCCCTGAACTTATCATATTGGCGTTGAATGCGGCCTATCTGGGCCTCGCCTATTTCTGGATTTATCCCGCCATTCTGGCGGCGCGACCCGCACGGCCGCTGCGCCTCTTTATCGAAGTCGACATTGCCGTCAGCACCGCGGCCCTGGTTACGGCAAGCCTGCTTTATGCGGGCAAGGGCCTCGCCTTCTCGTTGCTGCTGTTCGACGTTCCCTGGTGGGGTTTCGCGCTGCTGACCTTGCTGGCGATGGAGGTCGTGCTGTCGGATTGGTTTCGCCGTCGACACGGCATCGACTACGACGACTTTTGACGGCCGTCAGCCATGCCCGGCGATCATGGCCTCCATGGCATCCCGCTCGACCTTCACCTCGCTCAGCCGGGCCTTGACGACATCGCCCAGGCTGATCACCCCGACAAGCCCGCCGTCGCGCATCACCGGCATGTGTCGGAAGCGGCCATCGGTCATGACCTGCAAGATATCCGCCGCCCGATCCTCGCATATGCAGGTTTTGACGTCCTTGGTCATCAAGTCCGACACTTTGCGCGTCAGGATCGCGCCGCCCTCGCGCGCCATTTCGCGGACGATATCGCGCTCCGACAGAATACCGACGGGGATCTTGCCGTCCGACGACACGACAAGTGCTCCGATCTTTCGCGTCGCCAGTTCGGTGACGGCATCGGCGATGGTCACCTCAGGCTCTATGGTGTGGACGCCCTGGACGGGCTTGGTGGAGAGCACTTTCGCGACGGTCATTGGGTTCCTCCTCCGAAGACTCGCAGCGTCCGCCCTCTCGACCCTCCAAGTCAAGCGTTGCGTGGGGTCGCGCCGGGCTCAGGCGATCCCGCGCACCGCCTTCAGACAGCTGGCCTCGATGACGGCGCGAAAGTCGCGGATTGCGGCCGCTTGCCCCGCGGGATCAGGCTCGATCGGCTGGGCATAGGCCTCTGCCACCAGGGCGCGGAAGACGCTATCTGTTCCTTCCCCACGGGACACCAGATCAAGCATAGCCTCTTGCGGCACGGCCCCCTGCCGATTCTGCATCACGGTCACGGCCACATCGGCGATGGAGGCGCACATCAGACCCGGTTGGGTCTGGGCCGCGCCAAGCGTCGGGACCAGAGACAAGGCACCGATCAAAGCGGCGCAGCGGAACGATTTGGGCATCATGGTTGGCAGACCTTTCAGCAGACGAGTCGAAACCAAGCACAGCCCGCCCCCAAAAAGCCAGAATCTCGCCAAAGTTTCGCCCGGACCAATCCGTTTCCAACTTCGCAACCCAGCCATCTGAGGCCTGTTGTCCCCCTCAGCGGGCCGCTATGGTCGCGCGCGAATAGGGGAGGCTTTCATGGACCAAATCGGACATTGGATCGACGGTGGCGCGGTAAACGGCGCGGCCCGCCACGCGGACGTGTTTAACCCGGCCACGGGCGAGGTGCAGGCCCAAGTCGCCCTGGCTTCGACGGCCGATATCGACCGTGCGGTCGAGATCGCCGCGGCCGCGCAGCCTGCCTGGGCTGGGACCAATCCCCAGCGGCGCGCCCGGGTGCTGATGAAGTTCGTCGACCTTCTGAATCGCGACATGGACAAACTGGCCGAGGCGCTGAGCCGCGAACACGGCAAGACCCTGCCCGACGCCGCCGGCGATGTGGTCCGGGGCCTGGAAGTGGTCGAGTTCTGCATCGGCGCCCCCCACCACCTGAAGGGCGAATTCACCGACAGCGCGGGCCCCGGTATCGACATGTATTCCATGCGCCAGCCCCTGGGCGTCACGGCTGGGATCACCCCGTTCAACTTCCCAGCCATGATCCCCATGTGGATGTTCGCCCCCGCCATTGCCTGCGGAAACGCCTTCATCCTGAAACCCTCGGAACGCGACCCCTCGGTCCCCCTGATGCTGGCCGAGTTGCTGGAAGAAGCGGGCCTGCCGAAAGGCATCCTACAAGTCGTCAACGGCGACAAAGAGGCCGTGGACGCTATCCTGGACCATCCGGTCATCCAATCGGTGGGCTTCGTCGGCTCGACCCCAATCGCCGCATATATCTACGAACGCGCCTCGGCGAACGGCAAACGCGCCCAGTGCTTCGGCGGCGCAAAAAACCACATGATCATCATGCCGGACGCCGACATGGACCAGGCCGCCGACGCCTTGGTCGGCGCAGGCTATGGCGCCGCGGGCGAACGCTGCATGGCCATTTCCGTCGCCGTCCCGGTGGGCGAGGAAACCGCCGACAAGCTGATCGAAAAGCTGGTGCCCCGGGTCGAGGCGCTGAAGGTCGGCCCCTACACGTCCGGCAATGACGTGGATTACGGCCCTGTCGTCACCGCCCAGGCGAAGGCCAATATCGAGCGCCTGGTTCAATCCGGCATCGACCAGGGGGCCGAGTTGGTCGTCGACGGCCGCAACTTCAATTTGCAAGGCTACGAGGACGGCTTTTTCGTCGGTGCCCACCTGTTCGACCGGGTAACCAAGGACATGGAGATCTACCAGAAGGAAATCTTCGGCCCCGTCCTCAGCACGGTACGCGCCAAGACCTACGAGGAAGCCCTCGGCCTCGCCATGGACCACGAATACGGCAACGGCACCGCCATCTTCACCCGCGACGGCGACACCGCCCGCGACTTTGCCAAGCGGGTCAATGTCGGTATGGTCGGTGTCAATGTCCCCATCCCGGTCCCGCTGGCCTACCACACCTTCGGCGGTTGGAAAAAATCCATGTTCGGCGACCTCAACCAACACGGGCCGGATGCCTTCCGGTTCTACACCCGCACCAAGACCATCACGGCGCGCTGGCCTTCGGGCATCAAAGAAGGCGGCGAATTTTCGATCCCGGTGATGGAATAGACCGAATCCAATGCGGCGCAGGACCTTACGGCCGACTTGCCGTCGCCGGTCGAATTCCGGCGATGGGGGGACGTTAGATATGCCGGGGCATCGCTCAGCAAGCCAGGATTGACCCGCGTTCGCGCAGACGCAGCCTCTGGAAGACCAGACCGTTTCATCTGCGCCTCCCGGGAGCTTCGTTCGCCATCGTGCGAACCCGACAGACGAGGCAGCCCGACGATGGACCGGCCCCACGCAGATCAGCCCGTCAAGTGGACCCGGATCAATCGGTCCCGCAAGGACGTGCCGAAGGGATGTTTTAGAACCGGAAATTCAGGCCGACGGTCGCGGTCGTCACCTCGACATCGACGCCGCCGTTGAAGCTGCCCAAATCGTGGTACAGCACCTCGGCGCCCGCAGTAATGCGGTCGGTCAGGAAGACCTCGTAGCCACCGCCGACGAAGAAGCCGTCGCCCCCGCCCAAACCGCTGGTGTCGGTATCCGCATAGCCGCCGATGCCATAGAATAGATTACGGCCCTGGTCGAAGCCGATCCGCGCACCGGCGCGGAAGATGCCGTCAATCTCGCCGCCCGCGACGTCAAGTTCCGTGAAATCGTAGTCAATGCGGCCGCCGATGACAAAATTGCCGATGTCTTGATCGTAGCCCAGGCGAAACCCGCCGATGAAGGCGTCATCGTCGCCAAAGCCGCTATCTGGATCACCATTGGCGTAACCCAATGAGCCGCCCACATAGGCCCCGGTCCAGCCGAAGCTGCTCCCAAACTGCTGGGTCGACAAGACGGGGGCAGGGTTTGGGTCCAGCGGAATGACTTCCTGCGCCAAGGCGGGGGCGCCGAGCAGGGTGGCGAAGATGGCGGCGAAGGCGACGGGAGCGGGGCGCATGGATCAACCTTTCTGTTCTCAGCGGCGACGGGACGAGCGCTGTTGCGGGCAACCTTGAAGATAGTAATTGGTTCCGGTCCGGTCCCATCACGAAGGCGTGCCCTCGCTGGGTCGTGAGGTTGGTGGCCAGGGCTTTTCGGGCCCGTCGGGGGCGTGCTAGGCCGCGCGCTCGGACCAGAGGGGGCCACCGTGACCGACCGTTTCGCCTTTTCGCTGACCGCCACGGACGGGCGGGCCCGCAGCGGCGTGATCTCGACTCCAAGGGGCGAGATCCGAACGCCCGCCTTCATGCCCGTGGGCACGGCGGCGACGGTGAAGGCGATGTTGCCAGGCTCGGTCCGCGCGACGGGGGCCGATGTGCTGCTGGGAAACACCTATCACTTGATGCTGCGGCCCACGGCGGAGCGGATCGACCGGCTGGGCGGCCTGCACCGCTTCATGAATTGGGAGCGGCCGATCCTGACGGATTCCGGCGGGTTCCAGGTGATGTCTTTGGGTGAGTTACGGAAACTGGACGATGACGGGGTAACGTTCAAATCCCATATCGACGGGTCCAAGCACCGCCTGACGCCCGAGCGGTCGATGGAAATCCAGCGTCTGCTGGGCTCGGACATCGTGATGTGTTTCGATGAATGTCCGGCTTTGCCTTCCAGCCGCGACCGGATCGCCGACAGCATGCGGCTGTCGATGCGCTGGGCGGCGCGATCGCGGACGGCGTTCGGGGACCGGCCGGGACACGCGTTGTTCGGGATTCAGCAAGGGGGGCTGGAGGAAGATCTGCGGGCGGACTCGGCCCAAGCACTGACGGAGATCGGGTTCGACGGCTACGCCGTCGGCGGGTTGGCTGTGGGTGAGGGGCAAGAGGCGATGTTCGGGTGCCTGGATTATGCCCCCGAGCAACTGCCCTTCGACAAGCCGCGCTATCTGATGGGTGTCGGCAAGCCCGACGACATCGTCGGCGCGGTGAAGCGAGGCATCGACATGATGGATTGCGTGCTGCCGTCGCGGTCGGGACGGACGGGGCAAGCGTTCACGCGCCACGGGGTGGTCAATATTCGGAATGCGCGCCATGCGGAGGATCCCAGACCCCTGGACGAAAATTGCGGCTGCCCAGCCTGCCGAGGCTATAGCCGGGCCTATCTACACCATGTCAGCCGCGCCAAGGAAATCATCGGCTCGATGCTGATGACCTGGCACAACCTCCACTACTATCAGGACCTCATGGCCGAGATGCGGGCAGCCATCGCCCAGGGCCGGTTCGCCACTTGGGAGGCCGGATTCCACGAGGCGCGCGCAGCGGGGGATATGGAGCCACTTTGACTGACCGACGTCCGCTGGCGGCTCGGTTACCTTCGGAGACGCGCAAGATCGGCGCGAGCTTCATCGAGGCCCACCATGCCGGGCACGTCCGAATTGGGCAGATTGTGGATGCGCACGACGTATTCATTGACCCCATTGGGCAACGGGGCGCGGAATTACGGTTGGTCGGCGCGGGACAGATCGCGGGCCTCGGATATGACGATCCCTTCGAAATCGTTGACGCCGCCTGCATCGCGATACTGCATCCGCAGCTCGACGAACTGACCCGGGCCGCTGAGTTCGGCCGCCGTTTCCAACTGGTCGATCGCCGTGGTCAGGCTGTTCTCCAGACCGTCGCGCGCCCGGCCGAGTTCATTGATCTGCCGGATCTGATTTATGACATTGATCAGGATGTTGATCCCCCCAGCAATGCCCTGGCCGCGCGGATTGGGTCCGATTGTCGGCTGACCGCCGGGCGGGGTGGGGTTTACCGGGCGCCCGGTCTGGGTCTGGGCGATCAACGCCTCCTCGAACGGAGCACCGGTTTCGCCAGCATCGGGAAGCGTGGTGGTGGCATCGGATTGAATCGGCAGGTCGGTCTGGATCATAGGAGCTTCCTTTGTGTTGGCCGCCCGATCCGAGTTTTCGGACCAGAGCCGCCCCGCTCAGATGCCCTATCCAGCTTACGAACCCCTTACGGCGCGATCCGCGGGAAAGATTCACAGCTTTCGGCCAAGGAAATGCCTCGGATGTCGCGCTTCCCCTTGCATGGCCCGCGCAGGGCCGTCAGGTTGCGGCAAACATCACGAGAACATGCCCGCACATTGAAGCGGTGTCTCGGTATCCCCACCTCTGGCTTTCAGACCGGAAGGTCCCATGGCTGCCGCGATCGGGGCATAGGGCCTTTGCGAAAGGACTAGACATGACGAATTCCATCCATCCCGTCCTGCCCCTGCGCGACATCGTGGTGTTTCCACACATGATCGTCCCGCTCTTTGTCGGGCGCGAAAAATCCGTGCGCGCCCTGGAAGAGGTGATGCAGGATGACAAGCAGATTCTGCTATCCAGCCAAGTCGATCCCTCGGTGGACGAACCCGACCAGGACGGGATCTACCGGATCGGCGTGCTGGCAAATGTGCTGCAACTCCTGAAGCTACCCGACGGCACCGTGAAGGTGTTGGTCGAGGGGCGGGCACGGGTGAAGGTAACGCGCTTCCTGGACAACGATCAGTTTTTCGAGGCCGAAGCAGCCTCGATGGAGGAGAGCCGGGGCGACGAGGCGACGATTGATGCGCTGATGCGCTCGGTCGCCGACGAATTTGAGCGCTACGCCAAGGTCAAGAAGAACATCCCCGAAGAGGCTCTGGGTGCCGTGGCCGAGGCCCAGGACCCTGCCAAATTGGTGGATCTGGTCAGCGGGCATCTTGGGATCGAGGTCGGTCAGAAGCAGGAGCTTCTGGAGATGCTGGTCGTCAGCGACCGGCTGGAAAAAGTCTACGGCATGATGCAGGGCGAAATGTCCGTGCTTCAGGTCGAGAAGCGCATCAAGTCCCGCGTGAAATCGCAGATGGAGCGGACGCAGCGGGAATATTACCTGAATGAGCAGATGAAGGCCATTCAGAAGGAATTGGGCGACGGCGAAGACGGCCAGAACGAAGTGGCCGAACTTGAGGCGCGGATTGCTGACACCAAGCTGTCGAAAGAGGCATTGGAGAAGGCCGAGGGCGAGCTGAAGAAGCTGCGCAACATGTCTCCGATGTCGGCCGAGGCGACCGTTGTGCGCAACTATCTGGATTGGATGCTTTCGATCCCGTGGGGCACAAAATCCCGCGTGAAGAAAGACATCAACAAAGCCCAGGAAGTGCTGGATAAAGACCATTATGGTCTAGAGAAGGTGAAGGAGCGGATCGTCGA
>JBCDCW010000040.1:0-18839 GCA_039180995.1 Pseudomonadota bacterium
ATACCTGTCCCCAACGGAGTTCCTAATGAAAACCACCGCGCCAGCGCTTGAGACTCTTGCGGTCTCCACGCTGCCGCTCAACACTCAAACCCAACCGGAAGACTCCAGATCAAACCGGCCCTAACCGCGGGGGAAGGTCAGTTGCCGCAGCATGGCGGAGTTCGCCATGTTGCGCGTCCACGTTCGACGAAGAGCATGTCTTCACCAAGGCACAGCGCTGCCTGGAAACACCGGCAACCGAGAAATATGGCTGCGACGTCCTGTTCGATCAGCTTTTTTAAAGCTGAAGCGGGGCGAGGGCGGCCATGTCACTCATTTCAAACGAGGGGTCGCACTCGACAACAAGATCGTCGCGCTGTCCAACATCTCTGTCTTCAAGCGACCGATCAGCAACATGGATGAGTAGGCCGACCACCGCCAGCGATCTGGACGCTCAGCCGTCGCCATCTGGACATGCGTCGCCTATGCACTTCTTGCGGATAGCATCATCCTTTGTGGTGGCGATCCGCGAGCTGACCGCCTTCATCGTCGGCACCTCGACTCCGTTCCTCTTCTTCGGGCCCTTCGTGGATGTCACCACCTGAACATGCTGTCGCCGGGATTCCATTGAGCCGCGCCCGTTTGCCCCTGATGGCAGAGGGCAGGGGGGACGCATCAACGCCAAGGCGCTCTGCGGACCGATCACCGACCGGAGCATCTGAAAGACGGCAGCAAGGGCGGGCGACCGGATTATCCGCCGACCGACCGGACACCTGAGCTTCGCGAAGTCATGATCGCCTTCAGATCGGTCGGCTGACTCCAGTCCGGTCGTAGACAGCGGTGGCGTCATGATGTTCTGCTGGCGCATAAAGGAGGCGTGCCTATGTCCAATCATCCGGTCGTTGCCAGCGGCGACAACGTCACACGTCAGGTCTTGTCGGACCATCCGGATCTCATGGTGGTGGCATTCCGCTTCGGTGCGGCCGGGGCCGAGGGCGCACTCCACGACCATCCGCACGTTCAGTCGACCTATGTCGAGAGCGGCCGCTTCCGTTTCGATTTGGGCGGCGAACCACACGAGGTCGGACCGGGGGATAGCTTCGTCATCCCCTCGGGGATGCGACACGGTTGCGTCTGCCTAGAGCCTGGCACCCTGATCGACTGCTTCACGCCCCGCCGCGAGGATTTTCTTTAGAAGAATGCCAGACCTGGGGAAGACGCGGGCTAGCTTGACACCTCCCTATCTGGCGTCTGACGTTCCCAACACCAATCAGGTCAAACGCTTCGATGGCCTCACCTCTCAAATCACGCGCTGCCGCGACTTCGCCGCCTGTAGGGGGTAAGGGGTGGCCGAAACCTTTCATGACAAAGGCTTCTTTGGTGGCTTCATTGGTCGCCCCGCCAAGAGAGCGAGATCGGACTGGTTGCGCCAGGAATGCGCGCAACCTTCGGTGGTCGTGATCCACAACAGCGCGCGTCTCGCCTATGGTCTCGGCACCCATCGTCGGCTGCGGCGGCCCATTGGTCCGGTTGGCGCATCGCTGGAAGCATGTCGAGCGAGCCTGCCGAAGAGGTTGATAACGACCTCATCCAAAACATGCTTGCGTCAGTCTCTCGGCACCACCGCCAAAGGATGTCCGAGTAAACTCAAAACCGCCCAGGCTTCCGGCGGCCATGGGGCCATTTCGGCTTCTGGGCTCTGGACGACATCGAGGGCACATCGAGAGACATGACATCCGTCCAATCAAAGACCCCGCTGAAACCCAAAGATCATGCTGGCCAAACAGGCGGCATCCTCCGCATCAGGTTCGACCCACACCGGGTCGCGCCATCCAGGTTGCGGCGATGATCGCAGCGGCACCGATCCAGAACACGGGCGGCGGCACTTCGGCGAAGATCAGCCAGCCGACGGTGGTGGACAAGATCAGGCTCGAATACCCCACGATCGCCAGCAAGCCCGCCGATGCTGATCGGTGGGCGCGCAGGAAGCAGAACTGGGCCGCTTGGGCAAACCCGCCGATGGCCAACAGCACCGGCCAGTCCCGTGGCGCCACGGGGGTCCAGAACCAGATTGCCGGCAAGGCGGTCGCCGCCGCGAGCCCCGCCGTGTAGGCCATCATCAGCACCACCGGTGGCTGGTCGTTGATCTTGCGTGTCACAATGATCGCGCCTGTTCCCGCAAGCACGGTGACCGCCATCGCAAACAATGCGGGATCAAGCGCAGCCTCCGTCGGACCAACGGCAATCAAAACCCCTGCCAAGCCGACCAATGCGGCCAGCCAGCGGCGCGGTGTCGCCGGCTCTGCCAGGAAAACGGCAGCCAGGGCGATCATCACCAAGGGGCGCGTGAAGTTCACGGCCGTATAGAGCGCGAAGGGCAGGTTCGCGACGGCGTGAAAGCTTGCCGTCAGCGTGATCGACGACAGCGCGATCCGCCCCAGATGCATCCCCGGTCGCCGGGCCAGCGCGAAGTCGGCCCGCGCGTGGAGGATCCAAGGGATCATCAATGCCAGGCCAGTGGCGGCGCGCAGGAAGACAAGCTGCACCGCCGGAAAGTCTGCGCCGCTGGCCTTGACGATCACCAATGCCCAGATGTTGAGCGCCATATCCGCCAGCAGCCAGATACCACCCCGCCATTCGGGCACGGGCTGGCCGTCAGCGGCGGGGGTCACAGAGGTTCGCCATCAGGCGGAAGGCCCCGGGGACGAGGTGCTCCATTTGGTGGTGCAGGATCAGGGCGCAATGGGTGTGCCGTCCGCGCCCGATCTCGGCCGAGAGGAGCGCGCCATGCAGCGGCGCCTCGGTGGGATCGGCCATCGCGAGAAGCGGCTGGTACGCGTCGTCCCACCGGGCCGCGAAATAGAGGCCCCGTTCCTTGTGCCAGCCGTCCCAGTCCGCCGGTCCGATGGCGTTGGGGCCAACGAGCACGGGATGATCGGGCAGCAGCGCCGTGACCTCCGCCTGCTCGTCCGTGACCCGCCAGCGCAGCGAGGGTTGTCCGATCTCCAGCCGGGCTGGCATCGCGGCGGGGTCCCAGTCGTCCCAGGGCCGATGGTAGAGCGTCACCATCGTGCCGCCCCGGCGCACCCAATCCGCGATCTGCGCCATGCGGCCGGCAAGTCCGGGTCGAAAGCGCAGCGCGAAGATGCCGATGACCAGCGTGTCGATGCCGGGCAGACCTGCATCGAGTTCGGCCAAATCCAGTTCCGACACGTCCGCCCCGATGCGGTCGAGCCAGTGGGCCACCCGATCCCGGCCTGCGCCGATGACGCCGATCCGCGCCGCGGGCAAGGCGATGTCGAGGGCGGCAAGGCGCAACAGGGCTGGCCTGGCGAGCACGCGCGGGGCGACGTGCGGCGCCTCGATCTGGGTGACCATTAGGGCTTGATTACCGTCTTTGGTCACGGTCAAGTCGTACTGCCCGGAGGTGACGTCGTCGGGCAGAGCCAGAACGCCATTCGCGTGGATCCAGCCCGGCGGCTGATCCAGTCGGGCGTCGTTT
The DNA here is from genome assembly GCA_039180995.1 of Pseudomonadota bacterium. GTDB lineage: Bacteria > Pseudomonadota > Alphaproteobacteria > Rhodobacterales > Rhodobacteraceae > Jannaschia. Next base: position 3,482 of record JBCDCW010000040.1, read on the forward strand.
GGGGCCAGACGCACCGACGTTTGGCGTGCACCCGTGGCCAGGTTGATGACATCTGACGCGGGCTCCACGGCGACGCCGGCGGGTTGCGCCGCAGGGGTTAGGTCCAGTGGCAGGCGAATGTCGATCCGCTGACCGGCGATGGTGGCCGAGGCGGCGATAGCTGGCCCTGGCGGGTCCAAAGGGTCGTAGGTCATGGGATAGGCATTGGGAACGTGGTCGAGATCGGGGACGTCGCCCGTCCAACCAAGGGTGTCGGCAAGCCGAGTTTTCAGATCCTTGGCCAGCGCCGCATGCGCTTCAATCGTCACCCAGGCGTGATCGCCCGGCGACACGAGATGCTGCGCTGCCGTCCCACGCGCCTCGGCCCCTGACGCAAGCCACAGAACACGCGAAAGCTGCGCCCGCTTGCGCTCAAAACGGTGCGCATCTGAGCCTGAATGCGTTTTGGTCAAAGCCGCTAACGCCTCGGCGGCATGGCGGGCGATGGTTGGACCATCTGGGAAGGCGGCGATGGCGGCGTTCATCGAGGTTTGGATGGCCGGATGACCCAGGTCGGCGAGGTCAGCAGGCAGATCCTCCAAGATCGACCCTTCGTCTGCTCCGTCCACGCGGTGCAATGGAAAGTCCCGCGCCGCTCCGGGCCAGCGACCCATGCCCTGGGTTCGGTGCATCGCCCGTGACTGCTGGCCCATCCGGTCCCAGGTCCAGCCAGTCACGGGATCTCGACCGTGGCCGTCCACGACCACCGTCTCGGGCGGGGGCGGCAGCGCGTCGTCATAGGCCGTGCCAGCCCCAGACCATGCGGGCAGGTAAAGCTTCGCCACTTGCCACGGATCGGTGCCGTCGACGACGAAGGCCGGATCGGCCGCGCGTCCCATCACCTCGCGGGCGATCAGCGTCATGGCGCGGTGATGCCCATGCTGACCCGGCACGTCCAGGAACGTCGGGCAGAGAATGTCGGGCCGGGCCTGACGCACAGCACGCACGAACGTCCGCAAGGTATGGTCCCGGCCCCAGCGGCCCAGCGTCTCTTCGCCCGATTTGGAGAACCCGAAATCGGCCATCGGATCATTCGGGCCCGACCCCATCCACCAGAGCCGCATGTCCAATCGCTGGGCCGCCTGCTCCATCTCGGCGGTGCGCAGGGCGCCCAGAGCCGCACCGGCCTCGCGCCCGATATCGTTCTGCCCGCCTTCACCGCGCGTTGAGCAGACATAGGCCAAGTCGATGCCGTCCCGGAACCGCAGGGCCGCTAGCATGCACGAGATCTCGTCGTCAGGATGGGCCCCGGATTGCATGAAGAGCACTGGCGTCTTCAGCGCCGTCAAGGCCTGCCAGAGCTGGACGATGCGGGGCGCGGCGCGGTCTGCTTCCAACCGGGCTTGATCGGGGGTCATGGCATTTCAGGCGGCAAGGGTTGGCGTGAAGGATTGGGCCAGGATCAGGGCGGCACCGCCTTGGGCCGCCGCCATGCGCGAACAGGTCCCGATGCGCAGCGCGGCGGCCCCGTCGGCGCGGCGCGCGACGGTTGGGGGCAAGGGGGTGGCGGCCACCAGGTCGTCCAGCAACGCGGCAGGCATGGCTCCGCAGAGCACGGTCGCGCCCGGATCCAGCAAGTTTTCGATCACGGCCAGCGCTTGCGATAGAACAGCGCCCGCCTGGTCAACCCACGCCCGCAAAACCGGCGATCCGGCTTGGTGTAGCTGGTTGATCGCCTCGATATCGGATGCCGCGATCCCGGCCTTGGCCAATCGCCGCTCCAACGCGTCCCGTGACAGCACGGTTTCCAGCGGGACGGTCCCGTCCATCGTCTGGACGGGTAGACGCCCGATCTCGCCAGCATTGCCGTGGGCGCCCGCTACGATGCGACCATCTTGGACGATGCCAAGGCCCAGGCCAGTTCCAAAGTAGAGACAGGCGAAGCTGTCCAACCCTTCTGCCACAAGCGCGATGCGCTCGGTCGTCGCCGCCGCGTTGGCGTCGTTCTGGACGATGACGGGCAGGTTCAGCACCTCTGACAGCAAGGCAGTGGGATCGGTCTCGGTCCAGCCAGGCAGGTCGGTCGCCTGGCCCGACAAAGCGGTGCGGCCAAACGGTCCGGGCATCACGATCCCGGCGCCTAAAAGGCGGCCCTTCGCCCGAGGCACCGCCGTCAAGGCGGCGTCCCGTAGGCCCGGCAGGATAGAGGTCACTCCGTCTGGATCGGCCCGGGCGAGGGGGACGCGATCTTGCCAAATCGGATCGCCCGACAAATCTAGAAGTGCGATCAAAGCCGTTGCAGGACGCAGTTCGACCCCGAGCGCATAGCCGCCATGGGGATTGACTGCATATTGAGTGGCAGGCAACCCCCGGCGGCCCTTGGCGGCGCCCGCGATCCGAAGCAGCCCGTCCCCTTCCAGATCGGCGATGATGTTGCTGACCGCCTGGGTGGTCAGACCCGAGCGGCGGGCGATCTCGGCCCGGCCCAATGCGCCGCCCGCCTGCAACTGGCCCAGAACCATCTGGCGATTATGATCCCGCGAACGGGACGGGTTGACGCCCAGCGTGTGGGGTTTCGTAGGAGGGAGCTGCGACATGGGATTGGATTAGCTCAATGTACTTGATTGCTCAAGAAGGTTGAGTTTAAGCTTTTTCGATGGCTTTGCCCATAGCCGAGCGAGCCGCGACAGATCACGGGGAGATATTCATGTTGAGAATGAAGTTAGCCGCATTCGCCACAGTGGGGTCGCTGATCGGTGGCGCTGCTGCAGCAGAGCAGGTCGAGATTGAATATTGGCAGTACTTCTTCGACGCGCGCGTCACCGCCATGGAGACGTTGATCGAGAACTTCGAGGCGGCGAACCCTGATATCACCGTGACCATGACCCACTTCCCGTATGCCGATTATCGCACCAAGGTCGCCGCCGCGATTCCCGCGGGCGAGGGGCCGGATGTCGTGCAACTGTTTTATGGATGGCTCAACGATTACGTCGAGGCCGACCTGATTCAGCCGCTGCCGACGGACGTCTTCTCGGCGGCTGAGATTGATGCGGAGTTCTTCCCCATGGTCCAAGCCATGAAGGAGGGCGATCAATATTGGGCGCTGCCCACCGCGGTGCGCAGCCTGGCGTTGTTCTACAACGAGCGCCTGTTCGACGAGGCCGGGATCGACGGACCGCCCGAGACGTTGGAAGAGTTGATGGAGGCCGCCGCCAAGCTGACCAAGCGGGATGGCGCGGGCAATATCACGCAGGTGGGCCTGACCGCAGGCATGACCGCGCAGGATCATCATTGGTGGCGCGAAGGGCTGGTGCGCCAGCATGGCGGTGCGCCCTATCTCGACGATTACCGCACCGTGAATTACAATACGCCCGAAGGGCAGGCGGCGCTGGAATTCTATGCCAATCTCTTCATGGGCGACGATCCAGTCACCGCCATCGGGTTCATGGACGAACCGCAGGCCGCCTTTAAAGCGCAGCGCGCGGGCATGCATATCGACGGCTCGTTCCGGATCGGATCGCTGGCGGATATCCGGGGACTGAACTACGGCGTGGCCGAATTACCTGCGAGCGGCGATGGGACGCGGTCGAATTACTCGTCCTATTGGGTGAACGCCATCACCACCAAGGCCGAGGGCGCGCGGTACGACGCGGCGGTCAAGTTCATGGACTACGTCACTTCGGACGAGGCGATGCAGGTCTGGCTGGACGTTGTCGGCGAATTGCCCGCAAAGCCATCGGTCGGCCTGACCGACGCGAATGCCAATGATGAGACGTTCGGCCCGTTCATCCGGGGGTTGGCCTATGCCAACACCACCAAGTTCGTCGACGAAAGCGCGCAGCGCCAGTTGATGGTAGAGATGGTGGAGCGGATCCAGTTGGAAGGAATGGATGTGGGTGAAAGCCTCGCCATCGCGGCGGAGGCCGAGCAGAAGCTGTTGGACGCACATTACGCTGAATGAGTGATCGCGCGCGGTCCCTCGGGGCCGCGCCGACCAAGGGGGCGTGATGTTCAAGGGCATGACCATAAGGCAGAAGCAGATCGCCTGGGCCTGGGCGTTTCTGGCCGTGCCGGTCCTGTTTTACGTGATCATCCGCTTCTACCCCACCGGCAATGCCTTCGTGATCTCGTTCCAAGAATGGAACCTGCTGGGGTCGCGGACCTGGACCGGGCTCGACAACTACCAGACGCTTTGGAACGATCCGGTCTTCTGGAAGGTGTTCGTCAACACGTTCCAATACCTGCTGATCGGCACGCCGCTGTCGCTCGTGATCTCGTTCATAATCGCGTACCATTTGGACAAGGTCCGGCTGGCCCACGGCTTTCTGCGGATGCTCTATTTCCTGCCGTTCATGACCAGCGCGGTGGCTATGGCCTGGGTGTGGCGGTGGTTCTATCAGCCGGTGCCCACGGGGTTGTTCAACAACATCCTGGCGGGCTTCGGCATCGCGCAGATCGAGTTCCTGAACTCGACCACCAACGCCTTGCCGGCCGTTCTAGCCCCCGCCGTCTGGGCGGGTCTGGGCTTTCAAATCATCATCTTTATGGCCGGCCTGCGCGCGATCCCAACGTCTTACTACGAAGCCGCGCGGATCGACGGCGTCGGCTGGTGGACCCAGCTGACGCAAATCACCATCCCACTGCTGCGGCCGACAATCGTCTTCATCGTGGTCTTTTCATCCATCGGATTCCTGCGGATCTTCGACCACGTCTTCAACATGACGACCAACAACCCCGGCGGGCCACTGAACGCGACAAAGCCGTTGGTCCTGATGATTTACGAGACGGCGTTCTCATCCTTCAACATGGGCTATGCCGCCGCGCAGACGGTTGTGTTGTTCCTAATCCTTCTGGTCGTCAGCCTTGTCCAACTCCGCCTGTTGCGGAGCGACTGAGATGACCGACGCCGCCCTTTCCGACGTGCAGGACGCGGCCCAGCCGTCATCCCAGACGTTGTTCGCCCGACCAGCCGGACGCGGCCCGCGCGACAATGCCGCCGTGATCCGTTGGATCCTGCTCTTCCTTGGCGGGATCTTGATGATCATGCCTATCGTCTACATGATCTCGACTTCGCTGAAATGGCCGCACGAAGTCTACAACGTGAACCTCATCCCCGATGAGCCGACGATCGAAAATTACACTTACGTGCTGGAAGATGGCCGTTTCTACGGCTGGTTCGTCAACTCGATCATCATCGCGACGCTGACAACGATCTCGAACCTCTTCTTCGACAGCCTAGTGGGCTACACCCTGTGCAAGTTCAAGTTTCCCGGCCGTCAGATCGTCTTCATCGCGATCCTATCCACGCTGATGATCCCGACTGAGATGCTGGTGATCCCGTGGTATCTGATGTCCCAAAGCTTCGGCTGGCTGGACACCTATTGGGGCATCATGTTCCCCGGGTTGATGACGGCGTTCGGCGTCTTCCTGATGAAGCAGTTCTTCGAAAGCGTGCCGGACGATTTCATCGAGGCCGCGCGGATCGACGGGCTGAACGAATTCCAGATCTGGTGGACCGTCGCCATGCCGTTGGTCCGACCCGCTTTGGCGGCCTTGGCGATCTTCGTGTTTCTGGGCAACTGGACAGCATTCCTCTGGCCACTGATCGTGACCAACTCGGTCGAGCTTTACACCTTGCCCGTCGGGTTGGCGGGGTTCGGGGATGAAGCGGATGTGGCTTGGGAGTTGATCATGACCGGCGCGGCGATCTCGACGATCCCGACGCTGGTGGTGTTCCTGGTATTCCAGCGATTCATCATTCGAGGGGTTGTGATGGCCGGGCTCAAGGGATGACCGACACATCCACTTTCCCCGACCCGACCTATCGCGATACCGTTCTTGCGCCGCTTTTTGAGGGCGTCAAAAACCACTTTGCGGACCATATGGACGCCATCAACCGCGCCCATCTGGTGATGTTGGTCGAAACGGGCATCCTGTCGGCGGCAGATGGAAAGGCCATCTTGGAGGCGCTTAACGCAATTGCTGCGGAGACCGACCTCGACGCCCTGACCTACACCGGCGAACACGAAGACTGGTTCTTTCTCGTAGAGGCCGAGTTGAAATCCCGCCTAGGCGATCTGGGCGGTGCGCTTCATACCGCGCGAAGCCGCAATGACATGGACCACACAATGTTCAAGATGGCCCTTCGGATGCGCGCCGATGACACGATGGGTCGCCTGTTGCGCCTCGCCGCGGCGCTCCACGTCAAGGCGCGGCAGGAACGCGACACGCTGATCGTCGCCTACACACACGGCCAGCCCGCACAGCCGTCGACCTTTGGGCATTATTTGTGCGCGGTGCTCGAAGTCCTTCTGGCCGATGCCAAACGGCTTGACGCTGCGATAGGGCATCTCGACGTCTGCCCGATGGGGGCCGCGGCGATCACGACCAGCGGCTTCCCCATCGACCGCGCGCGTATGGCCGACCTTCTCGGATTTACGGCCCCGAAACGTAACAGCTATGGCTGCATCGCGTCGGTCGACTACATCACCGGCCTCTACTCCGCGTTAAAGCTGCCGATGATCCATCTGGGGCGCGTCGTGCAGGACATGGCGTTTTGGTCCGCCTTCGAGATCGGGCAGCTTCATGTGCCACGCAGCCTTGTGCAGATCAGCTCCATCATGCCGCAAAAACGCAACCCCGTGCCGATCGAACACCTGCGCCACCTTGCCTCCGTCGCCGCCGGGCGCTGCGATGCGATGGTCAACACCATGCACAACACGCCCTTCACCGACATGAATGACAGCGAGGGCGAGGTGCAGCAGGCGGGCTATGGCGCCTTCGATCATGCGAACCGGGTGCTGGACCTGCTGACTGCATTCCTACCTGCCTGTTCCATAAATGCGGTCCGCGTAGCGGCCAATACAGACGCAGCTTGCATCACGATCACCGAACTCGCTGACACATTGGTGCGAGACGAAGCGCTGAGTTTCCGCCAAGCGCATGAGATTGCCGCCGATACAGCCAAAGCGGTGATCGCAGAAAATGTGTCACTGGGGGCGGGATACGCCACCTTCGCCAAGGCCTTCGCCAAGACCACGGGTCAGGAAACCGTCTTGACCGAAGCCGCCTTTACCGAAGCGGTGGACGCGCGGACCTTCGTAAATCGGCGCGATCGGATCGGCGGGCCCGCGCCCACGGCAATGGACGACGCTCTTGCCAGCTATGCGCAAGACATCCAGGCCGCAAAAACAGCCCTTGCAGACCGGTGGGCCCATCGCGACGCCGCCAGCGCGCGTCTAGCAACCGCCCTCGATGCGGTCACGGGATAGATCATGGCTCAGCTCGCCCTGCGGAACCTAACCAAACGCTATGGCGACACGCAGGTCTTGCATGGCATCGACCTCGACATCTCCGATGGCGAGTTCGTGGTCCTCGTCGGTCCTTCCGGCTGCGGTAAATCCACGACGCTGCGCATGATTGCGGGGCTAGAGGACATCAGCGCGGGCGACGTCGCCATCGGCGACCGGATCGTTAATAACCTGGAACCTAAGGACCGGGACATCGCCATGGTGTTCCAGAATTACGCGATCTATCCCCATATGACGGTCCGCAAGAATATCGGCTTCGGCCTGCGCGCGGCCAAGATACCCCGGGCCGACAAGGAACGCCGCATCGACGAGGTCGCGGAAATCCTGGACATGACGGCGCTGCTGGCCCGCAAGCCCGCCCAGCTCTCGGGCGGCCAGCGCCAGCGCGTGGCCATCGGCCGGGCCATGGTACGCGACCCGGCGGTGTTTCTGTTCGACGAGCCGCTCTCGAACCTGGATGCGCAACTGCGCACCCAAATGCGGCTGGAGATCAAGAAGCTGCACCAACGCGTCGGGTCGACCATCGTCTTCGTCACCCATGATCAGGTCGAAGCAATGACCCTGGCCGACCGTATCGTCATCATGAAGGATGGCCACATCCAACAGGTCGGCACGCCCGACGAGGTTTACCGCCATCCGGCCAACACCTTCGTCGCCCGCTTCATCGGCGCGCCGTCCATGAACATGATCGAGGCAGAGGCGTCCGATCAGACTGCCCGCCTGCCAGGTGGCGGCGATATCGCCTTGCCGGTGGCTGCCCGCGGCCCCATCTTGCTGGGCGTGCGGCCCGACGACCTGCAACCAGTTGATGGCCCCGCTTTGGTCGAAGGTCGAGTGACGGTTCGCGAGCCGTTGGGCCACGACACTCTGATCTATGTGGAAACTACTGCAGGCGAGATGATCGCCAAGGCCGATGCCCGCCACCCGCCCGATGTGGGATCGACCGTCCGGTTGGGCGCGGCGGCGCGGGATTTGCACGTCTTCGACCGCGCCTCGGGCATGGCCCTGACCGAGGTTCCGGCATGAAGGATGCTGTGGGGTCGCCACGGGGCGCAGTGCTTTGCATCGGTCGTGTTTATTGCGACCTGGTCTTTACCGGGGTGCCCCGTGACCCGATCCCCGGGCGCGAGGTGTTCGCCGATGGCCTATCCTTGCATGCCGGCGGCGGTGCCGCGATCACGGCAGGATGGCTCGCGGGTCTTGGCCGCCCTTCGGAACTCTGCGCGCATCTGCCTGCCGCGCCGTTCGACGCCCCCGTGGCTCGTGACCTGGACCAAGCGGGGATCGGAACCGCGCTCTGCGCCCCCGCCCAAACGTTCGAGCCACAATTGACCGTCGCCATCGTGCGCGGCGATGACCGCGCCTTTCTGACCCGCGCCCCCGGTCCGGCGGCCCCGATTCCAGGGCTGGCGGACCTGCGAAGCTTGGGCATCGTCCACCTGCATGTGGGGGAACTTCGGACCCTTCTGGATCATCCCGGTCTCCTTGAATTGGCGCGGGGGGTGGGGGCAACGATCTCATCCGATTGCGGCTGGGACGACGGGCTGGACGCATCTTGTGCGCCCCTCATCGCCGCTTTGGACGTGTTTCTTCCCAACGAGGTCGAGGCAGCGCATCTCTGCGCCTTAGGGCTGTCGGTCCGCCCAGCCCCCCTGACGATCGTAAAGCGCGGGGCGGCAGGGGCTGAGGCGCGACAGGCCGGTTCTTCGATCATGGAGAGCGCCCCGAATGTCCGTGTCGTCGACAGCACCGGCGCGGGGGACGCGTTCGCGGCAGGGTTCCTGTGCCGTTGGTTGGATGGCGCACCGGTCGAAACGGCGCTGCGCGATGGTGTTCTGTGCGGCGCCCACGCTGTGACACGTCCTGGCGGTCTGTCGGCGCGGATGGCGGGGGTTCCGGCATGATTGCGGCGCGCGACGTTAGGGGCGGCGTCGTTGTTCGCGCGCATTCGGCACGCCCAAGCAGCCCTGCGTCAGCCGAAGCCGGGGAGCAACTGTCGGACGAGGATCCATGACGAGCAGAATGGCGCAGGAGATCGCCGAGATCCCAGCGGCCTGCGCACGTCTCGGCTCTGGCCCCACGGCCAAGTCGATCACGGCAGCGGCCGAGGCGCTGCGGACGACCGCCCCAACCGTCTTGATCACAATCGGCCGTGGGAGTTCGGACCATGCGGCCACCTACCTGTCCTATGCGTTCGGGATTGCCGCAGGCCTGATCCCGGCCTCCTATCCGCTGTCCCTTGCATCCTTGTATGGCCAAAGCCCGCGCAGCCAGGGACATGCGGCGCTTGCGATCAGTCAATCCGGCCAGAGCCCCGATATCATCGCCGCGGCGACAGCCATTCAAGAGGGCGGTGCCGCGCTCTTGGTTCTAACGAACACGCCGGACAGTCCCTTGGCGGAAGTGGGTGGTCTGACGATCGACATCGCCGCCGGTCCAGAACGAGCGGTCGCCGCGACCAAAACCTTCATCGTGTCGATTGTCGCCGGTCTTCGTGTTCTTGCCCTTTGGCAGGAAGACCGACACCTTCTGCGCGGGCTGGATCAGATACCTGATGCGCTGTCGGACGCCCTCACGCTGCCAAGCGCGGATTTGACCAACCTCTTTGCGGACACGGACCGCCTAATGGTTCTTGGCCGGGGGCCGTCTTTGGGGATCGCCCAGGAGACGGCGCTGAAGGCAATGGAACTCTGCCAGATGACGGCGGTGGCGTTCAGTTCGGCCGAGGTGAAACATGGACCAATGCAGATTTTGAATGGTGCGTATCCTGTGCTGGACCTCCAACGGGCCGATCCGCTGCCTGGCACGCGCTCCGTATACCCACCGGGTCGCCCGAAGCTGCATCCGCTGATCGACCCGCTGCTCGATCTAGTCCCCATCTACGTCGCGTTGGAAGCCGCCGCGCGTGCTCGCGGCCTCGACCCGGACGCCCCGGCGCGGCTTGCGAAAGAGACGATAACGCTCTGATTGCCAGGTGTTTTCCTTGACGGCACCGTCAAGGTCGATGCCGCCCAAAACGCCACGCGGCAGTCTTCCCCAAAAGTCCAGCGCCGTTGATCTACGGCACCCGAGGCAGCCCCGAAAGCGGGCTGGCCCCGTCCGGCCCGATCACCACGATGTCCTCCAGGCGGATGCCGAACGTATCGGGGAGGTAGATGCCGGGTTCGACCGAAAAGACCATGCCCTCCTCCAGCACGGTATCCGAACTGGCCGAGATCCAGGGGGGCTCGTGTACGTCGATGCCGAGACCGTGGCCCGTGCGATGGACGAACCGGTCGCCATATCCGGCAGCCTCGATCACGCCGCGTGCGGCGGCGTCGACATCGCTGGCCCGAGCGCCCGGAGTGGCGGCGGCAATGCCTGCTTGGACGGCACGTTCGACCACCTCCATGATCTCTGTGAAGGCAATGGAAGGGCCGTGGCCAAACCAGGCGCAGCGGGTCATGTCCGACGGATAGCCGTTGAGACGGCAGCCCGTGTCGATCAGAACGGCCGTTTCTGGTGTGAGGATCGTGTCGCCGGTGTGGTGGTGTGGGAAGGCCCCGTTGGGCCCAAAGGCGACGATGGTGAATTCGGGCGCCGCGCCGTTTGCTTTGTAGTGATCACGGATGACCCCGGCGACGTCGCGCTCCGTCATGCCCTCGCGCAGGGCGGCAAATCCGGCCTTGGCGGCGGAATCGTTGAGGCGGGCCGACGCAGTCAGCGCGTCGATTTCAGCAGGATCTTTGCGCGCGCGCAGAAGCCCGACGGTTTCGTCGCAGAAAGTCCGCTCTGGTCCGTCGAACGCGTCAAGGACCAAGAGTGCAAAATCGGCGCGCATCGCTTCGTCGATGGCGACCCGGGGTGCGCCAGGAAGCGACAGGTCGGCCAGCAGCTGGGATAGCGCTGCGCCAGGCCCGTCCGCGTCGCTCCAAGTCTCGAAAGGCAACTCTGTCTGTTGACGGACCGACGCGGCATTCAGTGCGGGCATCAGAAACCCGGCATGGGCCTGCGAGACCATCAGCATCACGGGCCGCTCGTCGCCATGGGGATCGGCGCCCGAGAGCCAACGCATATGGCTCGTCGGACCGAGGACGACCAAATCGGTGCCAGTCTCGCGCATGCGAGCGCGCAGCCGCATTAGCCGGTCGTGCATCGCGCCCTCCAGTCAGATCTCTCGACCCGCAAAGGGCCGAGCCAGGGCGTCACTTCTCGACGAGGCGGTAGAACACGAAGTCCGAAGTCGCGCCGTTCACGTAGCCGGTGACGCCCTCGTCCATCGCGACCTGGTAGGACGCCTGGAACATGATCACGATGGGGCTCTCGGCCTGCACCTCGCGCTGTAGGTCGCGGTAGATATCAAGACGCGCCTCCGGATCCGCCTCTGTGAGGGCTGCGGTTGTCTTTTCGTTCAGCGCATCCGGCACCGCCCAGGCATTCCGCCAGGTGGTGGTCGCCGTGTAATTGCCATCCGAATTGTCGGAATTGTACGCGAATGCCTTGGCGTTGGAATGCGGGTCCATGAAGTCCGGCCCCCAATAGAGCAACATCGCCTCGTGGGTTCGGTCGCGATATTTGGTGATCACCTGCGCACCAGTCCCTGGCAAGATGTCGAACTCGATCCCGGCATCCGCGAAGCTGGCCTGCAGCGACTGCGCCATGTCCGTGAAAGGCGCGGCGTTGATGACATCCATTTCGACCTGAATCGGAAGCTCGACCCCAGCATCTTCCAGGATTTGACGCGCTTTGTCGGGGTCGTAATCGAACGGCGTCTCCTCGACCGCGCCGGGGAAGCCCTTGGGCCAGAAGGATTGATGCACTTCCATCTGACCGGCCAGGATTGTGTCGGTCATGCCGTCATAGTTGACCAGATAGCGGGCTGCTTCCCAGACAGCAGGATCGGTCAAGCTGTCGGTCTTCTGATTGAACGACAGGAAATGCACGGCCGCTTGCGGGAAGGTCTCGACTTTGATGCCATCCCCCAGAGACGCGACTTGGTCGGGCGTCAGGTTCCGAGCCAGGTCAATGTCGCCCTGTTCCAGAAGCAGTTGCTGAGTCGCGCTTTCCGCGACGTGCCGCAGGATAACGCCGTCCACTTTTGGGCCGTCCTTGAAGTAATCTTCGTTGGCGGCCAGGCGGATGATTTCGGCGGGGCGATAGGCCTGAAGCTCGAACGGCCCGGACCCTGCGGAATTGGCGTTGAGCCAGGCGTTGCCCATATCGCCATCGACCTCGTTGGCCATAGCCGTCTGCATGTCCACCACCGAGGCGGGGCGGGAGGCGAGGACGTTCATCACAAAGGCGGGCGAGAAATCGCCTTCGTACCGGATCGTCACCTTATTGCCGTCGGCCACGACCATCTCCTCTACGTTCTCGGCCGTCCAGCCGAGCTGCGCCAAGATGAAGGCGGGCGTCAGGTTCAGCTTGATCACCCGCTGCAACGATCCCGCGGCGTCATCGGCGGTGACGGGGTTGCCGGAATGGAAGGTCACGCCCTCGCGCATGGTGAACGTGATGGTCTTGGTCGCCTCGTCGATGGACCATTCGGTCGCGAGACCGGGGGCGAGGGTCGTGGGATCCTCGGCGTCGTATTGGATCAGCCGGTCGTAGACGTTGGTCACCAACTCGCCAGAGGTGAATTCATAGGCCTGGGCCGGGTCGATGGCGACGATATCGTCGATATTCTGCGCCACGATCAGAAGACCCGGCGGCGTGTCCGCAAAGGCCCCGGTCGCAATGGGCAGCGCCAGCGCGCTGCCGAGGAGGATGGCTCTGAGCTTGGTCATTGGGTCTCTCCTGTCGTGGTTTTCTGAAGGTCTGTTTTGGGTGTGCCCGCAGCCGTGCCGCCCTGGCGCAGAACGGCAAGCGTGCCGGTCCAAAGCACGCGCGCGGGATCGGGGCCAGGATTGGACCAGGCATGGGGTGTCGCGCCATCGTAATGCAGGCTGTCGCCCGCCTGCATCCGCATCGTCTCGCCGCCCAGGGTCTGTTCGATCGCGCCGCTCAGAATGAAGATCACCTCCTCGCCCTCGTGCGCGGCGGTTTCGGACCGGTATCCTGCCGGAACATGCAAGATATAGGACACCAGGGACGAGCCGGGATAATCGGCGCTGACCGCTTCATATTCGACCGGAGAACCGGGGACGGAAAAACGCCGCCGCCCCGCCGCCTTGGACAATGCGTCGACAGGGCGGGTCTCGGCCACGAAATAGTCCAGCCCAACACCTAAGGCCGAGGCGATCTGCGCCAGCGTGCCGAGCGTCGGAACCGACTTTCCGTTTTCCACCTGACTTAGATAGCCCGTCGAGAGCCCCGCCGCCTCAGCAGCCGCTCGCAGCGTTAAATCCAGTGCCCGGCGGCGGCGGCGCATCAGCGGGCCAAGCGCGGGAGCCGTGGCGTCGGCCCGTGGCCTTTCGGCAGTCAGCGGTTCAGACATCGACCCTCCGGTCGGGCGGTGAAATTCTGTTAGATGCTGGCAAAACTTCTTTCATTCGCCAAGCCCTTTCTCCTACCCTTGAAGATGACGCCCCACTGACAGCCCCCCGGAGGTCCAATGGCCACCACGCTAACACCTGCCACCACGCCCTCGCGCCGCGCCTTGGTGCGGGCCTTGCGAGGGATGGCTGGGTTTGTGCTGGTCACGGCCGCCACGTTCCTAGGGTTGCTCGCGATTACCTTTTTCATCGGTCGGGTCGTTCCGATCGACCCGGTTCTGGCCGTCGTCGGCGACCGGGCGACGCCTGAGCAATACGAGGTGGCGCGGATCGCCCTGGGCCTCGACCGGCCTCTGCTTCTGCAATTCGTAAGCTATGTCGGCGACGTCCTCCGTGGCGATCTGGGGATGTCCGTCTCGACCGGTCGACCGGTGGCCGAGGACCTTCTGCGCGTCTTCCCAGCGACGTTGGAAATGGCAACCATCGGGATCGTCATCGGCATTGCGTTGGGCGTCCCCATGGGCGTCATGGCGGCGGCCCATCAGGGGACTTGGATCGACCAGGTGATCCGCGTCCTGGCACTGACCGGCTATTCGGTGCCCGCCTTCTGGCTGGGACTTGTGGGGCTGGCGGTGTTCTATGCGAGCCTTGGATGGGTCTCGGGCCCCGGGCGGATGGGCATTTTCTTCGACGGCATCGTCGAACCGCGAACGGGCCTGCTGCTGGTCGACAGCGCGATGATGCGGGAATGGGACGTGTTCCGATCCGCCGTGTCGCATATCGTGCTGCCAGCGGCGATCTTGGGGTTCTTCGCGCTGGCCTATATCGCGCGGATGACGCGGTCGTTCATGTTGGACCAGTTGGGCCAGGAATTCGTGACGACGGCGCGCGTGAAGGGCGTGCCGGAATGGCGGGTCATCTGGGTCCATGCCTTCAGGCCGATCCGCGTGCCGCTGATCACCGTGATCGGCCTCAGCTATGCCGGTCTGCTGGAGGGATCCGTGATGATCGAGACGGTGTTTTCGTGGCCCGGGATCGGCAATTACCTGACGACGGCCCTGTTCAACGCCGACATGAACGCGGTGCTCGGCGCGACGCTGGTCATCGGTTCGGTCTTCATCGGGATCAATCGGTTGTCGGATGTCCTCTACCGCGTGCTCGATCCAAGGAGTCGGTCGTGACGGCGCGGGACTGGCTGACGACCGACACACCCGGCTCGCGTCGGCAGGCTTTCGCGGGTCGGGCATATGGTGCGGGCCAAGCATTGGTGCGCAATCCTCTGGCCGTCGTCGGGGGCTTGATCGTGATCGGCTTGGTTCTCGTCGCCGCTTTCGCGCCGTTTTTGGCCCCGGAAAGCCCGGTGGGCCAGGATCTGCAGCGGCGGCTTCTGCCGCCCTCAGGCGACCACTGGATGGGCACTGACGAGTTGGGGCGCGACATCCTTTCACTCGTTATCTGGGGCGCGCGGATCACGCTGATGATCGTCGCTTTGGTCGCCGTCATCGCGGCCCCTGTCGGCCTTCTTGTCGGTGCGATCTCGGGCTATTTCGGCGGCTGGGCCGACCGGATCCTGATGGGCTTGACGGATGTGTTTCTGTCGATGCCTAAGCTGATCCTGGCCCTAGCCTTCGTCGCCGCCCTTGGGCCCGGGATCGA
>JBCDCW010000041.1:0-18507 GCA_039180995.1 Pseudomonadota bacterium
CCGGTCTTGGTGTCGTAGAGCCCGAGGCCCAGGGTCAGGTCGCGAACCGGGACCATGAGGATTTGGAACGGGACGAAGTTGCCCGCGATGAACATAAAGAAGATCAGCAGGTTGCCCTTGAAGCGGTAGATGCCCAGGGCGAAGCCGGTCATGCAGCTGAGGACCAGGGTGCCGATCACCGTGGGGACGGTGATCAGGACCGAGTTCAGCAGGTAGCGCGGCATGTCGCTGTCGAAGAAGACGCGGCCGTAGTTTTCAAAGCCTTTGAACTCGGACGGGATGCCCCAGTAATTCGCGTTGGTGAAGTCGGCGTCGGGTTTGATCGAGAACAGCATCACCGCGATGAGCGGCAGCAGCCAGAGGATGAGCGCGATGGGCAGCAGGGATTGGTAGGTGATCTGCCAGGAGCGGGAGGTCTGGGCGAGGGGGGTGGGGAACATTACTCGGCCTCCGGCAGGGGCGGCAGCGTGGCCTGAACCTTCTTGGTCAGGGTGCCGCGAATGGTCGTGTAGCTGATGGCGATGCGATGGGCGGCTTCGTCAGCGTCCAGGTCCGGGATCGAGAGCGCGACCCAGGCGCCGCGGAAATAGGCGGGCTTGGTTGCGGCGCCGGCGTCGATGAGCATGTGGGCCATCTCGTTGTCACTGCATCGGACCACGGCCTGGTCGGTGTTGCTGCCGCGGGTGTCCACATGGCCGAAACAGGCGAACATCTTGCCGCCGATCTTCCAGGCATCCAGCTCTCCGGGGCCGGACAGGACCGCACCGGGATGCTGGGCGCAGAGGGCATCGAATTCGGCGCGGGTCATGGCTGATCCTCCGGAAGCAGACAAGATCGGCTGAGCCGAAGCTCCACTGGCACAGTGTCGTCTGGGGGCGCCGCGTCCAGCGCCACGGGATCCCCGGGGAAGTCGAGTGGAAAGGCCGCGATCGTGACGAGCCGGCCCTCATATGTAAATTCGTCTATGACGGCCATATCAGCATTGCATCGCGCCTTGAGGTCCGGCGCGATCTTCGCCGTCTCTGCGGTCCATCGGCCCCATTTCGCGGCGCTGTCTTCGGGCCGCTGGCTCGGACGAACCGACGCGTAGATCGGAATGCCGTTCCAATCCGGCATGACGAGCATGTTCTCACGCAGGTCGATGACTTCGGCCATCGCGGGCCACGCCACGAGGAGGCCAAAAGCGGCGCCCACGGCCCGTGCATGGCGTATTGCATGGTTCGGACGAGTCATGGGCGAGCGTCCTCCAGGCTGTTGGCCACGGCCAGGCAATACGCGTTGTCGGAGCGGGCCAACTCGACGATGCCGGGGCGCCCGGCCGAGGCGGTGTAGCGCTCGGCGAAAGCGATCATACCGTCGCGGGTGTCGTCGCGGCTGAGGCCGGGGCTGACCTTGTTGCCGGAGGTGGCCTCCGACACGAAGGTCTGGAAGGCGGCCTGCATCTGGGGTTTGGCCCCATCGGATAGGAGCACCAGGAACAATCCGCCGCAGCGGAGCGAGACGAAGACCGCGTCTTCGGTTTCGGCGGCGTCGATGATGGAGCGCTCGATCGGCCGAACCTGGGCTTGGGCGGGACCGATCAGCAGGAGGGCGAGGCCAAGTCCCAGCAGGGACGTGGCCGAGAGCCGGGCCAATGCACGGGTCCCACGTCTCATCGAGCGGCCAGCGCCAGGCAGAAGGCCCGGTCCTCGGCGAAGAAGCGGCTGGTACGCGGCGCCGCCTCTGGCGCGGCATAGGCCCCGGCCCAGGCGATCATGGCGGCCTGCACGTCCTCGGACCGGCCGCCCTCGCCCATGGCCGTGAAGGTCAGCGCGCGCAGCGCGTCCTGTAGGCCGGGCGTCGTGGCCTGCGAAATGGCGAGGATGACGACGCCGCCACAGCGTTCGGCCTGGACGCGGAGCGGCGTATCCGGGTCGATCCCCACCAGTGGACCCTCGACCACTGGCTGGGCGAGGGCTGGCATGGCCAGGATGCCGGCCAGGAAGAGGGCGAGCGCCTTCATCGCGCGCCCCGCTCTTCGCACCACATGGACCACAGGAAGTAGGCGATGAAGCAGAGCATGATCAGGAATAGGACGACCGCGATGGCGGCGCCGTAGCCCATGCGGAAGCCGAATTCGGCCAGGGCCTTTTCGAACATGTAGAACGATAGGACACGGGTGGAGCCGAAGGGGCCGCCATTGGTCATGATCGAGATCAGGTCGAAGCTGCGCAGGGCGCCGATGATGGTCACCACGAAGGCGATGAACGTGGCCGGCTTCAACTGGGGGATGATGACGTACCAGAGCATCTTGTGGCCCTTGGCGCCGTCCAGGCGGGCGGCCTCGACTTGTTCGGGATCAACGGCGTTCAGGCCGGTGAGGTAGAGGATCATGCAATAGGCCGTCTGGGGCCAGAGGCCGGCCGCGATGATCCCGTAGGTGGCCAGGTCGGGGTCGCCCAGGACGTTCACCGAGGTGCCGAACCAGCCGAGGACATGATTCAGCAGGCCCTCATTGGGCAGGTAGAACCAGGAGAAGACGAGGCCGACGACGACCTGGGAGATCACGAAGGGGAAGAAGAACAGGGACTTGTAGAGGCGGATGCCCGTCACGGTCTGATTGAGGAAGAGCGCGATGCCGAGGCCCAGGGGGATCGCCAGCAGGTAGAGCGCCAGCCATTTGAAATTGTTCCAGAGACTGATTTCGAAGGCCCGGTCGGTCATCAACTCCTGATAATTGGCGAGGCCGATATAGGTCGCCTCGCCCAGCCCGTCCCAGCGGTAGAGGCTGATCTGGAAGGACTGGAAGATCGGGATCACCACGTAGACCGCGAAGAAGAGGAGGCCGGGCGCCAGGAAGAGCCAGGGGGTGACGGCGATCTGGTTGCGGGCGTACCAGCCACGACCGTCCACCGGCGGGTGGGTGTCGGGCACGGCGGGCGAGACGTTGGTCATGGGCCGGGTCTCCTTTGAATTGCGATCATCACGCGCCCTCGCAGCCGGTGAGCATGGTGGCGATGGCGTTGGCGGAGCCGGTCAGATGGACGTCGCGCCGTTCGGTCGGCAGGTCGAAGCGGGCCGACGCGCCCGCCATGAGCCCTTCGATGGCGTCGCGGGGGATTGCGATGGCGCCCAGCCCGACGACGCCGGTGCGGGGATAGGCCGTGCCGGTGCCGTCCAGGCGCCAGTCCCGGCCGTCGACGGAAAGGGTCAGCGCGCCGGGCGTGCCTTCGGCGATCTCGTAGGGGCTTTCGACCTCTAGCAGGACGGTGTTCTGGCCGCAGGACAGCAGGAAGAACCCTTCCTGGGGGCTTTCGCAGGGGCCGTAGCCCGCGGCGCCGGGGATCGCCCACCAAAGCGCGCCGCCGGTGCAGGGGCCTAAGGTTTGGGCGGCAGCGGGGGCCGAGAGGGCCAGCAGGAGGGCGAGCGGGCGGATCATGTGATGGCTCCGGTCCATGCGGTAACCTCGGGGCTGGCGGATGGGTCGGGGTGGTGGGGTGCCGCATCGAAGTACTGCTCTGACATCATGTCCACCAGTCCGTCTCCTTGTCTGTAGTCAGAGCGGGAGGTTTTTGCTTTTGAAGGCGCTCCATTTCCTCTGTCACCAGAGCGTTTTGGTTCGTGGACTCTTCCAGTTTTCGGCGCCACTTTACGAGTTTCGCGACTTGTCGTTCGGTCATCTCGTGCGGGTGACAAGCTAGTCTGACAAACCGCCTTAGATGTTCGTCGAGTTGCCCGTTGGGGATGGATGCCGCCGCAACTCGTTTCTTTGCGGTTGGTTCGTCCAAAGGGCAACGCGAGTGCCCAATTTGGCCCTGCATATCTCCAGATGCCGCCAACGCAGCGATACATTGGTCAATAACCCTGTTCGTGACGGGCGCGATCGTGCACGCACCGTAATCATGCTCGGCGTCGAGTGTCTTTATCCAGTCAAGGGATCTAATCACGAAGGCGAGGTCCGCTTCACTGTCGAAGCGGACCTCCACCGGATTGGTGGGCGAGGGATCGGATCCCGTCGCCTTGGCCATCAGTTCGAATAGATGCGCTGGCGCGCCTGTTCGAGACGGTTCAGGATGTCTTCCAGGTTGTCCGGGAAGACCATGAATTCCTGCAAACCCTCCATGCCGACGGACGCCATCTCGGCCGGGAAGTCGCGGTCGAAGAATTGGGCGATGCCGCCGGTGGCGTTCTCGGACAGCATCTCGAAGCCCTGGTTCAGGAACTCGTCGTCATCCACGCCGGAATTCGCGTTGACCGGCAATTGCCCCAACTTGTCGCCCGAGTTGATGTCGGTCTGGACATCGGCCGACACCACGAACTTCAGGAATTCGCGCGCGGCGTCCTTGTTTTCGGCGCCGCTGGGGATGTGGAACGTGTCGGTCGGGGCGTCTTCGCCCATCTCGACATCCGGGTTGATCGCCGGGAACTGATAGAAGTCGATCTGATCGTCGCTCAGACCCGCTTCGCGCATGGGGGCCACCGCGAAGTTGCCCATCAGGTAGGCGGTCGCCTCGCCGTTGACCATGAAGGGCAGGGCCTCCTGCCAGGAATAGGTCTGGTGGTCTTCGATAAAGCCGCCCATGTCGATCAGCTGCCGCCAATTGGCGAAGGTCTGGCGGACGCCGTCATCGGTCCAGGGGATTTCGCCCTGGGCCAGTTGCATGTGATAGTCGAAGCCGTTGGTGCGCATGTTCAGGTAGTCGAACCAGCCGCCGGCGGTCCACAGGAACTTGGACCCGATCGTGTAGCAGGCGCGGCCCGAGTCGACGATGACCTGGCAATTGGCCAGCTCTTCTTCCCAGGTGGTGGGCTCGGTCAGGCCCAGTTCGTTGAAGATGTCCTCGCGGTAGTACACGCCCCATTGGTAGTAGGTGTAGGGCACACCCCATTGCTTGTCGTCGATTGTCAGCGCGCCCTTGACGCTGTCGAGGCCCTCGATTTCGGCCCAGACGTCGGACACGTCCTCGAAGAGGCCGGCATTGACGAAGGGGCCCATGCGGTTGGCGGCGTACCAATTGACCACGTCGGGCGGGTTCGCGGACAGGACGTTGCGAATCTGGCTCTTCCAGGCCTCGCGGTCGACGATTTCCAACTCGACCTCCAGGTTCGGGTGCATCTCGTCGAACTGGGCGGCCAGGCCTTCCATCACGGCGCGGGGCGCCGGGTTCGACATGTCCGAGGTGATGCGCAACGTGCCTTCCAGGGTGGAATGGCCGTCGGCGAGGGCGGCGCCGGTCATGGCAGTGGTGGCGGCGAGCGCCGCGAGCATGGATCGCATGGTATCCTCCCAGATTTGCGTCCTGCCGGTTTCAAATAATGAAACTCGGTTTCTTATATTGAAAATGGTGACGCCTGTCGCCTATGCTGTCAACCGGAAAGGGAGGTCCGATGAACGCAGAACCGCGCAGCGACGGCACCGTGGGCAAGGCCCTGGATGTGCTCGACTTGGTGGCGGGGTTCGGGCGGCCAGTGCGATTTTCCGAGGTTCTGGAGGCGTCGGCCTTTCCGAAGGCGACCACGTATCGGTTGCTGCAGACGCTCAGCAACCAGGGCATGCTGGCCCACGATCCAGAGAACGGAACCTATGTGCCGGGTCTGCGGCTGGTGCGCATGGCCCATGCGGCTTGGTCGCAATCGTCGCTGGCCCCCATCGCGCGACCGCATCTGGACGCGTTATCAGCGGCGGTGGGCGAGACCGTTCATCTGGCGCAGCTGGATGGCGGGCAGGTCCTTTATGTGGATAAGCGCAACGCCACGCGGCCCGTGCCGAAGTATTCCGAAGCCGGAAAAGTCGGTCCCGCCTATTGCACCGGTGTGGGCAAGGCGATGATGGCCTGGCTGCCCGAGGCGGCGTTGGACGCGGTGCTGGCGCGGCAATCCTGGCACCGGTTCACCGACACAACGATCACCAGCCCGGGCGCCATGCGGACCGAGTTGGAGGCGATTCGCGCCGCGGGCCATGCCGAGGATCGGGAGGAACACGAGCCGGGCATCCGCTGTGTCGCGATGCCGGTTCTGTCGGGCGGCGGCCGCGTCTTGGGCGCGGTCTCGGTCACGGGAGCGGGCGATGTCTCGGCCCATTTGCCGCCGCTGAAGCGCGCGGTCGACGCGATATCAGGGGATTTGCGCGATTGGCGCTTCCCCGATCAGGGAGAGGGATAGGCATGGCAGGCGTCGAGTTGAGGGACGTGGTCAAACGCTACGGCGAGACCCAGGTGATCCACGGGGTGGATCTGGACGTGAACGAGGGCGAGTTCTGCGTCTTCGTGGGCCCGTCGGGCTGCGGGAAGTCGACCCTGCTGCGGATGATCGCGGGGTTGGAGGAGACGTCGGACGGTGCGATCCGCATCGGCGCGCGGGACGTCACCCGCGAGGATCCGGCCCAGCGGGGCGTGGCGATGGTGTTCCAGACCTATGCTTTGTACCCGCATATGAGTGTGAAGGAAAACATGGGGTTCGGCCTGAAGATGAATGGCCATCCCAAGGCCGAGATCGACCAGAAGGTGGGCGAGGCGTCCCGCATCCTGAAGCTGGACGAGTACCTGAAGCGCAAGCCCGCGGCCCTGTCCGGGGGGCAGCGGCAGCGGGTCGCCATCGGGCGGGCCATCGTCCGGGGACCGGATGTGTTCCTGTTCGACGAGCCGCTGTCGAACCTGGATGCCGAGCTGCGGGTCGAGATGCGCGTCGAGATCGCGCGCCTGCACAAGGAGATCGGCGCGACCATGGTCTACGTCACCCACGACCAGGTCGAGGCGATGACCATGGCCGACAAAATCGTGGTGCTGCGCGCGGGCCGGATCGAACAGGTGGGCGCGCCGTTGGAGCTGTACCGCGATCCGGATAACCGGTTCGTGGCCGGCTTCATCGGCTCGCCGTCGATGAACTTCGTCAAGGGCACGGTGAAGGGCGGGGCCGTGGAGGTGCCGGCCATGGGGACGTCCATGTCGGTGCCGATCGCGCTGCCGTCCGACGGATCGGACGTTATCGTCGGGATGCGGCCGGAGCATCTGGAGATCGGCCCTGGCGAGGGCCTGAGCGTCGATCTGACCGAGGCGCTGGGTGGCGTGAGCTACGCCTATCTGACGGCCGGGACGGGCGAGAAGCTGATCGTCGAGGAGCGCGGAGATATCCGCTCGAACGAGGGGGACCGTGTGGGCCTGTCGATCGATCCGGGCAGGGTGATGCTGTTTGATGCCGCAACGGAACAGCGGCTGCGCTGACACACGCGCGTGGCTTCGCCGGGCGATCGGCGCGCCATGAGTATTTCTGGCAGGAAGAAACGCGCATTAACCTTAACGCAACCTGTTCGCACGATTATCGAAGGGCGGAACAGGCTGGAGAGCCGATGACCGTGCAGGGAGAAGCTCGCTTCTCTGGCCCAGGGGAAGGTTGCATGACCTCCGACCCCTGGGCCGCCTCCCTTTCTTCCTGCTGAAAATACTCAGATCCAGCCGTCGCACCTCGCATGACACGTGCGTCCAATCGCATGGCATCCGTTCGCACCCGCCTACCGGGCCAGGCGCATCCCGGTCTGTGTCGGGTCTGCGGTCAGGTGGGCTGATCTTGCCGTGGCGTCTGCGCTCGCTTTGGAGTTGACGTGGGGCGGTCAGGCTGCGTTGATCTGCGGCGGAATGGCCTGGGAGGGCAAATGGGGGGAGTTGTCGCCATCGTGCGCCGGCTTGGTGCCGTGAACGCGGCCATGCTGGCCGTGGGACGGGGGATCGGCATCGTCTGCATGGCGCTGATGGTGATCTTCATCCTGGTCCAGGTTTTCTGGCGTTATGTCTTGTCCGACCCGTTGCCCTGGCCCGAGGAGGCCGCGCGGTTCCTGATGCTCTGGCTGATGGTCGTAGCACCCACCGGGCTGCGGCGCGGGGGCTTCGTTGCCATCGACATGATCCAGCTGGCGCTGCCGCGTTTCGTGGGCGGGTTGCTGACGCTCGGCCTGTTGGCCCTATCCTTGCTGGTGCTGATCGTGGGCGTACGGATCGGGTGGTCGGAGGTCACGGGCTTCTCGGGCCGTTTCGCCACCTCGTCGCTCTACTACCCAACGGGTGAGGGCTGGGCGAAGATCCCGCGGTCCTGGATGATGGCCTCGCTTCTGGTCGGGCTCGTGATGATGGTCTCGGTCACGATCGAGTTGATCTTGCGCCAGATCGCCATCCTGGGCGGGGCGGGGGACGACTTGCCCGCCATTCCGTTCACCGAAACGGTGGGGGCGGAATAGATGCTCGTCTGGTTCCTTCCGCTCTTTCTGCTGTTGTTGATGATCGGCCTGCCGGTCTTTTTCGCCCTGTTGGCCGCGCCCGGCGTGATGTTGTGGTTGAACGGGCAGGGGACGGATTTCGTCCTGCTCTACCGAAACGTCTATAACGGCATGGACAGCTTCCCGCTGATGGCGATCCCGTTCTTCATGCTGGCGGGCGAGATGATGAACCGGGGCGGGATCACCTTGCGCCTGGTGGAGTTCGCCCAGGCCCTGGTCGGGCATTTCCGCGCGGGGCTGGCGCAAGTGAACATCCTGTCGTCGATGCTGTTCGCCGGGCTGTCGGGTTCGGCCGTGGCCGATACCTCGGCGCTCGGCTCCATGCTGATCCCGGCCATGGAAAAGGAGGGCTATACCCGCAAGTTCGCCGCCGCCGTCACCGCTGCGTCGTCGGTCATCGGGCCGATCATTCCGCCATCCGGCATCATGATCATCTACGCCTATGTCATGGAGCAATCGGTGGCTGCGCTGTTCCTGGCGGGTATCGTCCCCGGTGCGCTGGTGGGCATCGGATTGATGCTGGTGACCAACATGATCGCGCGCCGCAACCCCGATGCCATGCCCGCCCTGAAGCGGCGGGCGAATTGGGGCGAGAAGGGGCAGGCCTCGCTGAAGGCGTTCTTCCCGCTGCTGACGCCGGTCATCATCCTGGGCGGCATCCTGGGCGGGGCGTTCACGCCGACCGAGGCCAGCGCCGTGGCCGTCGGCTATGCCGTTGTCGTCTCGCTGTTCATCCTGCGGGAGATGACCTGGCGCGACTTGCCGGATGTGTTGGGCAAATCTGCGCTGATCTCGTCGGTCGTCCTGCTGCTGGTCGGCGCGGCGCTGGCGTTCAAAACCGTCGTCGCGTTGTCCCATGCGCCGGAATCGCTGGCGGCGCTCATCCTGTCGCTCAGCGAAAACCCGTTGATCTTGCTGCTGCTCATCAACCTGCTGCTGTTCATCGTCGGCATGTTCCTGGACGCGGGTCCCGCGATCATCATCCTGGGCCCGATCCTGGGCCCGATCTTCGTGTCGCTGGGCGTGGACCCAGTCCACTTCGCCATCATCATGTCCGTCAACCTGACCGTGGGTCTGGCCACGCCACCCATGGGGCTGGTGCTGTTCGTGGCGTCCAGCGTGTCAGGTGAACGCGTGGAAACCATCGCCCGCGCGATCCTGCCGTTCCTGGCCGTCCATGTGCTGGTGATTGGGTTAATCACTTATATCCCCGCCATTTCGCTGGCGGTTCCGCGCTTCTTCGGTTTTCTATGACGCCATAAATCGACCTTAAGGGAGGAGACCTTATGAAACCCCTAAACATGCTCAAAGCCGCGGCGCTTGCCGCGCTGCTGGCGGTGCCCGCCGCTGCGCAGGACATTACGCTGCGCGCGACGGCCAATTCCAACGAGAACGATGAAGATTACGACGGCTTGGTCGTCTTCAAGAACTACGTCGAAAGCGCCTCCAACGGCGCCATCGCGGTGGAACTGTTCATCGGCACGCAACTTTGCTCGAACGGGGCGGAGTGCTTGCAGGGCGTGGCCGACGGGTCGATCGACATCTTCGTGACGACCTCGGGCGGGGCAGCCGGCATCTTTCCCTACGTGCAGATCTTCGACCTGCCTTACCTGATGGCCGATGACCGCATCGCCGAGGAGGTTCTGACCAACACCGCCCTGACGTCCCAGATGCGCGAGCGCGCCCTGGCCGATAGTGGCGACAGCATCCGCATCATGACCATCGGCAATACCGGCGGCTGGCGCAACTTCGCCAACACCCAGCGTCGGGTGGCCGAGCCCGCCGATATGGAGGGTCTCAAGATCCGCACCGTGGTCGCGGATCTTCCGCAAGAGTTGGTCCGCACGCTGGGCGCCGCGCCGACACCGATCCCGTGGCCCGAACTGTTCACCTCGCTCCAGACCGGCGTGGTCGAAGGCTCGAAGAACGGTATCACCGATATCATGGGCATGAAGTTCCCCGATGCGGGCCTGCAATACATGACGCTGGACGGGCACGCTTATATGGCGGCGATCTGGGTGATGAACAACCAGCGCTTCCAGGAGATGGACGATGCCATGAAGCGCGTCGTGGTGGACGGGTTTTCGGCCCTGCAACAGGCGACGTTTGCCTCACCCAAGCGCAAGTCGATCCAAGCCTACGAGGATTTCGTGGCCGGGGGCGGCGACCTTTATGTGCCCACACCCGAACAGAAGGCGGCTTTCCAAGAGGCTGCGTCTCCAGTCTATGATTGGTTTGCGGGCAACGTGGATGGTGGCGAAGAGATGCTCGCCAATTTCCGTGCCGCCGTGGCGGAGGCGGAAGCCAATGTCGGCGCCCGCCGGGATCGGGACATGCAATAGACCCACGGGGCAGGCGGCGTCGCCGCCTGCCTCGGCCCCTCGTCATGCGGCGGGCCTTTCTGGGGGCCAGGCGATGGCCCCGATCCGCGCCGGGGCGGCGTCGCCCAGATCGAAGCTGTTGATCAATTGCGCCAGATCCGACGTTGCGTTGGCCAGTGTCCGTGACATGATTACGCCCTGTTCGGACACATCCACGTTGCATTCCATCGACTGCGACAGAACCAGCAACGCCTCTTCCATCAGGCCGAAGCGTTCCGCTTGGGTGTGGCCGGTGTCGATAATGCCGGCAAAGCCGTCCCGGATGTCCGTGATACTGTCCTGAAGCCGGGTCAGCACGGCGCTGGTTTCGCCTGTGCTTTCGCGCCCCTGCGCCACGTGGGCGGCGTTTTGCGAGACCAGAGACCGGATTTCGACAGCCCCCTTGGTGACCCGCGTGGCCAGCGACCGGACCTCGGTTGCGACGACAGCGAAGCCGCGCCCGGCGTCGCCCGCCCGCGCGGCCTCGACCGCGGCGTTCAGCGACAGAAGATGGGTCTGGTGGGCGATGGTGTCGATCAGATCGGCCAAGTTCTGGACTGCCATGCTGCCCGATTCGATCTTCGCCATGGCATCGGTGATCCGGTCGATGCCCGTGGCGGCGTCCCCCGCTTCGGCGCCGATTCGGTCGAGCGCCGTCCGCGCGCGATCTGCGGCGGCTCGGTTGGCATCCAGTGCGTCGCGCATCCCACCCGCGCCTTCGGTCAGGACCTGCAAGTTCTCGCGTTCCGTCGCTGCGCGGTCTTCCAGGCCGACGGCCTGGGATTCCAGGGCCTCCGACGCGCTGGTGATCCCTTGGGCCACGCTTCGAATGCGGGTCAGCATTCGGGCGGTCGCCGTGATCGAGGTTGCGATATTGTCCTGAAGCGCGGCAAAGTCACCGGCGAAATCGCCTTCCATCCGGGCGTCGAGACGGCCGTTGGCGAGGCCCTCCAGGGCCGACATGGCGGCGCCGAGCCCGTCGCTAAGCGCATCCATCAGGGCGTTGAGATCCGCGCCGATCGCACCAAGGGCGGGGTCCGGGAACGATCCTTCGACCCGCCGACCCAGATCGCCAGCCCTGGCGCCGCGCAGCACGGCCCCAAGACCTTCGCTCAGCCGAAGCTCCAGCTCGGCCCGATCCGCCAGGCGCGCTTCGGCTTCGATCAGGTCGAAGGCGCGCAGCGCCCCCATCAGTTCCCGGTTCATGGCCGACAGAAAAATGTCGGTTCCGGTGTAGCCCAAGCCCAGATGCCGCGATGTCCGCTCCAAAAGGTCGCCCATCATAAGGGTCTGGAGACGCTGATGATCAGACGCATAGGTATCGAAGCCGTATCCGCGGGCGGCCATATCGGTGGCCAGGGCGATCCGCATCGGCGCACAAACATCCTCGGTTTCCAGGAAGGCGGATTTAAGCCGCGTCATTGTCATGCAGAGCAGGTCGTTCGGTAAGGCGTCCCGGGCGATTTCCAAGACCTCGGACAGCACGATGCGGACGTTCTTCTCCAGGTCGATCTCGATGATCCGAAAGACCTCCGCGGCCGTGCTGGGCTGCGCCGGGCGGGTATATTCTGGCTCCGTCGACATCTATAGGACGTGCTTTCGCTGGCTAAAGACCGTCCCACGCTAGCGCCAGCGCCTGAACAAACCCTTAAGTCCATCTAGCGGAACGGATACATCCAGACCTTGTAATCCTCGACCAAGGTCAGCGCATGGGCGATCTGCTGAGGCGTCATCTTTTTCACCACCTCCTCTTGAGAAATCGCCGCATCGGGATCTCCGCCGATGGCCGACAGCACGTACCACATATAGGCCCGCGTTAGATCTGGTGCAGGCATGCCGAGGCCGACCTCGTAATACCAGCCCACGCCCGATTGCGCGCCGGGATGGCCCTTCATGGCCGAGCGCAGATACCACTCGAACGCCCGAACCTCGTCCTTTTCGACGCCGAGGCCCAGGGCGTACATCACCCCGATCAACTCCTCCGCATCGGCATTGCCGGACCGGGCAGCGGGCCAGAGCGCTTCGCGTGCCTCCTCGAACCGCCCCGCTTCCATCAGGTCGCGGGCGTCCTCGATATCGCCGCGCGCGGCACTGGACAGTGCCAGCAGAACGGCCAAGATCGTCGCATGAAGTTTCACGGCATCCTCCTGGCGGCGAGCTTGGCAATCCCGATGACGCCTGCCAAGGCGGAAGAGGTCCCCTTTCATCCCTTCGATGAGGCCCGGGCCCAGATCGGGCGTCTGCTGTTCTACGATCCGATCCTGTCGGGCAATCGCAACATCTCCTGCGGGACATGTCACCATCACGAGACCTTCTCGGGCGATGCCCTGTCTCTGGGGATTGGCGAGGGCGGCGAGGGGGTCGGCGAAGATCGCACGGCCGGGACCGGGGATGACAAGATCCGCAAGCGTGTGCCGCGCCATGCGCCCGCGCTTTGGAACGTGGGCGCGGTGGAGTTCGAGCGCTTCTTCCACGATGGCCGTGTGGGCCGGTCGGAGGCCTATGGCAACGGCTACGATAGTCCGGCCGAGGAATGGCTGCCCGATGGCCTGCCGACGCTGCTGGCGGTCCAGGCGCTGTTTCCCATGACCGCGCAGTTCGAGATGGCCGGGAACCCGAAGGAAAACGAGGTTGCGGGCGCCATCCACGACCGGATCGACGCAGCCTGGCCCATCCTGGCCAAGCGCGTTCGCACCATCCCTGCCTATGGGGAGGCTTTCGTGGCGGCTTTCGACGACGTGGCCGACCCGACGGACGTCGAGATCACCCATATCGCCATCGCTCTGGCGGATTTCATGAATGCCGAATGGCGCTCGCTGGACGCCCCCTATGATGGCTGGCAGGCGGGGACGGCGGATTTGACCGAGGCCCAACATCGCGGGCGCGATCTGTTCTTCGGCGAGGCCAATTGCGCGTCCTGCCATTCCGGCCCGCTCTTCACCGATCACGACTTCCACGCGCTCGCCCTGCCGCCCTTCGGTCCCGGCCGGACCCGTCGGTTCGACCCGCTGCCCCGCGACACGGGCCGCATGGCCGAAACCGACGACCTGGAGGACGCCTACCGCTTCCGCACGCCGTCCTTGCGCAATGTCACCTTGACCGCGCCCTATGGCCATAACGGAGCTTATCCGACGCTGGAGGGGATCATCCGCCATCACTCCGATCCCCTAAGATCGCTCGCGACCTGGACCGAGGACTTGGCCGACCTGCCCGATGCCCCCTGGCTGGAGCCCATCGACTTCGTCATCCGCTCGGACGCGCGCGAGATGGCGCGCGTCGCCTCTCGCGTGGATATCGACCCGGTCGCTCTCAGCGACCCGAACATCGCCGACCTCATTGCCTTCCTCGGCGCGCTGGAGGGCGGCGCCAGCCGCCATGGCCGTTTGGGGCGACCCCATGCTGTGCCCTCGGGATTGCCGGTCGACTGATGCGCCTGGTCGTCGCCGGCATTGCCGTCATGGACTACGTCCACCGCATGGACGCGTTGCCCACCCGCGGCACCAAGTACCGGTCCCACGGGTTCGACCGCATCGGCGGCGGTTGCGCCGCCAACGCCGCCGTGGGCGCGGCCCGGCTGGGGGCCGAGGTCACCTTGGTCTCGCGCTTCGGAGCCGACCCGACCGGCGACGAACTGGCCGCGATGTTGCAGGCCCACGGCGTGACCCTGGCCGTGGCGCGCGGCGGGCAGACACCGTTATCCTCGGTCATGGTCGATGCCCAGGGCGAACGCATGATCGTCAATTATCGCGGCGCCGACCTGCCCCAAACCCCGCCGCCGACCCCCGCCTTCGACGCGGTCCTCGCCGATTGCCGCTGGCCCGCCGCGACCGACGCCGTCCTGCGCGCCGCCAAGGCCGCGGGCCGTCCGGCCGTCATCGACGGCGAACGCGACACGTCCCCGGTGCTGGCCGCTCTGGCCACCCATGTGGTCTTCTCGGCCGACGGTCTGCGTGACTTCACCGGCATGGACGCGCTGCCCGCCGCGCTGCAAGACGCCACCGCCCGCCTACCGGGAGACGTCGCCTATACCGACGGCCCCGACGGCGTGCGCTGGGGCAGCGGCCTGCACGTGCCTGCGCCCAAGGTTGCCGCCATCGACACGCTTGGCGCCGGTGATCTGTGGCACGGGGCCTTCACGTTCGCCCTGGCCGCAGGGTCAGGGCTGGACGTTGCCTCGGATTTCGCCAACCGTGCCGCCGCGATGAAATGCAGCCGCGCCGGAGGGTGGGAGGTTTATCCCACGGAAGCGGAACTGGAGGATCCATGATCACGCTCACCCCCGGCAAACAGCTGGGTTTCCGCCGGATGTCCGACACATCCGGCCGCTTCAAGATGACCGCCGTCGACCAGCGCCCGCCGATCAAGGGGCCCATCGCGGCCCATCACGGGGGCGAGGCGCCTTGGGAAGACGTGGCCCGGGTAAAGACCATGCTGTTGGAAGCGTTGCAGCCGTCGTCCACCGCCATGCTGCTGGATCCGCATTACGCGATCCCCCATGGCTGGCAGGTCTTCGACCCGCGCAAGGGGTTGATCGTGACGCTGGAGGACTCACTCTTCAAGGATACTGGGCAGGGGCGTTATTCGGCCGAGATCGACGAGTGGTCCGTGGGCAAGATCAAGCGGATGGGCGGCGACGCGGTGAAGGTGCTGGCCTGGTATCGGCCGGATATCTCGGACGAGGTGCGCGTGGCGCAGGAGGACTTCGCAAAGCGCACCGGCGAGGCTTGCGCGAGGTTCGACATCCCGTTCCTGTTCGAACTTCTGGTCCATCCGCTGGACAGCGATCTGGAGCAGACGTCCGAATACACGGAGATGGCCACAAAGCACGCGGACCACGTGCTCGCTTCGGTGGAAGCCTTCGCGGGGGCTGATTACGGCGTGGATGTCTTTAAGTTGGAGAGCCCGGTGCCCGCCAAGGGGATCACCGGCGGCGATCCGGAAGTGCAGGCGCTGTTCAACGAGATGGGCCGCTTGGCCGGGCGCCCATGGGTCATGCTGTCGGCGGGGTCGGGCAAGGCCGATTTCCGCACCGTTCTCGACTACGCCTACGCCGCCGGGGCCTCGGGCTACCTGGCGGGTCGGGCGATCTGGCTGGATGCCTTCGACGCCTATCCCGATTGGGATGTGATGGCCCAGGGACTCAGCCGGGACTCGATCCCCTACATGGCCGAGTTGAACGCCCTGACCGACGCCAGGGCCACACCCTGGCACGCCCATCCCTGCTATGGCGGCGACGGCCTGGCCTTCATCGAATCCGGACCCGCATTCCGTCAGGGCTACGGAGATATCTGATGCGCATCGGCCTCCTGCCCCTGGCGCGCCCCACCTTCGACGTGACCTTTGCCGAGGAAAAGCTGGCCGCGATGCTGGCCCAATTGGACGGTGACGCGAAGCGGAACGGCCACGAGATCGTGGGCCCCCGCAATCTGCTGATGGAGGCCGATGAGGGCGCGCTCCGCGCAACCGAAGAGGCGGACGTGCTGCTCATCCTGCAAGTCACCTTCACCGACGCCGCCTTCGCCACGCGGGCCGCGTGCGGTTTCGAGGGCCGCGTCGCGATCTGGGCCGTGCCCGAGCCGCGCTTGGGCGGTCGCCTGCGTCTCAACGCCTTCTGCGGGCTCAATCTTTTGTCCCACGCCTTGGGCTTGAACGACCGCCGTTTCGCTTGGGCTTATGGCGACCAGGTCGACCTGGACGCCCTGCTTGTGGGCCCCGAGGTCGCGCCCAAACGCGGCGCCCCCTCCGACGCTGCGCCAGTCGCCATTCGCCGCGATCTGCACATCGCTTGCATCGGCGAACGCCCCGTGGGCTTCGACACCTGCGCCTATGACAAGGGCGCCCTAGCCGACCTGACCGGTGCGCGGGTCACCGAGCTCGATCTGCCCGACCTCTTCGAGCGCGCGCGCGCGCTCCCCGACGCGGCAGTCGCCCCCTATGCCGCGCATGCCGGGACCCTGGGCGGCGTGGCCGAACTGGACCGGGGCGAATTGGATCGGTCGCTGCGTCTGGCCGGTGCGCTGGAGGGGCTTAAATCTGAGCATCAATTCGATGCCATGGCCATCCGCTGCTGGCCCGAGACGTTTACCGAATATGGCGGCGCCGTCTGTGGCCCGGTTTCGATGCTGGGCGAGGCGCGCACGCCCTGCGCCTGCGAGGCCGATGTCTATGGCGCGGTGACCCAGGCGATCTTGCAGGACGTCGCGGACGCGCCGGTGTTTCTGGCCGATTTGGTGGATATGGACGCCGAAACCGGCGTCGTCTGGCATTGCGGGCAGGCGCCGGCGTCGATGGCCGTCAGCGCGCCGGGCGCGACGGTACACACCAATCGCAAACAGGCGCTTCTGCTTGAATTCGCTTTGAAACCCGGACGCGTGACGCTCTTCCGTTTGAGCCAGGCCTACGGCCAGCCTCAGGCCGTCATCGCGACGGGCGAAGTGGTCGACGCGCCCATGGCGTTTACCGGCACGTCGGGCGTGGTCCGGTTCGACCGGGGGGCCGCGGCCGTCTGCGCGGATGTCATGGCCAGCGGGTTGGAGCATCACATGGCCTTGGTTTACGGCGATTTCGCCGAGCCGCTGCGCGGCGTCGCGGCGGGCCTGGGCGTGCCGGTTCTGGAGTTGGGGGCATGATCCGATATGGGCTGATCGGCGGCGGGATGATGGGGCAGGAGCATATTCGCAACATCAACCTGCTGGGCGATGCGCGGGTGACGGCGGTGGCCGATCCGGATGCCGCGATGCGGCAGCTAAGCCTGGCGACGGCGCAATCGGAAAAGGGCTATCTGACCGCCGACGATCTGATTTCAAAGGAAGATTCCGAGATAGATATCTACCTGGTGGCCGCGCCCAACGATCTGCATGCGGGGTTACTCCAGCAGCTGATGGCGACGGACAAGCCGATCTTGGTGGAGAAGCCGCTCGCGACCACAAGCGCGGAATGCCGGGATTTGCTGAACATGGCCAAGGGGCGGAAGGCGCCGATCTGGGTGGCCATGGAGTACAGATATATGCCGCCGATTCAAAGGCTTCTACAGGCTTTGGAGCAGGGAGCGGCGGGCGAGCCGAGGATGGTGGCGATCCGGGAGCATCGGTTTCCGTTCCTGCCGAAAGTGGATGACTGGAACAGGTTCAATGCGCGGACGGGCGGGACGCTCGTCGAAAAATGCTGTCATTTCTGGGATTTGATGCGGTTGATCTTAGGGGCCGATCCCGTGCGTGTCTATGCGAGCGCCGGGGTGGATGTGAATCACCGGGACGAACGCTATGCCGGACATATGCCCGACATCGTGGATAACGGGTTTGTTGTGGTGGATTTTGCAAATGGCACCAGAGGGATGCTGGATCTGTGCATGTTCGCCGAGGGCTCTCATTGGCAAGAGTTCGTGGCCGTCACTGGCCCCAAGGCGCGATGTGATGCCTTGATCCCAGGGCCCGCGCGGTTCGCGCCCGACGGGGCCCCGCGAGAGGCGGAATTTGTTACCTCTGTCAGGGCGTTAAAGCAAGAAGTGCGGGAGGTTGTGCATACCCCGCCGGAGCTGCTTTTGGCCGGGGACCACCATGGCTCGACCTTCTATCAGCATCGGCGGTTCTTGGACTTGGTGCGCGCGGGGGGCGGGCAACCGGAGGTGACTTTGGAGGACGGATATTGGTCCGTTCTGGTTGGAGAAGCGGCCGAGGAATCGGCGCGAAGCGGGGAAGCGATTTCGTTGGTGGGGCGGGGGCCGTGAGGGGGCCCCGTACACCCCAGGTGCGAACGCCCTTTCGGTAAGATATTGGTGACGGGCCCTCACCGCGCGATGTCCGTGCTTGTTGAGTGGATAGGAACGAGGCCGGCGGGGAGCCGTCGCGCCAGTGGCGCGGCGTAGGTCCCCAGAGCGTCTTCGCGCGGCCCGAGGTATTTCCG
>JBCDCW010000042.1:0-18412 GCA_039180995.1 Pseudomonadota bacterium
GACAGGTGGACGACCTTGGCGCCCGCATTGGCCAGCCGTGTGGCGAGCCTGGCGGCCAGATCGCCGCCATCGCCGAGAAGGAGCCAGTTGCCGCGGCGTTCGACCAGGGATTGTTCGGTTGGGGCCGCGTCCCGGGAGGGCGGCTGGGCATGCCAGCCGACCCGCCAATCCCGCGGGTGGGGGTCGTCTTTGGCCGGTTGGGATTGCGCCGCCGGGGTATCGAACCAGTGCCGGACACGGCGCAGCGGATGGCCCGGCAGGCCGGAGACGGGCCGGATATCGGCGGCGATATCGGAGTCCAGCCCTTCGGCCCCGCGCCAGTCGATCTGGGCCCCGGCCTCGTACAAGGTACCCAATGCGGCAAGCGTGGTGGTCGCGTCGTCGGCACCGTCCGGCAAGGTCGGCAGGGCTGGACGCGACGGGTGTTGGCGACGGGCCAGATCGCTGAGGATGCGGCCTGGGCCAAGCTCGACCAGATGCGTGATTTCCATTTCCGACAGCGCCCTGAGCGCCCGGTCGAAGCGGACGGGTTGGCGGGCGTGGTCGGCCCAATGGGCGGCGTCGGGCGCGTCGGTCAAGCGGGCGCCGGTCAGGGTCGAGATCAGCGGCAGGGTCGGCGGACCCGCCGATGGGGCGGCCATTTGGATGGCCGGGAGCGCGGGGTCGATGACGCTGGAATGGAATGCCTGGCTCGTGTTCAGCGGACGGGTGGCGACGCACTCGGCGGTGAGCCGGTCGATGGCATCGCGCATCACCTCTGCCGGGCCGGACAGGGTTGTGAGATCGGCGCCGTTGATGGCGGCGATGGCAAGTCCCGGCAGGGCCCATTGTTCGAGGCGGGCGGTCAGGTCCCGCTCGGACAGGGCGATCGCGGCCATGGCGCCGGGGATCTCGATCCCGGCCATGGCATGGCCACGGGCGACGGCGAAACCC
The DNA here is from genome assembly GCA_039180995.1 of Pseudomonadota bacterium. Lineage (GTDB taxonomy): Bacteria > Pseudomonadota > Alphaproteobacteria > Rhodobacterales > Rhodobacteraceae > Jannaschia. Next base: position 934 of record JBCDCW010000042.1, read on the forward strand.
ATGGCGTCGGGCAGTGTGACGGCGCCAGCGGCGGTGGCGGCGGCAAGTTCGCCCAGGCTGTGGCCCAGCACCGCGTCGGGGCGCAGCCCGAAACTGCGCCAGAGCGCGGCAGAGGCGTGGCACAATGCCAAGAGAGCGGGCTGGGCATAGCGCGGATCGTCGAGATCGTCGCCCTGGGGATCGAAGAGAATCCGAGCGAGCGGTGGGGCGCCGGGATCGGCCCGGGCCAGCGCTTCGGCGGCCTCGGCGATGGCCGCTCGGAAGGCGGGGAAGCGGTCGAACAGACCGGCGCCCTGGCCAGGTCGGTGGGCCCCTTGGCCCGGGAAGGCGAAGGCGATTCGCGGGACGCCGACCGGGATCGCGGGCGTGTCGTCGGGGGTGGTTCGCAAGGCTGCGATGAGGGACGGTCGGTCGTCGGCGACCACGGCCTTGCGATGGTCGAAATGGCTCCGACGCTCGGCCAGGGTGCGCGCAACTTGAATCGGTGCCATCGGGTGGATCCGGAGCCGATCGGCGAGGCTGGCAGCATAGTCCCGGAGCGCGACGTCGTCCCGCGCCGAGAGCGGTATGAGCCGGGGGGCTGCCCCCGTTTCGGACGGGTCGGGGGGCGGGTCGCCTTCTTCCAAGATCAGGTGGGCCAGGGCGCCGCCAAAGCCGAACGAACTGATCGCGGCGCGGCGCGTTTGGCCCGGGCGCTTCGGCCAGGCTTCTTCGGCAAGTGGGATCCGCAGTCGCCCGGCATTGGCAGGCAGGCTGGGCTTGAGGTCCCGCAGGTGGATCTGCGGCGGCACGCGGCCCCGGCGCAGGACGCCGATTGTCTTGATCAGGCTGGTGATTCCGGCTGCGGCTTCCAGGTGGCCGACACTGGCCTTGACGGAGCCCACGCGGCAGATCGGGCCGGTCGCCTGGCCATAGATGGCGTCGATGACCGACAATTCGGCCGGGTCGCCGATGGCCGTGCCGGTCCCGTGCGCCTCGACATAGCCGATATCGGCTGGCGCGAGGCCGGCATCGGCGAGGGCGCGGCCGATCAGGTCGGCCTGGGCCGCCGGGTTCGGGGCGGTGATCCCGGCGCTGCGCCCGTCTTGGGCCAGCGCGCTGCCCCGGATCACGGCCTCGACCCGGTCGCCATCGGCCCGGGCGCGCGCCAGCGGTTTCAGCACGGCCATGCCGCAACCTTCGGATCGGACATAGCCGTCGGCACGGGCATCGAAGACCTTGCAGGCGCCATCGCCGGCAAGCATCCCGAATTGCGCCAGCGCGACCGACGTGCCGGGCGCCAGGATCAGGTTGACGCCGCCCGCGATGGCCTGGTCGCATTCACCCCGTCGCAGGGCCGAGACCGCCATGTGCAGCGCCGTCGTAGAAGACGAGCAGGCGGTGTCGACGGCCATGCTGGGCCCCCGCAGATCCCACGCGTAGGAGATGCGGTTCGCCGCGAGGCTGAACGTGGCGCCAAGGCCGGACCAGGCCGACAGGCGGGACAGATCGGACCGCGCCGTGATCCGAAGCTGAGTGTAGTCCGAGGTCGAAAGCCCGAGATAGACGCCGGTGGCGCTGCCGGCCAGCGCCTCGGCCGGGAGGCCCGCATCCTCAAAGGCGCGCCAGGCGGTTTCCAGGGCCAACCGATGTTGGGGGTCCATCTCGGCCGCTTCGGGTGCCGAGATGCCGAAGAAGGCCGCGTCGAACAGGCCGGGCCCTTCGATGAAGCCGCCCCGCTTGCTGTTCATCTTACCGGGTGTGGCCGGGCTGGCGTCGAAATGGGCGTCGCGATCCCAGCGGTCGGGCGGGATGTCGGTGACCAGGTCGTCACCGCGCGCCAGGCGATCCCAGAAGGTCGCCGGGTCGTCGGCACCGGGGACGCGGCAGGCGAGGCCGATGATGGCGATTGGATCGGCAGGGTCCGGCCGCGCGGGTCTGGTGGCGGGTGGGTCGGGGCGCGGGATCGTCGCGAGGGTTGCCAGGCGCGCAGCGATGGCGGCTCGCCGCAGCTTGCCGCTGGTGGTGCGCGACAGCCAGCCGGGCGGGACGAAGGCGATCCGGTCGGGGGTGACGTCGTGATGGCGGGCCAGGATGGCGGCGATACGCGGGCGCAGCGAGTCTTGGCGGTCAGGCGCGGCGCGGGTTTCGATGGCGATGGTCAAGCCTTCGCTGGCCGCCCCGGTCTGCGCCACGGCGGCCAGCGCCGTGTCGGCCAAGTCGGGCAGGCGGCGCAGGGTGGCCTCCAAATCCTCGGCATGGTGGTTGACGCCGTGCAGGATGATGATGGTCGAGAGACGGCCTTCGAGGCTGAGTCCGTCCGGCCCCATCCGTCCGAGATCGCCCGTTCGCACCCAAGATCGACCGTCAGCTTCGACGAAGGCCGGATGGGCGTCCGCGCCGGTATAGCCGTCGGCGAGGCTGGGCGAGGCCAGGCGGATTTCGCCAAGGCTGCCCTCGGGCAGGGCGGCGCCCGTGTCCGGATCGGTGATCCGAACCGTTGTCCCCGGTGGCGGATGGTAGCGGATTGTGCCGCCGCGCGGCGGGGTCCAGCGCCCGGCGGCGCAGAAGACGGTGGTTTCGGCCAGGCCATAGCAGGGCAGCAGGGCGCTATCGGGCAGGCCCAGCCGAGACAGGGCGGCATGGATGCGGTGCAAGAGATCAGGGTGGACGGGTTCGGCGCCGATATGGGCGACGCGCCAGCGTGACAGGTCGATCTGCGGGATCTGACCGGCCTCGGTCATTGCCGAAAGACGGCGCCGGACAAGGTCATAGGCGAAGGGCGGGGCGCCGGAGCTGTGGATGCCCAACCGGTCGATGGCCCGCAGCCAGCGGAGGGGGTCGCGACTGAACCATTCGGGTGCCGCGAGATAGGCCGTGCCGCCGGCGTGAAGCGGCTGGATCAGGTGGCCCATCAGGCCCATGTCGTGGTGCAGCGGTAACCATCCCAGCGCCCGGTCCCCGGGGCCGAAGCCGAAGACCTGGCCGATATCGACCATGTTGGACAGGATCGCGCGATGCGACAGGCGCGCGCCGCGGGGGGCGCCTGTGGAGCCCGAGGTGAATTGCAGGCAGGCGATGGCCTCGGGGTCGAAAGCGCCAGGATCGGCGCCGAGCGCCGTGGGTGGCGCGATGCCGATTTCGGGCGGGATCGGAAGAATTACGGTCCAGGCGGTTGGAATGTCGGGCGGTAGACGGTCAACGTCGTCGGAGCTTAGACAAAGGCCGACCGGGCCGGGGGCGAGATGCGCCAGCGTCTTTGCCACCCGATCCAGTGAGGCGCGGGCGCGATCCGACGCGCCGCGGCGCGGGGTCGGCAGCATGGCGGGCGTCAGCCCTGCCAGGATTGCGCCCAGGAACGTGACGATTGCCGCGATCGTGGTCGGCATGGCGATCAGCACGGGCGCGCCGGGCGGCAGGGCGGTGCGCAAGTGGGATGCCGCGCCCCGCGCCCGGTCGTGGAGCATGCGGTAGCTGAGCGTATTCTCCGCCTGCGGTGGGTCTTCGTCTGTCATGAGCGCAATGGCCGGGTCTGCCCCATGGCTGCCCGCCCGCATCGCCAGCATCTGGCCGAGATCGGTAAAGACGGGCGCGGGATCGGCGCGCGGGGCGTTGGGGGGGCGGTCGAGATCCTGCATGCTCAGCCTTTGGGGAGGGTCAGGACGCTGGGCACCGATCCGCCGGACTTGGAGCTTCCGGTCAGCGTGACGGTGCCGGTCGCCGGGACGGGCACGGCCATGGACCCGCTGGCAATGTCGGCGGCGGCGATTGCATGGCCGCCAGGATCGAGTGTCAGGGTATCCAGGTTGGCGGTGACCCATTCCACCGTGACCTGGCCGCCAGAAGCCGGTGCGGTCGGGGCGAAGTACTGGATCTGCGGATGGGTCTTGTCGGCGTCGCCCAGGTAAAAGGTCTGCGATCCGCCACCCGGCTGGTAGAGGATGAAGGTCATCACATCGGTCAAGAATTCGCGCTTGCCCTGCCAGGCATTGGGCAGGACCGCGAAGCCGGGTTGTGAGAGTTTTCCATTGGAGTCCTTGTGTTGATACTTGAAGTAAGCCAGCGAAACCGGCTCGATCTCGTAGGAGATCGTCGTCCGGACGCCCGGCCCGAAGCCGGATCCGATCAAATCGTAGCTGGCGCTGGCCGGGATCGCGTCGAATGATGGGGCGCCTGACAAGGCATCGGCGCCGGGGACGACTTTCATCGGGCGTAACGTGTCGCGCGGCACCAGGATCGGACCAACCCCAGACGGCGGTGTCAGTGTGGCGGAGCGCGCATAGAGGATCGTCCAATCCAGGCTAACCACGGCATCGGCCGGGATTTTGGCGCCCGCTGCGGGGGTCGCAGCCGACTTTGCCAGATAGGGCGCGCGGACATCCAGGACGACCGTGGTCGTCTGACGTTTCGAGCCGTCACTGGTGCGCACCGTCAGGGTCAGGGGCATGGGGCCCGGCGCGTCGGGGGTGATGGCCAACATGCCGGGGAAGGGCGGTGTCTTTCCGGAGACCGGAAAGCTCTGCTGGCCATTGCCGGTGTTCAGGCCGGTCACGGTGACGATTGTGCCACCGTTCGAGAGCCAGCGCAGGATCGCGGTCTCGGACTTGCCGACGATCGGTTGCTCGAACCAAGCCGTGATCGAGATGGGTGGCTTGTCCTTGGTGACGCTGACGGTCGTGGTGTCGTCATCGGGCCCGATGAATTCCTGTATCCCGAGATCGGCCTTGCCTGGCGTTGTCGAGATCGGGACCTGGTCCAGCGCGACTTCGATCCGCTGGCCAGGGGACAAGGTGACCGGGATCGTGGGTTTGATGATGAAGGCGTTGCCGTTGCCCGGTTCGGGCGCCGCCAGGAAGCCGTCGGTCTTCGACTGGGCCGAGAAGGTGACGGCATCGGTCAATGCGCCCGCGCCGGTGACCTGCGGCGGGGCCGGTATGGTCAGGGTGATCTGGTCGCCTTTGGGGCCCGGCTGGAATGTGACGGGGTCGCCATCGGCTGGGGCGGTTGCCGTCAGTGTGAGGGTCTGGGTCGCCCCGGCCAGGACCTGGGCGGGCGCGACCGCGTAGTGCAGGCGCTGCGTTTCGGTGCTTTGGGCCAAGGCCCAACCGTTCGACAGGGGGACATCGTTGTCGGACGCATAGGTCGATACGGCCATGGCTCAGGTCTCCTCTCGTCCGAAGGCGCCGGATAGGGTTAGCCACCCTTCCGACAGGTGCAGCGGCGTATCCGCCAGCCTGGCCTTGGGCGCGGCGCCCTTGACCTCGGTCGTGGGGGACCAGCCGGTGATGTCCGCACGTTCGACCCAGCCCCAATTGCCGCGCACCTCGGCGGGCAGCGGCATGCGGATGTCGTGGGGGTCGGTCAGCAGGGGGCCGACCCGGAACGACGCGGTCATGGCCGACAGCGCGGCCGAGACCGGGCCAGCCGGAAGGCCCACGTCGATCCAAGGCTGCCAGCCGCTGATGACCGGGATGCGACCCCGTGGATCGACCAGAAGCGTCAGCTTGACCGGGGTGCCGTCCAAGGGCACCGGGATCACGTGGCTGTCGGTAACGTAAGACGCGGTCGTGCCGGCAGGCAGGGGCTGCCCCAGCAAGCCCGCCAGATTGCCGGCGCGCGCGGCCCCGCTGCGGAGGGCCCGGCGCAGGGTGCCGGTCTGGCCGCCTGCGCCATAAACGGCGTGGAAGGTGCTGTAATCGTCGTCGACGAAATAGCCCATCACGCCGTTTTCTTTCAGGCCGCTATCGCCCAGGCGGGCGGGTAGGGTGACGCCCATCACCGGCACGGGGATGGGTTTGTAGCCGCCATTGGCATCCACATAGGTGTCGCCCGTCAGGCCCCAGCTTTGGTTCGGGATCGCCAGGCCAGGGAGATGGGCCGAGATCTGCGCGCGCACCACGGCCAGCGGAGGGCCCAGCAAGGTTCCCGGGCCCTTGGTCGGCTGGCCAAGGGGCGCCAATGCCCAAAGCACGCTGTCGATCCGGTCGAACAGATCGTCCAGTGCCGCGCCGCCTTGGGTGAGCCCCGCATCCAGCAGCCCGGACACCAGGCCCTGAAGATGCGGGTTGGTCAGATCGGGCGGCGCGCCCAAGGCCGCCGGACTGCCCGGCGGGGCGTCCCAGCGCAGGCCGGTCGCGCTGGGCGCGGCTGTCCCGAGTTCGTGTTCGATCAACAGGATCGACCCATCGCTGCCGCCCGCCTGATCGAAGACGGCCAGCGAGACGTCCAGATTGTTGGGCACCACGAAGCCGCAGATCGGGCTGGTCGCGTCCGACGACGTCGACAGAACCCCGTCCTTGTGGGCGCTGAGCAGGTCCAGGCGCAGTTCGGTCTCCTGCGAGATGCGGGGGGTCAGTTGCAGGTAGTCCGCGTTGACGTCCGTTTTGCCTTCCATGAAGGGCGGCGTGGTCAGCGATTGGGCGCGGATCACGTTGGGCACCGGACGCGAGGAGGCGGGGGCGCCGGGTGGCGCGGTCTTGCCGCGCAGGATCTGGCCCCAACTGTCCACGACCCAGAGGTCGAGCAGCTGCAAATGGCCGGAACGGAGGGGATAGAACGGCTGATCCACCAGCTTTCCGTGGACGGGCGTCGCGCTGCCGGGTTGTGGGACGAAACCGACGGGTGCGTTGCCCACCAGTGGGTCCAACGCTGTATCGGCCGCGTCGTTGTTCGGTGCGATCAGCCGGGTCAGCAACTGCTCGGTCAGGCCAGTGGCGGCGCAGGTGTAAAGGTCCGCCGCGCCGATGAGCCCGACCATATCCTCGAACGCTTTGCGCGTGGACCTTGGCAGGTTCTTGTAGTCGTCGTTGTCCTGAAACCCCGTCAGCCGCTTGGCGATGCTTTGGGCGACGGTTGGGTCGAAGATCGTGCGGGCGCGGAATTGCTGGGGCACGGCGGCAGGTGTGACCTTGCCGCCGGTCCAGTCGAAATCGTCGTCGCCCAAGTGCCATTTGGCGAGCATGGATTGCAGGTCGTCGCCATCGGGCGTCCAGGTGATCGACCAATCCACGAAGACCGGGGACCAGGGCTGACCGTCGCGGAAGGTGACGCCAACGACCGCCGGGATGCGGCCGGTCAGGCCGACAGCGGTCGCGGTGGCTTGGCGGGTGGCGCCGACGCGCTTGAAGTCCAGCCAGGGCGCGCGTTGGATCGGCGCGATCTTCGCCGCCAAAGCCAAGATGTCGGCGGCTTTGGGCGAGGTATCGCCCCCTGCGATCAGCGATTGGCGGGCAAGGAACGGCGCGGCATCGGGATCGAGGAAAAGGGCTTCCAGCCATAGCTCCGGCAGTTCTTTGGGTAGGGGATCGGCGACGGGCAGCGTCAGGCCGTCCAGCAAGCTTGCCGCGTCCACCGAGGCCGCGCCTGCCATCACGCCGGTCAGGTCGATGCCGGTGACCCACTGGCCGGTGATCCGGCAGATCAGGGTCTCGTCGGCATCGTCGGCACTTGGTCCCGCATATTTCGGGTCGCCCCCGGCGCCCGCGACCAGGATCACGGGATCGCTGGGCCGATAGGCCGGGCGGCCGCTGACGCGGCGGATGTCGTATTCGCCCGCCAGTTCGGTCTTCAGATGCGCTTCGGCCGCCGCCAGCGTGCCTTGGGGCCCGTCGATGGCGGCGATCTGCGCCGCCGTGGCCTTCAGCGCGGGCGTCAAGGCTTGGCGGGCGGCGTCGATCTTCGATTGCAGGCCCTGGCTGCCACGGGGCAGGAAGCGGTCCTTCCAGGAAAGGGCGAACAATTCAGCTTGCTGGCTGGTCAAGGTGCGCGTCAGGGCGTCCAACTCGGCTTGCCGTCGGTTGAGCGCGATTAGGGCGTCGGTTTGCCGCGGATCGAGCGGCAGGCTGGGGTCGCCGCCGGCCTTGGTTTCGTCCTGGCTGCCCACTTCGGGGCGCACGACTGTCCAGTGGTCGAGCTGTCCGGCGGCGTCGAAATGGGTGGCGTGCAGTTGGGCCTCGGTGCGGCCGGGATCCTGTTCCAGATCGTTCAGGAGGCCGGCCTGGAAGGCGTCGATGGCCCGCTCGATGAAGGGGATGGTGGACGGATCCTCCTGCTTCTTGGTGACCAGGGTGTCGGCCAGCCAGGCCGCGATGGCCTCGGCCGCGGTGCTGCCGATGGCGATGGCGGGCGGCTTGGCGCCGTGACCGGGCGCACCGGTGCCATAGGCGTGGCCCAGGCCATTCCAGACGACGCCGCTGAGCAGGCCGTTGACCATCGTCTGACGCGGGAGGTCCGGTTCGGGCCCGGCGGCGCCATGGGCTTTCTGCCAAGCCTGCCAACGGCCCAGCGCGGTCTTCAACTGATCGGGCAGCGCGGCATCAGGCGCGCCGTCGGGGATGCCGTGGCTTCCGGCCCAGGCGGTCCAGGCCTTGCGGGCCGAGGTCACGGCTGACGCGCCTTTGCCCATCGACCATCCTGTTGCCGTCGCCAAAGCCTGGCGCCAGGCGGCGTCGGATGCGGTGTCGATGGCGCGCAGCGGATCGTCGTCCGGCCGGGCGTACCAGCCGATAACGGAATAGCTGTAGATGCGGGCGGTATCGTCCAGCGGGTCATGCATGGTGACGACGTTTCGGACGTTGTCATAGGCCGCGACCCAGGTCATGTCGCCGGGGGCCACGGCGCGCAGGAAGGGTGGGTCTTGGCTTTGATCGCCGGTCCAGGCGGCCAGATCGGACACGGCCCCGAGGATGCCGACCGGCGCCGTCGGGTGGCCGGTCAGGGGATATTGGCTGACATTCAGCGGGATGGTGCCCCCTTGCGGGGGCGTCAGCGTGTCGGCCGAGATCAGCCGCGCGGTCAGCGAGGGTGAGCCACCGGCCGGGTCGTGGCCGATCCGCAGCACCAGCCAGCGATCGGGGATCAGCGGAAAGTCGAGCGACCCGGCCGGATCGGCACCGGGCGCGGCGCCGAGGGTTTCGAGCGCTTGGGTCTCGCCCGGGGCCTGGGTGGCGGTTGGCGTGGTGCCCGGTGCCGCCCCGCGCCGCAGCGCGTAGGGCAAGGTCCACATCAGGTGCGCGCCGGTACCCGGTTGTTCGGCGGCGGTCTTTTCGGTGAAGGGCGGCGCGGCGCCGTTGCCTAGGCCGAAGGCGAGGTTCTCGTAGTCGAATTGCGTCCGGGCCCAGTTGCCGCCGACCAAGTCGCCCGTGCCGATCAGCAGACAATCGACCGCCATCGGGACGATCAGGCGTGGGCCGGGCCAGACCGGGGCCTTGGCCGGTGGGGTGGGCGCGGTCATGGACGGGGTCCCCCTTGGGCCGGGCAGAGCGTGGTGGCACTGACTTCGTAATCCTGACGGCCCGCGCCGCGGACCATCTGGATCGCGTAGCCGCCCGGCGTCAGCGTGTCGGAGGGGCCCAGGGCACCGGTGGGCATGGCCGCCTTGATGGCTTGGGCCGCAGCGGCCACATCCACGACACCCGTCGGCTGACCCGCGCCACCGCGGAGCGGGATAGGTGCCGTCTGCATGGTGCCGCCGATGTCGATCTGCGTCCCGGCCGTATGGTTCGGATTGCCGTCCAGCCCGAGCCAGCGCAGGCTCACATACCATTCGTCGGTCTTGCCCGGCTGCGCCAGGAGGCCGAAATGCAATCCTTCGGAAGGCTCGATGAAGCTGACCTTGTCGGGCACCTCGGCGAAGAGAACCAAGAGGACCGTTTCGGACAAGCGATCCATGCGCAGGATGTCGACCGGCTTGCCGGCCTTCATCGGCAGGACCTCCAGGCCGGGCCAGCCCGAGACGACGACGGACCGAAAGACGACGCCGCAATAATCCGGCTCGGCCAAGACGGTCTTCGGAGCGGGTTTGCCCCGCAGATTGGCCCGCAGCGATTGCTGGTGGGTCGCGATGGCCCGGTAGACCGCCTCAAATAGCGGTTCGTTGAAGATGTGATCCGCCGTCGACAGGACCCCGGTCGACAGGGCGCCATCGACCATCCGGTCGCACCAATTCCGGTCGAGATGGAAGAAGCGCATGGACTCGGTCGGCAGCAGCCGGGGATCGGCGACGAGATATTCAAAGGGCACCCCGTAGAGCAGGGTCATCTGCGAGAGCCAGTCGAGCATCGTGCCCGGCAGGTTGGGATCGGGCGGCCCGGGCGGCGCGGCCTTGAAGCCAGCTTTCAGGGTCGCGTCCCCATCGGGCAGGATGGCGGTCGCATCGCGGCGGCGCAGGGTTTTGCGGGGTGCCGTCGGGTGTTCGGTCATGGCGCGTCCTCCTCTCTTAACCGGCGTCGCAGGGCATGTAGCGGGTCTTCGTCCGCATCCGGGGCGATGGTCCGGGCGAGGGGGGCGGTGTCGCGCGGGGCCATCGTCTCGCTGCGCGGTTGGATGACGGGCAGATGTTCGACCAAGGCCGAGAGCCGGTCGGAGAACGCGGCGCGCAAGGCTTCGGGCAGGGATGGCGCGGCGCCGTCAGGCGGGGCCGGCCGGGGCGATGTGCCCAACAAGGCCTGCGCCACCGGCGCCACGATCTGGGTCGCGTCGGCGGCATCGGTGACGGCTTTGGCATAGGCCCGACGCCAGTCGATAACCTGGCGCACGAAGGCCGCATCCGACAGCGCCATCAGCCGTCCGATTTGCCACGCGGCGGCATAGCCCATGCTGAAGAGCCCGTAATCGGGATCGTAGTGGATGGCATGGTCCGAGACGTAGTAGGGTCCGTAATCCGTGTTCTGGATCGTGGGCTGGGGCACCAGCGGACCGCGATAGAACGAGGTGGTGACCTCGCCCGCGCGCAGGTCGTTTTGCAAGGCGACATAGCCGATGGACAACGCCTCCTTGGCCATCGCGTCCTTGGGGGCGCTGGTCGCCGGTTCGGGCATCCGAAGCAGGCCGACGCCACCCCGTCCAGGCGAACAGAGTTCCTCCATCAATTGTAGAAAGCCACCGGGGACGGCGGTCGCCTGGTAGGACCATTGCCCCAACACTGCCAGGCGGATCGTTTCGATCCCGGCCGGAATCGGGTCGCCGCCGGGAAGATGGGCGAGATGCCCTTCGTAAGACACCAGATAGACGGTGTTCTTGGCGCCGTTCGTCGTCATCCGATTGCCTGTGACGACCGAGAAGGCGCCATCTTCATCCATGCCCAGGATGACCTTGCCATCGGTGTTCACCACGCGGCCATGGGCCAGATAGCCCAGTTCGTCGCCGGTGGGCGCGATCTGCCGGAAGAAGGCGATGTCCATGTCGGTGGCCAAGACCGTGTCCCCATCGGTCGCCGAGATCGGTCCGAGAGCGGGGGGCAGGACCGACGTCTCCGTCGGCTTGACGAATTCTGCCACGGGGATGGACCGGGGCTCGGTCGTCTTGGCGCTCGGATCCGCCAGGGCCGAACGGTCGAGGCGCCCGGCCTTGACGGCGGCAGCCAGTGCTTTCTCTTGCGCCGGGGTTCGGGGCAACTCGTCTCCGGCAAGGGTCAGCAGCCCGACCCAGGGGCGGGGGTCGTCGGTCTGCGCCTTGGGGTCGACGGTGCGCATCCAGGGCAGCGCGAATTCCTTCAGCACGATGCTGGGCAGCGCCCCGTCGAAGCCGCCGATATGGTTCGCGGGTGGATAGACCTGTTGGATACTGCCCGGCGAGATGCGGAACCGCGGGGCGGTCACGTCGAAACCTTGCGGTGCGGTGAATGGATCCGGCTGGACGCCCGAGAGGCCGGTGATGGTCTGTTTGACGTCGAGTTGGTGCGCGCCGGCTTTCAGGGGTGGGGCGATCCGGTCGTAGAACCGGATTTCGCCCGGCCCGACCGTGGCAGGTGCGGTGGCGAGCGGTTCGGTCATGGCGCGGTCTCCGCGATGGTGGTTCGGCGGGCCTCTGCATCCGGTCCGAGGCGGGCGAGGCCGTCTGCGGCGGTTCTGTCTTCGGGCGATATCGGGGTCAGGTCCACCGCGACGGGCCGCGCGGCGATTGTCCAATCGGTCGCGCAGGGGCGGAGAGCTGGAAGATCGTCCTCCGGAGTGTAGGGCGCGGGCCGGGCGCGGTCCGCGCCGCGCACCGACAGAATCTGGCCGGGCGCCTTGGCAGGACCGTCGATCCAGGTGACCAGCGTGAGGGCCTGGCTGGCAGCGTCGTCCGCCGGGGTAAGGGCGTAGATCAGACGGCTGCCGCCTTCGATCCCGTCCACGCGGGTCGCCGTCAACCTATCGGTCGGGCCAAGGCCCGGCACCGCGTGGCGCAGCCAGGTCAGATGCAGCGCCGCGCGCGCCTCTTCAGGGGTCAAGTCGGTCGTCACGACGACCTGCGCGACGGCACCGGGCAAGATCGTCATGACCCACCCCTTTTCAAGCTGGCCACCCGCCCCGGTCACGGCATTGTCGGACAGAAGATCGCCCGCTTCGACCGATCCGGTGGCGCGCCTGGGATCGCCGCAATTCTGCACCCGTAGCAGGCAGCCATCGCCCATCGCCAAGGCCGGACCCAGCCGCAGAAGCGGCGAGTCGATCTGCCAACCGGCGGTGTCATCGGTCTGCTCGCCTTCGTTTTGCATTACCAGTTGCGTGCTGCCTTGGGGAACGACCCAGCTACCATCGCCGGGCAGGCGGCGGTCGGCCAGGACCGCCCCCACGGCATCGAGCGCGACGGCGCGGGTCTGTTCGCTTTGCCGCAATGTCAGACGATGAGGGACCCGGTCGTCCAGCGCATGGATCGTGGCGTGACCGCGCCGCAGGCGCGCCTGGGTGTCGTCAGGCCGGGTATCGAAGCGGTCGTCGGTCGCGAAGGCCAGCGGTGCCAACGCGGGATGGGCCGCCTCGGCGGCGGCATCCACGCGGTCGCGGCGCAGCATGGCAACCAACTCGGGCGCGCGTGTCGGGCGGGTCGGGGCAGGCGCTGCCGGGGCAGTGCGGCGGAAGGCGGCGATGCGCTTGCCGGTCGGCCCGGAGGTGGGCAGGGGGGCTTGGTAGATGCCCGGATGGGCCAGGACAGGCGGCGATTGCACGATGAGATCCGCAGCGTCGGCCATGACCGACAGATCGGGATCGGCAGGCGCGTCGATGGCGACCGCGCGCAAGCTGGCCAAGGCCGCGTTCCGGGCCTCGACGATTGGCGGCTTCATCAGCGTGGATTTCATGCGGCTGATGGCAGCTGTCTGGTCGATCTTCGGGGCGGGGCCATAGACCGGGGGTTCGGCGAAGGGCAGTTGGATGACCTTCTTGGCGAAGTCATAGGCCAGATTGCCGATCTGGAAAGCTGGGATGTCGCCGACCAGGAGGTATGACGTGAAGCCCAGCGTGCTGCCCAGCAGGGCGCCGTCGATCAACATCGTCTTGGCATCGGGGGCCTGATCCGGGCTGAGGCCCGCGCGCGACCAGAGCGCGGCTGGCGCGCCGCCCGCGATGGCCGCCAGGTCGACGCCGCGGGCCGCCAGATCGACGGGCTTGCCGGAGGGATCGAGGATCGTGATCGTCATCGGTGCGGCCATGTCGGGTTCGCCCATGGGGCGGATGCCGATCGCCGGGCCGGTCAGCTTGGTCTTGGTCGCAGCGAAGGTGATCGCACTGGCGGGGATCACGGTGTCGACCCGCAGGGTGAAGGGCACCGCCCGCACCACCCAATCGCCACCCTGGGCGTTGTCGCCGCCCAGGCGGCCGCTGGCGACCGCCAGCTTTAGCGGCTGGCGGCGGGCGCTGTTGGGCGCCTTGGGTGCGGCGGTCAACTCGGCGGTCATCTGCTTGTGTGGCGACTGATCGTCGGTGTCGGGTGGCAGGAACCCTTCCTCGAAGGCGGTCCATTGCAGCGTGTTGGGTGTCGTCGCGGTCTCGCCGGAGCCGATCGGGATGGTGAATGAGACGATGAAGAAGCTGACATCGGCCTGGCCATGGGTCGGCGGCCCCATCAGCAGCAGCTTGGCCCCCAAAGACACGGAAATTGTGATCGAGATGCCGCCAATCTTCGCCTTGAAGCGAACGCCGATGGAGACACCGATTTCCACCGAATAGTAGAACGGCTTCCACTGGATCAGGAAATTGGCCGAGGCATCGAGCCAGGCCGACAGCGGCCCGGCCTCGAACAAGACCTTAAGATAGCCGCCCGCCATGATCGCCGTGGGCACCAGCGCGAAATAAGTGCCACCCGTGATCGAGACCCGGCCAACGCTGACATCAATCAGCCATTCCAGGCCCAGTCGGGGAATGGTGGGGTAATAGCTGGGGGCTTTGAAGGCGGGGTGGTACCCGCCCAGCGAGATGACGAATTGGCCCGCGCTGATGGGGGTGCCATCCGCTGCCTCGATGTCGCGGAGCCAGAGCATGAAAGCGAAGCCGCCGGTCAGGCGGCAGGGTTTGGCCAGGACGTAGGAATTGGGCGTCAGTTGTGCCTGAACCGAGATAAACCCCTCTTCGGGGATGATCGTCGCTTTCAGAGCCAACTCGATATAGGCGAGTGCATCGTTCTTGGGCAGGCCCTTGGGCAGCGGTGCCGAGGCCAGGCCCAGCAAGTCGATTTCGAACCGGCGACCGAATTGGATGAAGAGCAGGGCAAGGCCGTCGATTAGCTCGAACGAGGTGAAGGTGAGCCCGGCGCACAGCCAATATTGGCCGACTTCCGGCTTCACCACGTTCGATAACTTGGCCAAGACGTCGCCGATCTTTTGATCGCCGCCGCTGAAATTGCCAGGCAGCAGCGGGAAGTCCTGCACTTCGCTTATGTCGGGCAGCAAAAGGGCGCGGTTTACCCCGAAGCCGGCGGCCACGCCGGTGATGAAAAAGGCGGCCACGCCGCCCAGCGGGGCCTGAAGCGCGCCGAAGATGAAGAGGCTGGGCGCCGTCGGGCCCTTGGGGTCGTCGGTCGTCGGCAGCAGCGTGTAAGAGCCAAGCGCCGTCAATCCGAAGACCGAAGCTTGGACGATGGCGGCGCCGTTATATTCGATGTTGCCCTTGTCGCCCTCGGTTTTGACAAGGCCGCCTTCGATGGTAACGGCGCCGCCCTTGAATTCGATCCCCAGGCCGCGCAGGTCCAGCGTGTAGCTGCCCAGGTCGGTGATTGTGGTCACCGGAACGCCGACCGTCAGCCCTTCGACTTGCGCGCTGAGCCCCGCCAGCGACAGGCCGCCATCGAAGATCAGGTCCAGGATCTCGGTTTCCTGGGTCCAGCCGAATCCCACATCCGCCACTTGCAACGGGCCAAAGCTGCGCTGGACGGGGATCATGATCGGGTTGGCCGGTTTGCCGTCGCGGGTCAGTTCGACCAGAGGTTTCTTGGTATAGGCGCCCAAGACCGAGAACGCGGGATTGGTCGAGGCGCTGTTGTCCTTGCCCTTCACCGGTTCGCCGGAGCCCAGCAGGTTCTTGGCGACGGGGTTCCCGCCATCACCCGGCGTGACATTCGCGGGGGCGACGCTGATCGCGATATCGTCGAGCTGCCCGGCGACCCCGAAGGCCACGTCCGGCGGCTGGCTGCCCTTGAGGTCCAGATCCACGAAGGCTCTGGGTGACACGCCGCCCAGTTTGAAACGGGTGAAATCCACCAGCGGGCGCCCGTCCTGCCCCGTGAAGTCGACGCCCAGATTGACGAAATTTAGTCTGAGTGCGGAAAAATGCGGGGTGGGCAGGCCCGCCTTATCGTCGGTGATCGGGACGTAGACACCCACCCCCCGCTTGGCGGTCGCGGGGCCGCCGGACTTACCGATCCAATCGGTGTCTTCGGCCCCCAGTTGCAGGGTGACGAAGTCGAGCTTGGGCACCCTCAAATCGGCGGCGACGACCCGCACGCCGAACGCGTTTGGATCTAGCGGATCAGGGCCGACCGACAGGCTGCCTTGCTGCTTGTCGCCAAAGGTCAGCACCTCGACTTCCTGGGCGAGCAGCGCCCGCAGGAACTTGGCGGCGAAGACCTCGGGCGTCATGGCGGCCAATGTGGCGAAGGGCACCAGGGCATAGGTGCCATTTGTGTCGGTGATCACGCCCGCTCCGGTCAGGACTTGGGCCGGGCTGGGCCCGCCACGCGGACCAAAGAGCGGCTGACCCATCCAGGCCGAGACCGAGGATTGGTTCAGCAAAACCGCTGCGACATAAGGTGGAACCGCTTGGGTCAGCGCCTGAAGCGCCCAGTCTTCGACCCGCTTCGACAGGGGATCGCCGCTGCCGCGGGCCGGGAAGAATTCGGGCAGCAATTGCCGGGCCAACGGGGATGGCGCGCCACCGGACGCCGAGCCCATCAGATCGAAGGTCAATGCCAGGTCGTTGCCATCGAGCCCCAGCGCCAGTTGCGGGCCGATATCGCCGTCAAACGCGATGGTCACATCGGAGCCGAAGCTGAAGACCGGACCGGCCGAACCGGTCAGGGGGATCCCGATCCCCGTCCGGTCGATGCGGGGGCGGATGCGGCCCAAATCCGGCAGATCGAGATCGGTCCAGAGCCCCAGCAAAGGCGTGCCGGTGCTGTCATCCCGCCCGATCTGGAAGGTCAGCGGCAGTGATTTCGACGGCGTATAGAGAACCAGGCCCCCTTTGGACGAGACCGCCGCCCCGAAGAGGGGCGTCAGCAGGGCCACCGCCGCGGCAGCGGATTTCGGAGCGTTGGTCGCGCTCATCCTTCCGGTGAGCCAGTCGAGGGCCGCTCGTTCGACCGTTGCGGCGTCGAAGGGATTGGCCTGTGAAATGGCGGTGACCAAAGCCGCCACATCCAGATCGGTCCCGGCCGTCCGCAGCGCTTGGGCGATGTCTGGGGCGCCGGCCTTATCTAACTCGGTCAGCAGGATCGGGACGACTTTGGCGAGGATCTGCGCCGGCACCTGCCGGGCAGCCTGTTCGACCAGCGATCCCAGCCCCTTGAAGGGCAAGATGTCGAAGCGCAGGCCGGAGGCTGCGTTGCTTCCGATCTGGCCGACCGTAAGGTCGAATGTCTTGGCGTAGCCGATATCGGCATAGACAGCATCCGGCCCGCCGCTGGCCGTCTCGATCCGCATGCCACCGCTGACGCCCGGCGTGGCGGATGGCCCGAGGGACACGGCCAGTTGGAGATTTTCCAAGGTGCCACTGCCGTCCGCGATGTCGATCTTCTTGGCGCCGAGCGTCACGCTGGCCACATCGTCCTTGCCGGTCAGCGCGACGGCGAAGCCGTAGGGCAGGCCGCTTAGCGCGACCCCGTCGGCTTTCGGCGCGACCGTCAGGCCATGGGGGCCGGTGATCGCGGGAAGACCGGACAGCCATTTGGCGAACCCGGCCACGTCGAAATCGCCGTTCTGGCCAAGTATACCTTCCGACAGAAGCCAGCCGCGCGGGTCCGAGACGGTGCCCAGCAAGGCGGGCATCCGCCACGTGCCGCCCACCTTTTCGGCCAGACCCAGGCCCTCGAAGACCTGCTGCGCCAGCGGGTACTTTGCCAGCAGTTGGGTTTCGATCAGGAAGCCGCCCACGGTCGACAAAGCGTAGCCGGGCAAGATCGCGGCCAACTGGTCCGGCAGCGGCGTCATGCCGGAACCATAGAGGATCAGCGGCCCGGGTGCTGGGCGCGTGCCATCGCCGAAGGCGATGGCAACGCCGATATCCGCCTTGGTCGCCGTCAGGATCTC
>JBCDCW010000043.1:0-18335 GCA_039180995.1 Pseudomonadota bacterium
CGCAACGGATGGCGCTGTGTCATCGGAGGATATTCTAGAACAGGTGCTCGATCATCTGCCTGCCGGCCAAGCCGCGGCAGCTGCGATGCGCCTGCGTGGCGACCTGGACTTGACCCATCCCGCAGCCCAACGTGCTGCGGCATTATTTTCCAGCTATGGCATGGACATGACAGCCCGCCTCTTCATGGCGGCGGCAACTGAACCGGAACAGGTCGACGGGAGCGAACCACCGGCGGAGCCGTGGTTGGTTCAGGATTTCGATGCCGTCGCGGCCAGGGCAAGCGACGGTGATCAAGACCCTCGGGCCGCCGTGGCGCGCTTGCTTTCTGACGGAGAGGGGCCCGAGAGACCGGAAGGGATTGCGGGCGGCGATCTCGCTCAAGCGGAAGACGAGTTGGAGCGGGCAGCGATGCTCCGAGAGATGCTGTCGGACCTGTTGACGGCACCGTCATCCTAAACCGGATCTTAACCCTCTGACCCTAGCCTCTGGGCAACTATCGTCCCCCGAGGCAATCAGTCATGAGACATCTATTCCAGCCAACGGTGCTCTTGGCGCTCGCCTTGATGGCAGTCATCCTAATGATGATCTTGCCGATGCCGTCATGGGTCCTGGACATCGGCCTTGCAGCGTCCTTCGCGCTGGCGATCCTGATCTTCACGACGACGCTCTTCATCGAGCGGCCGTTGGATTTCTCGGCCTTTCCGACGATCCTATTGGCGTCGCTGATGCTGCGGCTATCGCTCAACGTCTCGTCCACCAAGCTGATCATCGGCGAGGGCCATACCGGCACCGACGCCGCGGGCCATGTCATCGAAGGGTTCGCGAGCTTCGTGATGGGCGGCAGCGTCGCATTGGGCCTGGTCGTGTTCGGCGTGCTTCTGATCGTCAATTTCATGGTCATCACAAAGGGCGCGACGCGGATGGCCGAAGTGGGCGCCCGGTTCGCGCTAGACGGCATGCCGGGCAAGCAATTGGCCATCGACAGCGACATGTCGGCAGGCGCCATCGACCATGAGGAGGCCAAGCGTCGACGCGAACTGGAATTGGCGGAGACGACGTTCTTCGGCTCGCTCGACGGGGCGTCGAAGTTCGTGAAGGGCGACGCCGTCGCCGGCCTTCTGATCACGGTGCTCAATCTGGTCGTCGGCTTGTCGGTCGGCATGTTCGCCCACGGCATGCCCATCGGCGAGGCCGCCGAGACCTATGCCATCTTGACGGTGGGCGACGGTCTCGTGTCACAGATCCCGGCGGTCATCATCTCGATCGCGTCGGGCCTGCTGCTCGCCCGGGGTGGCGGCACGGGCGCGGTGGATGTCGAGATCATCGCGCAGATCGGCAAGCATCCGGCGGCCTTGCTGACGGTCGCATTCATCATGACGGTTTTCGCCTTCGTGCCCGGCCTGCCCTTTGCCCCATTCATGGCGGGAGCCCTGCTGTTGGCGGGTGCCGCGATCCTGCGCCTTCGGGCGATGCGGGTCCCTGACACGCCGGAGGATCTTCCCCCCGTGGAGGCACCGCGACGCGACATCGGAGATGTTTTGGCGCTGGACGACATCCGGGTGGAATTCGCCATGGATCTGGTCGATCTGGCACTCGACCCGGCCTCGGGGCTGGATGGCCGCATTGCGGGATTGCGCGATCACATCGCGGAGTCCTTCGGCATCATCCTGCCTGAGATCCGGTTGACCGACGATCCAGGCCTGCCAGCCGGAACCTACGTCATCCGCGTTCACGGGGTCGAGGAGGCCCGCGACCGGTTGGAGCGTAATCACGTGCTGCTGCTAACCGGCCCGGGCGCCAGCCCGGCGGTCGGCGGCACCGACGTGAAGGAGCCCGTTTATGGCGCACCGGCCCGCTGGGTCCCGTCATCGGAGGCGACCGATCTGATGGGCGAAACCGTCGTCACCCCCGGCGAGGTCCTGGCGACCCACCTTATGGAAGTCATTAAGTCCAGCTTCCCACGCCTTCTGGGGTTGCGCGGGCTCAACCGACTGCTGGAGGCCTTTACCCAGGTCTCGGACCCGACCCGCGCCATGGCCAATCGGCGGCTTCTGGATGATCTGGTCCCGTCCAAGGTCGCCCCCGAACTATTGCTCACGGTTCTGCGCCTGCTGCTGGCCGAGCGGGTGTCGGTGCGCAACTTGCCCGTCATTCTGGAAGCCATGGCCGAGATGCGGGACATGGGGTTGCCCGCCGAAGACCTGGCCGAACAGGTGCGCCAACGCCTGGCGGATCAGATCACCACGGACATCAAGCGCGCGGATGGAACCTTGCCGCTGCTGCAACTGGCCCCCGGTTGGGAGGACGCGTTCGAGCGTCATCAAATGCAGGGTGCCGGCGGCGCACGAGAAATCGCATTGCCGCCGGACAGCTTGCAGAAACTGGCCCAAGGCCTGGTCGAAGGCGTCGGGCGCGCGGCCGAGCAGGGAACCCATGTGGCCATCGTCACATCCGCGCGCCGCCGCCGCTTCATCCGCACCATCGCGGCCACCCGCGGCCTGACCAATCCTGTCCTGTCCTACGAGGAGATCGGCCCCCGGGCCACGCCCGCGATCGTCGGTTCGGTCGCCGCATGATCGAGGGGCTACTGTCCCTGCACGACGTGGTGGCACCGATGCTGACGTCGCTCTTTGCCGCATTCCTTCGGATCGGCGGGCTGATGCTGCTGGTACCGGGCCTGGGCGACGCGATGATCCCCGCGCGCGTGCGGTTCGTCGCCGCCTTCGCATTGGCGGCGGCGGTTGCACCGGCGGTGGAGCTGCCGACGGTCTTGGGACCTTGGATCATCGCCTCCGAAACGGCCACCGGGCTGGCCCTGGGCGCCGTTCTGCGGTTCCTGGCGCAAGCCCTGCTGATGGCCGGAATGATGGCGGCGCAACTCACCTCCCTGTCGCAACTCTTCGGCGCGCAGGAGCCGTCATCGGCCATCGGCAATGTCTTGAACATGGCGGGGCTGGCCCTGCTGATGGCGATCGGCCTTCCGTCGATGCTGGTCGAGATGCTGATCCGCAGCTACGACGTCTTGCCGCCCGGCCAATGGTCCGATGGCAGCGATCTGGTGCGATGGGGCGTCTCCCGGATCGGCCACGCCTTTTCGCTGGCCGTCGGCCTTGCGGCGCCGTTCGCCCTGGTGGCGCTGATCTACAACGCGGCCATGGGCGTTCTTAACCGGGCGATGCCGCAGCTGATGGTGGCGCTGGTCGGTGCTCCGGCGATCACCGCCCTAGCGGGGGTGGTGCTTCTGCTGTCGGCACCCCTGATCCTGACCGTGTGGAAAGCCGCCATGGTCGCAACCTTGGGCGATCCAGTGATGGGGGGGCTGCCATGAGCGGCGAGGACGGCGCAGAACGGAGCCATGAGCCGACACCGCAGAAGCTGCTGGAGGCGCGCCGCAAGGGCGAAATCGTCAAGTCCCAGGACCTATCGGTCGGGGCGAGCTATCTGGGCGTTCTGGTTTGCCTTACCTTGATGGCCCCCACGATCGGGGGCCGATTCATGGATCTGGGCGGCACGCTGCTGGCCGAGGCGGATCGGTTATCGGTGCCCGTACGCACGGGCGGCGGCGGGCGGGCGGGCGAGGTTTTGGCGGAAACACTGGTGCTGGCAGGGTTGATCGTGATCGTCCCGGCCGCGCTGGTCGTGGCGGTCCTATTCGCGCAACGGGCCTTCATCTTCGCACCCGAAAAGGTGCAACCGAAGCTGTCGCGTATCTCACTGATTTCCAATGCCAAGAACAAATTCGGCGCGACCGGCTTGTTCGAGTTCGCGAAATCTGCGGCCAAGATGGCCCTCTACGGTTTCATCTTAACTTGGTTCCTGTGGCGGCATGCGGATCAGATGATCGGCGCCGTTACGTTGGACCCCCGCATGACCGTGGCGCTCTTGCCGAAGGTCCTGACCGAATTCGTCATCCCCGTGACCGTCGTGTCCCTGGCCATCGCCGCCATCGACTATGCGTGGCAGCACCATTCGCACATGGCGAAGAACCGAATGACCCGGCAGGAAGTTCTGGACGAAACCAAGCAGTCGGAAGGCGATCCGGCGCTGAAGGCCAAGCGGCGGCAGCGCGCGCAAGAGATCGCCATGAACACCATGCTGGCCGACGTGCCCGACGCGACAGTGATCGTCGTCAACCCGACCCATTACGCCGTCGCGCTGAAATGGTCGCCGCTCGATCCCAGCCCGCCGGTTTGCCTGGCCAAGGGCGTCGATGCCATCGCCGCGCGCATCCGCGAGGCGGCGACCGAGGCGGGCGTGCCGATCTTCTCGGATCCGCCGACAGCACGGGCCCTGCATGCCTCGGTCGAGATCGGCGACCCGATCGACCGGGCGCATTTCGCCGCCGTGGCGGCAGCGATCCGCTTTGCGCGGACCCTCAACGGTGAGGACATGACATGAAGACCGACGCGCTGACCCGGTTGCAGGCCCTCGCCGATCTCAGGGCCCAGCGGTCGGGCCAAGTGCTGGCCCGGGCACGGGCCGCCATCGCCGACTTGGAAGCCCGCGCTGAGGGGCTTCGTGCCCCGTTGGCCCCCGCAGCAAATATCAGTGGCGAGATTGCGCGCGACCGGCATGGCCGATGGCGAACCGATCAGCTGCGGCAATTGAACCTGGAAATCGCCGGCCGCCGTGCCCATGCCGAGCCGTTGCGCAAAGCCCATGGCCGCGACCGCGCCCGAGCCGAGGTATTGGAACGGCTTCGAGCCAAGGTTACCGGCCGTTGAAGGTTAGCGCGCGACCCAGCCCTCGGACGTGTAGCGATGGTCCAGACGTCCGTCCTCACCCATGGCGTGCAGCGATAACCAACCATTGGCAAACAGCGCTCGGACCTGATCATGCTTGGCCAAGACATCGCCGATGGCGTCCTTCGGCGCGGCGATGACAACCGACAGGCGGGTGGCTTCGTGTTGTAAGTCCTCACCATCATGGACCGATTGCCAAGGCAGCCCGACCCGCAGATGCCCGCCGCTGCCCTCGATCACACCGATGCCGCCGGTGACGTTGTGCAGCAGCTTGTCGCCAGCCCCGAACTGGTCGGGCGCGGTCGTCGAGCCGTGATATTGCAGCGCGATCCACGAGGCGACGACGACGGGCGCGGTCAGGATCAACTCCAATGTTGCGAAGCCGGTATCCGCCCTCCAATCGTAGCTATGCAGGAAGGTGCGGCCCTTCAGATCGCGTCCTGCCGTGACGGATCGCGGCGCAGCGATGAACGCATGGCACCCCGCCAAGCCCCATTCTGGCCGGATCTCGGCCCAGTCGCCACCGCGCCTTGGGATGGTGGCGGGATCATCCGCGCGGGACAGACGGGCCGCCCGCTCGGTCCGCGCAATCTTGGCCGCGTTCTTCAGGGCCGCCCGCAAGCGGTCGATATCACTTCCAAACGCCACGTCGTACAGCGTGATTTCGTCGGATACCGTATCATGGAGACCGGCAACGAAGATCGTGTCTTCTGGGATCTCGATCCCTTGGGTCGGCAGGTCCGCGCGAACATCCGCGTCGTTCAACAGCGCCGCCAAGATGCGCGCGTTCACGTCACCCGCATGCCCGCCGCAAGCTCCGCATTGCAGGGCGCTGGCGAACGGCGCGTTCGTGACATGGGCGCCGTGACCCGCGATCAAGACCACGGGCGCGAAGTTCGACGTTAGCGACATGGCCCGCAACACACCTGCCGCGGCGCCGACCCGGTCGGCCGGCGCCATGTCCAGATGCGGGGCCGGCGGCACGCCCGGCGCCGAGCCCCGGCCCAAGGCATCGCGAACCAATTTCGAGACATAGAGCGGCCCCGCCGCCTCGACGAAGGCAAAGGCCGACACGGTCGCCATCTTGAACCGGTTCCAAGCCCGCCCAGACCGCGCCTGGATGCGGGCGGCCAGGTCGTCGGGCTCGGCCACGTGGGCATCGGCGGCCAGGCCAGGCTTCAGAAGAACGGGGCTGCGGGCTTCCTCGATATCCGAGGCGGCGGCGTGGTGCGTGACCGGCAGGCCGAAGAACCCGGCGAAACCGATGGTTTCCACGCCGTCATCCGCGGCCTCTAGCGCCCGGCGGAACACCTCCGACCGCACGTCGATGCAGAACGCGGCTTGGATCGCGGGCCGTGTGTCCGCGCGCGGGGCCGCAGGCTCTGCGAAGGTGGCGGCCAGTCGGCGCTCGGCGCTGCGATCGGCGGCCTCTTGCAAAGCCATGTCGATCCGTTGGTCCGTCGTCGGTTCCGCGGGCATGGCATATGCGGTCTGCAGATCGGCCCAAGGCAGCGCCAAATCCGGATAGGCTTCCTTTAGGGCGATCTCCCACAACAGGCGGATGGTCAGCAACGCAAAGGCATCGCCGTCATCACCGCCATCCCGTTCGGCCACCCAGCCGCGCCCCCGGATCAATTGTGCCCAGCCGTCCAGCGTGGCCAACAAGCGATGGAAATAGAGTGGCGCCGCCTGCGCATCCAACGCCAATGCCTCGCACGCGATGGCGAATGCGATACGCGGCTCGTCAGACAACGCCGCCACACGCGCGGGCAGGCCCGGCAGGCCAAAGAGCCCCGGTGTCAGGTCCCGCATGGCGAAGGCCCGCCAAGACGCGAAGGCGGTGCCCCCTAGCGCAGGCCAGAGTGCTTGGCCCTGGTCGTAATGGGTCGAAGCCCAGAGCCCGATGCGGTCAGCCACGAAGTCGGGCCAATCGGTCCCGGTGGACTCGGCAGCCAGATCGGCAATCGTCGGCATGGGCGCGGGGTCTGCGGCTTGGGTCGCGATGGCGGCGCGCAAGGCGTCGATCTCCATGTCCAGGGCGACGGCCGCCGCCGCCAGATCGTCCCCATGTATGCGCCCGTCGGACACCATCTCGGCCAGCTCCGCCCGAGGCCGCGCAATGCGGGCGCCGGTGGTGTGGGCCATGCGATAGGCGGTCTCCGCGCGGGGCTGTTGCAACTGGCCCAGCCAAGGGTTCACCGCGACCGTTGCCGTCAGCGGGAAGGCGGGCGGGACCTGGCGGACGGCATTCTCGGCTGCGGCCACCAGTTCCAGGATCGGGCCGGGGAATTGGACGTGGCGCATGTTCATACCGACGCTCCTTTGCGCTGAGCCCGGTGACCGGTGAACCGATCCGCAAGGGCATTAAGGTAAAGACCGTTCACGAGATGCACCCGCATCCCTGCCATGGCCGGATGCCCAGCCCAGAGCGGGAAGGTGGCCTGGGCGAAAGCGGCCAGGCCGAAGCTGGCGACCGAGAGGGTGATCACAGCCCAGACCAGGCCATCGGGCGCTGGCGGCGGCGGAAGCGTGCCAGCCGACAAGGCGGTCGCGCCAGCCTGGAAAGCGAAGTAGCCAAGCGTTGCCGCCAGCGACAGTAGAGTGACCCGCCCGGTCAAGGCGCGCGGCGCCGAATCGGCAAGGCCTTGGGCGATCAGGTAAGCCACACCGAAGATCAGCATCGCGCCCAAAGCAATCGCCTGCGGCGGCTTGCCCGTCAGCCCGAAGGCGAAGCCGACCGTCAAGTAGACGACCAAGGCGATGCCGAAGGCCTTCGCGACGGCCGTCACGTCCGGAACCGCCACGGGTCCGGGGCGCCGGATCGACGCCACCTGATCCACGGCCCCGCCGGAGGCAAGGAACGCATGGGCCTTGTAGAGCGAATGGGCCACGATGTGCAGCAGCGCCAGCGGGAACAGGGCCAAGCCGCATTGAAGAACCATGAAGCCCATCTGCGCGCAGGTGGACCAGGCGAGGGCGTTCTTGACGCTGGGCTGCGTCAACGCGACGGCCGCGCCGACCAGGGCCGAGAAGCCGCCGACCAGAGCCAGCACGGCCAACACGCCGGGTGCCGTCAGCAGGACATCCGCAAACCGGATCAACAAGAATCCGCCCGCATTTACGACGCCCGCATGCAAAAGGGCGGAAACAGGCGTGGGGGCCTCCATGACTTCGGTCAACCAACCATGGGTTGGGATCAGAGCCGACTTGAAAATGGCGGCAACGGCCAATCCGAGGACGATCAACCAGGTGTGTCCCGGCGCGTCCCCGGCACGAGCCGCCTCCGAGATCGTGGCGATGTCGGTCGTACCGTAGCCACCGGCCAACACAATGGCCGCCATCAACAGGGCGGCGCTGCCGATGCTGCTGCCCACCAGCTTCTTCTTTGCGGCGCGCTGGGCGCGCGGCCGGTCCGGCCGGAACAGGATCAAACCGCGCAGGCCCAAGCCCACGGCGATCCAGGCGCCGACCAGTTGAACGAGGTTGCCTGCTGTGACCAATAAAAGAACGCAAGCCAACGTCGCTGACATGCCGGATAGGAACTTGGCGTGCCCCGGCTCGCCATCGAGCGCAGTACGCGAGTACCGCAGCACAACCCAACCGACGAAAGACACGGTCAGCGCCAAGGCCATTGCGACAACGTCTGTTCGGACCGAGAAGCCGACGCCGTTCACACCGATCAGCGGGCTGGTGACCGGGCCCTGGATCGCGAGCCCGAGGCTCGCCAGAGCGGAGACGGCGAGCGCTGCCAAGGCAGCATATTCGGGCGCGTGCAGCAGGCGATCGCCGCGCGCGACGGGGCGGCGCAGCAATACAGCGACGGCGAGGAGCGCGAGAGGGCCGAGGAA
Organism: Pseudomonadota bacterium; assembly: GCA_039180995.1. Lineage (GTDB taxonomy): Bacteria > Pseudomonadota > Alphaproteobacteria > Rhodobacterales > Rhodobacteraceae > Jannaschia. The sequence continues at coordinate 8,592 of JBCDCW010000043.1, forward strand.
TGGGATCAGGGACATGGTCTGCCTCCGGAGGACGGGTTTCGGCGGATGTAGGGCCGGAGATGAATCTGGGGAAATTCATTGTTCGCACGTTATTGTTCACTATTATGGAACGATGCCGGCTCTGAACTATCACCATCTCCGCTACTTTCGCGCCGTCGCCCATGACGGGAACCTGACTCGGACGGCGGAGCGGCTGAACCTGTCGCAATCCGCATTATCCACCCAGATCAGACAATTAGAGGACCGGCTCGGACAGAACCTGTTCGACCGGCAGGGGCGGCGGTTGGTGCTGACGGAGGCGGGGCGGATCGCTTTGGATCATGCGGACCGGATTTTTGGGGCGGGGGACGAGCTTCTGGCGACACTGGCGCGGACCGGAACGGCCCGGCGGATCGTGCGGGTGGGGGCGACGGCAACGTTGTCGCGGAACTTTCAGTTGCAGTTTTTGCGACCCGTCCTTGGGCGGGACGATGTGGAGATCGTGCTGAAGGCGGGGGATCAACCGGCTTTGGTCGAGGGGCTGAGGGCGTTGGCATTGGATGTGGTGCTGGGTGTGGAATTACCGCCAAGGGATCGGGGGACGCCGGTGATGGCGCATCGGATCGGGTCGCAGGATATTGCGATCCATGGGGTGCCGGAGCGAGTAAACCACGGATCTCTTCGGGAACTTCTACAAACGGAACCCGTCATCCTGCCGACCGAGAGCCCTATTCGCGTGGGTTTCGACTCGCTGGCCGCCCGGCTGGGCGTCCGGGTTCGGGTGGCGGCGGAAGTGGACGATATGGCCATGGTCCGGCTGCTCGCGCGGGAGGGGCTGGGGCTGGCCGTGGCGCCGGCCGTGGTGCTGGCCGATGAGATCGCGGCGGGTCTGTTGAAGACCGCGCCCTTCGACCTGGATATCACCGAGACCTTCTATGCGCTGACCGTCGAGCGGCAGTTTCCGAACCCGATCTTGGCCGATCTGCTGGCGAAAAATGACGTCTGATCCACGTCTGACGTAGGTCTGATCTACGTCTGACGTTCGGCGGACGCGGTCTCATCCGCCTTGCCTTGCGTCACCCGGGCCAGCAGGAACAGCGCAACCGCGCCGCCGATGCCGATCAGATCGGAGATCAGGCCGCCTTCGATCATCAAGAGCGCCACCAAGATCAGGGCGATGCGGATGACCGGATTGGCGCGCCCGCCAACCCACCAACCCTGGACGCCCGACGACAGCATGAAGACGCCGAAGATCGCGGTGGCGGCGGCGCGGATGACCTCGAACCAGGTGCCGTCCATCAAGATCGCCGAGTTGTAGAAGAACATGAACGGCACGATGAAGGCCGAGATGCCGATCTTGAAGGACGCGACCGAGGTGGCCATCGGGTTGGCGCCCGAGATGCCGGCAGCGGCGTAGCTGGCCAAAGCGACGGGCGGCGTGATGGCCGAGACGACGGCGAAGTAGAAGACGAAGAAGTGGGCTGTCAGCGCCGGGATGCCCAGTTGGATCAGGCCGGGGGCCACGACCGAGGCCGCGACCGCATAGGCAGCCGTCGTCGGCATGCCCATGCCCAGCAGGATCGCGATGCACATGGCGAAGAACAGGGCCAGAAGCTGGTTCGCTTCGGCGATGTTCAGGAGCACCGAGGAGAAGCGGGCGCCGACGCCGGTCAGGCTGATGACGCCGACGATGATGCCCGCGCAGGCGCAAACCGCGATGATCTGGATCGCCATGACCCCCGCGGCCTCCATGGCTTTGATCATGCCGCGCAGGCCCAGGCCGATCCGGTGGCCCTCTAGCATTTCCTGGATCGACACGAGCGCGAAGGTGCCCGCCACCAGCAGCCCGGTGATCAGCGATAGGGTCGAGACCAGCGGAATTGGCTGCGATACCGGGCCGGACGGCGTGGTCGTCATGTAGAGCACGATCAGCACGGCTGACAAAGCGGTGATCGCGAGGACCAGCAGCCGTTGCAGCGACCAACTCATCTTGCGGAAATTGAAATGGTCGGGCGAGGCCCAGGAAACGACGACCGCCGCCACGGTGGCGAGCGTGCCGGCGCGGATCACCGAATAGCCCAGGAACAGGGCGACGATCAGGATGATGATCGGAACGAACAGATAAACCTGGCGCGCCATCTGCTTGAGCTTGGGCAATTCGTCGTCGCGCATGCCCCGCATGCCCAGCTTGGCGGCCTCGAAATCGACCATGAAGTAGATCGAGACGAAATAGAGGATCGCCGGGATGATCGCCGCGATGGCGATGTCTTGATAGGGGATGCCGGTGATCTCGGCCATGATGAACGCGCCCGCCCCCATGATCGGCGGCATGATCTGGCCCCCAGTCGAGGCGGCGGCCTCGACGGCGCCCGACGTGGTCGGGCGGTAGCCGACCTTCTTCATGAGCGGGATCGTGAGCGACCCCGTCGCCACCACGTTGCCGGCCGACGTTCCGTTGATCATGCCCATGAGCCCCGAGGCGAAGATCGCCACCTTGGCGGGACCACCGCGTGCCCGCCCGGCGGCGGCGAAGGCGAAGTTGACAAAGTAGTCGCCAACTTTGGACGCCTGGAGGAAGGCTGCGAAGATGATGAACAGGATGATGTAGGTGGACGATACCGCCGTGGTGGGCCCGAGGATGCCAGCGTCTGAATAGACGTGGCCGAAGAACCGGTGCCAGGAATAAGGCCGGTCGATGGACAGGATGCCGGGCAGGATGTGGGCGGTGAAGACGTAGACCAGGAACACGCCGGTGATGATGACCAGCGCCAGGCCCGCGACGCGGCGGGTCAATTCCATGATGAGGGCCGAGCCTGCAGTCGCCGCGAAAGCCACACCGATGGGCACGAAGGGCGTGCCGACGGCGTTGCGCGCCGCCGTGCCATAGACCGAGATCAGGTAGAGCGCGACGATCACGGCGCAGACGGCCAGGACCAGGTCAGAGGCGGCGAATTCGCCCCGGCCCCTGCGTTCGACCCAGCCGGTGGCGATGGCGCCGAAGGTGGCGATCAGCAGGGGGACGCCGAACCACCAGACGTCCAAGCCATACTGATCCATGCCCGCTTGGGCGGACATCCAGACCGTCAGGCCGCCAGCTTCGGGCAGGGTGCCGCTATAGATCAGGCTCGTCGCATAGACCGCCGCGGCGGCCGAGATGCCCGCCGGTATCAGCAAGGCCAGCGCCGCGAGGGACACCATGGGCGTGCGTTTCAAGGCGGTGTCGTCGGCTTGGAAGCCGTGGGCCGCGTAAAGCAGGAAGCCCAGCGCCAGCCCGCCCGCAATGTGGACCATGCGGAAGTTCCAGGTCTCCAGCGGGAATTGCGGCAGGAAGGGCAGGTTGATGCCGGTCAGGTCCGACACCGACAGGCCGTTCAAGGCGGCCATGTGGAAGAAGGCGTAGAGGAACGCGAAGGCGCCGATCAGCAGGAAGTTGGTGCCTTCGAAAACACGTCGATTGCCTTCGACTGGGTCTTCATCGACGCCTTCGGCGATGACATGGTCGGGATGATCCGACGTCGCGGCGCCCGCGTCTTCGGGCTTGGGGGCGGTCGCGGTCGGGTCGGTCATGTCGGGCTCTCCGGAAGCGTCGTCCCTCAATAGGCACGCCCGGACCCACAAGGTCCAGGCGTGCCGTCGGCCTTGGAGGGGGGTCAGCCGCCGTGGATTTCGGCGGCGGGGATGTCGGCTCCGGCGTTTTCCTGGAACCAGCGGGCCGCGCCCGGATGCCAGGCGATGACGCCGCCGTTCTTGTCCCAGTTCTCCGGCAGGGTGGAGCGGGCGGCGCGGTGGATGTTCACCATCCGCTCGTTATCGGACATGATGACGTCGACCACCGCGTGGACGAAGTCTTCCGGCAGGTCACAATTCGCGATGGCGAAATTCCACATGGAGACCGAGCGCGCCGGGGCTTCCAGCGTGGTGTAAGTGTCGGCCGCGATCTCGAACGGGGCGACGGGGAAGGCGCCCAGGATCTGTTCCTGCTCTTCTTCGGTGAACTCGACGATGTTAATGTCGGTCTGCACCTCAAGCTGGCTGACGGCCGGGACCGGCACGCCGGCAGCGAAGGCGATGACGTCGAGCAGACCGTCTTGCAACTGGCCGCCCAGGTCGGACCAGCCGCCGTTGCGGCGGTCGAACTCGACGCCGAGTTCTTCCATCATGCGCGGGAAGTAGGTGTCAGAGGTCGAGCCCGCGGGGCCGAAGCCGATGCGCGCGCCAGCCGGGATCGTGTCGACCGAGGTGATGCCCGAGGACGAGAGCGCCGTGATCGAGAACGGCGTCTGGTACATCGGGAACATGGCACAGGCATTGGTCATGGGGATGCCGGGCGCGATGGGGCTGAGGCCCGCAACGGATTCGGCGGCGGGGCCCATGGTGGTCATCCCGAATTCGACCTCGCCGGTATGGACGAGAGACATGTTCTGGCCGGGGCCGCCCGAGACCTGGCCGCCGCCGGTCAGGCCCAGCTCCTCGGCCACGAGGTTGGCCCAGCCGGAGCCATAGGCGAAATAGGTGCCGCCTTGTGAGGCGGTGGCGACGGTGAAGCTTTCGGGCCAGCCTTCGCGGTCCTGGGCGAAGGCGGTGCTGGCCATAAGGACGGTGGTCGCGGCAAGGGTCGCGGTCAGTTTCATTGGGTTGTATCCTCCACTGGTGACGTCAGGCCCATCTGCGGGCCGGATCGACATCCCAACGGCGGGGTCCTGTTTCGAACCTTCCGACGTTAGGTCACCTGGAGATAGCAGCGTGGCGGCGGTAATCCAACTGGTCTGGTCAGGCTTGGCCGCGCATCTTGAGCGCCAGGGCGCCGGCCAGGGCCGTCAGCAGGGCCAGAACGCCGACCGAGGTGGCCCAGCCCTGGACCTCGAAGACGCGGCCGATCAGGAAGGCGCCGGAGAGGCCGCCGAGGTAGTAGGCGGCCAGATAGAGGCCGTTCGCGGCCGCGTGATCATGGGTCGCGACGCGGCCGACATAGCTGGTGGCGACGGATTGGGCGAAGAACAGACCCGCGCCGACCAGGGCCAAGCCTAGCAGGAAACCGGGTAGCCAGGGGGCCAGGAGGAGGGCCAGGCCGATCAGCGTGGCGGCCAGACCTGACGAAAATGTGATGCCGGAGCCGTATTTGCGGACGGCAGCGGCGGCCAAGGGCGTGGTCAGGATGGCGGGGACGAAGACGAAATAGACCAGGCCGATCTGGCTTTGGGGCAGGTCGAAGGGCGGCAGGGACAGGATCGAGTTGGCATATGTGAAGGTCGCCACGAAGACGAAGAGCAAGATGAATCCGATCCCGAACATGGCCGTCAGGCGGATGTTCGACAGGTGGTCGGCCCAGGCGGCGAGGACGGAGCCGGATTCCTCGGCCTTGTGGGCGTCGGGGCCGTCGTTCGATCCGATGTAGAAGTAGGCGATCAGGGCGCCGGTCAGGTTGAGGGCCGCGAAGCCGTAGAAGCTGTGCGCCAGGCCGAAATCCTGGGCGATCTCGGCAGCCAGCAGGCGACCGAACAGATTCGAGGCCACGTTGCCGGTGATGTAGGCGGCCATGGCGCCGCCGACGGCCGTGAGAGAGCATTCCTCGGACAGGTAGGTCAGCGTCAGGGTGAAGGCGGCGGACATGCAGACGCCTTGGACGATGCGAAGGGCGGTGAAGGTGGTCAGATCCGGCGCATGGGCCAGGAGCGTTGTGGGAATGGCCAGCAGCGCCAGGCACATCCAGATGCCGCGCTTGCGGTCGATCTTTCGGGCAAAGAGCGCCACGATGAGGCTCGCCGCTGCCATGCCGATGGTCGACGCGTTCACCGCGACGCCCATACGCGCGGCGGACACGTCGAAGGTGTCCATCAACGTTGGCAACAACGCCTGGGAGCCGAACAGGTCGATCAGCGTCAGGAACGCGATCACCGCGATCATCGCCGACCGGCGCAGGACCGTGCGGCGGGTCTCGGTGGGGACGCCGTCCAGCGCGTCGCCCAGTCCGGCCATTGCAGCAGCAGCCATGGCTTACTCTCCGTGGCTGCCGTGGGCCAGCGTGCCGGTGCGCGGCACGCCCTCGACCTCGGCCACGGGTTCGACGGTGGTGAAGTAGAGGATGGCGGGTGTCTCGTCGGAATTCTCCCACCAGGCGGTCGATGTGCCCGAGATGGCGCCGCCGGTGCGGGTGGTGAGGGTCTTGGCGCCGTCGTCGGAATGATGCTCGGTCACCTTCCCCTCCCAGACGAAGACCTGAAGCGGTTCGCCGGACACGGTGAAGTCGGGCAGAACCCCGCCGGGCTGAAGCGTGGCGCGGTAGCTGCTGAGCACCAGGCCTTCGCCGGTGCCGTCGCTGAAATGCGCGTCGATATCGACCGCACCCAACAGTTCGAGCTCCGCCCCCTCGGCCTGCGGCAAGACCATGCCGTCCTGCCCGGGGGGTCCGTCGGTCGCCGCAGGCGGCTCGTTCACCTGATAGACGTCGAAGGCGATCATGTGGACCGTCTCGTCCCCGTCGTTCAGCCACCAATGGGCCAGTTCGCCTTCTTCGATGGAGAGGCCGCCAGTGTCGTGTTGGATCGGGTCTTCGGCGGCCGAGGAATATTCGATGACCTCTCCAGTCAGGACCACAAGCTGGGCGGGGCGGTTGGTATGATCGTGGATCGGGACGAAGCCGCCCGGCTCGATGGTCCAAAAGCGCGTGCGCAGGTTGCGGTCGGCCAGGCTGGCGATGCCTTCGGATGCCAGGGACACCTCGGCGATGGGTTGGTTGAAAATCCCCTCGCCGCCGGACGGGCCCTCCAGGCTCAGCATCGTTCGTGTGTCCACGCCGTCGGGAATGTGGGCCAGCAGGGGCGAAGCCACCAGGAGGAGGGGGAGCGCGGAGAGCGTGGTCTTCATGTCAGCCTGCCTTTCCGGGCTTGAGTTCCAGAACGTTGTTTTCGCGCGGGCGACCGAAATCGCCGAAAAGGTCGTCCAGAATGAAGGTCGACTTGACCTCGATGTCGTCGAAATTGGCCTTCAGCCAGCGGTCGGCATGATGGCGACCGATGTCGCGCAGGTGGGTCAGGAAGGCCCATTCGCTGTTCATCTTGGACGACGCGTCCAGCTTCAGCATGTCATCGCAGCCGTCGATCAGATGCAGGAACATGCGGCGATATTCCTTGTCCGACAATGCGCCACTGTCGATCAATTGGTCGACCAGATGGATTGCCCGCAGGTCGCGCAGAAGCGAGGCGTTGAACGTGATCTCGTTCACACGGTTCTGGATATCCCGGGCGCGGGTCGGTGTGCCGGGGCGCTTCAGCGGGTTGATCTGGACCATCAAGATGTCCGAGGACGGCGAATGGTCGATGAACGGGAACAGGACCGGATTGCCCATGAAGCCGCCGTCCCAGTAGGGAACGCCGTCGATTTCCACCGCTTTGAACATGGTCGGCAGGCAGGCCGACGCCATGACCACGTCCAGCGTGACCTCGTGCCGGTGAAAGACGCGGGACCGGCCGGTTTCCACGTTAGTGGCCGAGATATAGAGGCCCATATCCTTTTCACCCGCGACCTTGTCGAAATCCACGAACTTCTCGACCAGGTCCCGCAACGGATTGATGCCGAACGGATTTAGATCATAGGGCGAGGCCATGCGACTGATCAGATCCATCATGGCGTAGCCAGGGCTGCGGTCCAGCGACCAGGACCCCATCATGATGTCGAAGGGCGTGCGTTTGACCGGGCTAGATTGACCGGCCTTGGACACTTGCAGCCAAAACGCCTCTAACGCGGCGCGGGCGCCGGCAGCACCGCCGTCATACATGCCTTGCGCCGCGACCACGGCGTTCATTGCCCCGGCGGAGGTGCCGCTGATCGCCTCGATCCAGAGCGCGTCTTCCTCGAACAGCCGATCCAGCACGCCCCAGGTGAACGCCCCATGCGATCCGCCGCCTTGCAGTGCCAGGTTGATCGCTTTGGTGTGGTGTGGTTGCCGTCCACTGCCCTTGGCCATCGGGTCGCTCCTCGAATCTTCTGCCGCATCGCAGCATTTCTTCCTTACGCATGGGCAGCATGTCGCCTTCGGGTCAAGCGCAGCCGTTGAATCCGGTGCAGATGTCAACGAAAGGTGATGTTGTGACCGTAAACCTTGCCCGACCCAGCGCGGGCGGGCAGGAAGGGGTCTGAGATGGACGTAGCGGCGGCGATCATATTCGGGACAGAGATCTGGATGGGCATCGGCGCTTTGGTTGCGGTGGTCTTCCTGATCTGGGGGATCGACCAAATCGACGAAGACGCGCAGGGCGCCTATGTCTTCCGGCCCCTGTTGATTCCGGGCATCCTATTGATCTGGCCGCTGGTTTTGTGGCGCTGGTCGGTGCTGACCCAGGGGCGGGACGCGGAGCAGACCCGATATCGACCGAACCGCCGGATACACGGGCGCATCGCCCTGGCGATGCCGGTGGTGCTGGGGCTGGTGATCGTGGTCGGATTGTCCGCGCGACAGCAATGGCCGGGTGATATCGCACCGGTGCAATTGGCCGACCCATGAGCGTCAAATACATCCCGGTCCAGTGGAACCCCAACAAGTGGCTCTACGACGCGGCCCTGATTGTGGGCGTGGGGCTGTTTTTGTGGGTGTTTCTGTATGTCACGCCAGAGACGCTGAGCCACGATTTCCCCATCAATCCCCAGATCCACAACGCCCGTGCCTTCGGTGCCTGCGCCTTCGTGATGCTGACGGTGATCCTGTGCATTGGGCCATTGGCGCGGATCCATCCGCGCTTCCTGCCGCTGCTTTACAACCGGCGGCATTTCGGGGTTCTGACCAGCTTCGTGGCCCTGACCCATGCGGGCTACATCCTGGGTTGGTACTTTGCCTTCTCGCCCTCGGACCGGATCGAGGGCTTGCTCAGCGCCAATACCAGCTACGCCCAGATCGCCGGCTTCCCGTTCGAGATCTTCGGGGTGGTCGCGCTGCTGATCCTGCTGGTCCTGGCGGCGACCAGCCACGATTTCTGGCTGAAGTTCCTGACGCCGCCGGTTTGGAAACGGCTGCACCTAGCGGTTTACGTGGCTTATGCGGCCGTCGTCGCCCATGTGGCCTGGGGGATATTGCTCGATCAGCAGAACCACCTGGTCACCGTGATCTTCATCGCCTGCGCGGCGCTGGTCGCCGGGCTCCATCTCTGGGCGGCGCTGCTGGATCGCGGCGTCTCGGTGCCCGACGACGCCGCCTGGCTGCCGGTCGGCGACGCGACCGAGATCGCGGACGGCCGGGCCAGGATCACGCTGCTGCCGGACGGGAACCGCGTGGCGGTGTTCCGGCAGGGACAGGCGCTCAGCGCGATCGCAAATGCCTGCGCCCATCAGAACGGACCGCTGGGCGAAGGACGGGTAATCGACTGTCTGGTGACATGCCCGTGGCACGGGTTCCAATATGACGTCACCAACGGCCGCTCGCCCGCGCCGTTCACCGAAAAGGTGCCCACCTATAACCTGCGCCTGGACGGGCCGCGCGTCCTTGTCGACCCGAAGGCGAACCCGCCCGGAACCCCGGTCGAGCCGCTGTCCATCGCCCATCTGCTAGAGGCGACGCCATGAGCGATTCTCCCTTCTTCGTCGGATACGCCCCCATGCCCAAGGCTTGGCGGGCGCTCTATGCCGTGCTGATGGTCGCCTTCGTCGGCGTCTTCGGCGCCATCGGGTTCCTGATCGGTGCCGGTCAGGATGCGCCGGAGCCCGCGGGATTTCGCTTCGATTACGGGCGCCAGACGGTGACCGGCGTGATCGAGATGTCGCCCTACCCCATCCTGC
>JBCDCW010000044.1:0-18258 GCA_039180995.1 Pseudomonadota bacterium
ATACCAACAGGATGCCGAACAGAGCATAGAAGAGGCCGAAGAAGCCGCTCATGATGGGGCGGGCCAGGAAGTCGGAGAAGCCGGCTTTCAGCGAGGCTCTGATATCCTCTGCCGTCACCGTGTTGACCTTGGGCCGGGCCGGTCCGCGCGGTGTCGGATTGTCCGATGGGGTGGGGTCTGCGGTCTCGGATGTCATGCCAAATGCCTCCCAAAACTTGGCTCTGTGAGGGGAAGGTTAGCAGAAGACCCGGCTTTGAAACAGAAATCCCTGCTCAGCACCGAGGGGCAGCGTCGTTACGGGACGGGGTTTGGCGGTGCGCGGCCCTCGGCGATGGCGATGGCGTTGTCGAGCGCCATGCGGCCCATGGCTTCGCGAACCTCCAGCGTGGCGGTGCCGAGATGGGGCAGGAGGGTGACGTTTTCCATGGCCTTCAGCGCGTCGGGGACGTGGGGTTCTCGTTCGTAGACGTCCAGGCCAGCGCCCGTGATTTGCCCGGCATCCAAGGCCGCGATCAGAGCGGCTTCGTCCACCACGTCGCCCCGGGCGATGTTCACCAAGATCGCATGGGGTCGCATCGCCGACAGCGCTTCGGCGTTCATCAGATGATGCGTCTCCGTGGTGGCGGCGACGGCCATGACGACAATGTCGGCAACAGCACAGACCTCGGCGACACTTTGCATCTGGCGGGCGCCGTCGACGTGCCTGGGCGAGCGGTTCCAGAATACGACCTGCATCCCGAACCCATGGTGGCTGCGCCGAGCGATCGCCTGACCGATGCGGCCCATGCCGAGGATCCCCACGGTTTTGCCGGTGACATGCATCCCCAACATCTGGGTCGGATGCCAGCCTTGCCAATCGCCCGCCCGGACCAGGCGCTCGCCCTCTCCGGCCCGTCGTGCGGTCATGAGGATCAGCGTCATGGCCGTATCCGCTGTCGCATCGGTCACGGCACCGGGGGTGTTGGTCACCACCAGGCCCGCGGCCTGCGCGGCGCCGACGTCGATGTGGTTATAGCCCACGCCGAAATTGGCCAGGCCGCGTGCGCGGATCGCACCCGTGAAAGCATCGGCGATGAATGCATCGCCCAGCGTTGGCAGGATGACGTCGGCATCGGCCAGGGCCGCGCGGCATTCCTCCAGCGACATGGGCTGCGTCGTCTCGCGACACGTCACGTCGAAAGACCGGGCGGCCTCGGCCATGACGCTGTCCGGCAAAGCGCGGGACATCAGCAGCTTCAATGCATCCGCCCCCCCAAGGGCACCGCCTGATCGGGCGACAGGAGCACCACCTCGCCCTCGGCGTCGGGCAGGCCCAGGACCAACACCTCGGACATGAATCTGCCGATCTGGCGGGGCGGGAAGTTGACGACGGCCACGACCTGGCGGCCGATTAGGGTTTCCGGCGTGTAGTGAGCGGTGACTTGGGCGGAGGTTTTCTTCTCCCCGATTTCCTCCCCGAAGTCGATCCACATCTTGATCGCGGGCTTGCGCGCCTCGGGGTAGGGCTCGGCCTTCGTGACCCGGCCGACCCGGATATCGACCTTCAGGAAATCGTCGAACGAGATCATCCGCGCAATTCGCGCGACCGGTCGGCGGCGGCCTTCACCGTGCGGCGGATCAAGTCCGGCAAGTCCGACATCAGCACCTGTAGCCCCGCCTGGGTCGTGCCATTGGGCGAGGTCACGTTGATCCGCAACTGGCCGGGATCGGCGCCGGTCATGGCCAGCGCGCCGGCCCCGGCGACCGTCGCGCGGGCCAGTTGCAGCGACAAGTCGGGCGACAACCCCTCGGCCTCGCCCGCCGCCGTCAGCGCTTCGATCAGGTGAAACACATAGGCTGGCCCCGATCCCGACAGGCCGGTGACGGCATCCATCTGGTCTTCGTGATCGAGGCGGACGACTTCGCCGACCGCCGCCAGCAGCCCCTCGGCGATATCCAAGTCAGCCGGTTTGGCGGCGCCGTTGCCGATGATCGCGGTGATGCCCTTGCCCACGGCGGCGGGGGTGTTGGGCATGGCGCGGACCAGGCGAATATCGCCCAACGCAGCCTCGTAGGCGGCGATGGGCGTGCCCGCAGCGACGGTCACGAAAAGGGTGTCATCCAAGTCGCGCAGCGCTGGCAGCGCGTCCTGCATCATCTGCGGTTTGACGGCGATCAGCGTGATCGCGGGGGCGGCGGGCAGGGGGCCGCCCAAGGTGACACCGCAATCGCGTAGCCAGTCGGACGGTTTCGGGTCGATGACGGTGACCGCGCCGGGTGGAAGGCCATGGGCCAGCCAGCCCGACAGCAGCGCCGACCCCATCTTGCCGCAGCCCAGCAGGACGACCCCGCGGGCCGCGATAGGGCCCCAGGTGACGCTAGGCGTGGCCATAGGCCTCGGCCATGGCGATCTGCATGGCGTCCTTGGCGGGGCGCCCGCCCCAGCAGACCAGTTGGAAGGCCGGGTAGTAGCGTTCGCCGGCGACGACGGCTTCGGCCACCATGTGGTTGATCTGGTCGGTCTGCGCACAGGCGCCGCCGGCCAGGATCAGGCCATAGCGGTAGACCATCATCTTCTGTTCGCGCCAGTAGCTGAAGCTGCCCGCCCAGCATTGGTCATTGGCCAGGTTCAGCACCTCGTAGAGGCCGGGCAGCGCCTCGGTCGGGGGCTCCATCTCGAAGCAGCAGATCAGGCGCAGGGTCTCGTCATGGTCGGACCAGGCCAACGTGACCGAGTAGCTGCGCCATTGGCCTTCGACCACCATGGCGATCTGGTCGTCGCCGACGCGGTCGAAATCCCAATCATGGGTTTCGGCCACGGTTTCGACCAAGTCGATGGGGTGAAGGTCGCCTGTATCGGAGAATTGGTGACGGTCGTGGAGCATGTCGTCGCCTTCCGTTTGTCCCTAGGGGTGGGGCCGCGGACGATTTCTATGTTCGACCTCTGTCCCCAATACCAGATATGGTGGAGTGCCGCTGGACTCCTGTAAAGCCCGTGTTTTGGCTTCTCCACAGGTTTCATGGGGCTGTCATGGTTCTGAGTCCGGGCGCGATTCGGGCGATCACGGCGGTGATCACCCGGTCGTGACGGGTCAAATGCCGGTCGGCGGGCTAGGACAAAGCCCATGAAACAGATGCTTCTTGCTGCGGTGCTTGGCGCCGCCACCGTCGCCGCGCCCACCTTGGCCGAGCCGATCCCGTTCGACGGGTCTTGGCGCGAACAGGGTTTCCTGCGCTTGTTTTCAAACGATTACAGCCAGGGCGGGGGCACCCTGGGCGTGGTCTCGGACGGGACGGTGTCGCTTCTGTGGAAGGCCGTGCCCGAACGGCTGCGCGGGGCGACCCGCGCGTCCTGGGGCTGGGCCGTGGCCGAGGGCGTGCCCGCGACGAACCTGCGCGTGAAGGGCGGGGACGATCGGAATCTGGCGGTGTATTTCGCCTGGACCGATCCGCAGACCGCCGCCGAGGCGAACCCGAACCGCGCCGCCCGCCTGCTGCGGCGGCCGACGACCAAGGTCCTCGTCTATGTCTGGGGCGACGACGATGCCCGGGGCACGTTGCAGGATAGCCCCTATCTGCCGGGTTTGAAGACCATCGTGTTGCGCCCCGCCGGAACCGGGCAATTCACCGAACAGGTTGACCTGGCCGCGGATTACGCGCGGGCCTTCGGCGGCGCGCCGGGCGTGCTGCTGGGCATCGGGATCTCGGCCGATGCCGACGATACCGACGGTTTGATCCGCGCCTCGGTCACGGCGCCGGACTTGCGCTAGGGGCGCGGGCGGATACGGTCGCGTCCTGCATGGGAGGGCGCGATGGACTTGGAGGGCTGCGTGGCGGCGATCACCGGTGGGGCCGGGGGCTTGGGGGCCGCCGTGGCGCGGCACGTGGCCGGGGCCGGGGGATCGGTGGCGATCTTGGACCTGGACGAGGCGGGCGCCGATCTGGCCGACCGGCTGGACGGCCGGTTTTTCAAGCTGGACGTCACGGATGCGGTGGCTTGCGCCGCGGCGCTGGGCGCCGTGGCCGATGGCGGTCGCCTGGACCTGATGGTCAATTGCGCGGGCATCGCGCCGGCTGCCAAGACGGTCGGCAAGCAGGGCGCCCATGATCCGGCGCTGTTTGCCAAGGTCATCGCCATCAACCTGACGGGCACGTTCAACTGCGCCTCGGCCGCCGCCGCGATCATGGCGTCACAAGACGGGCGCGGCCCCGATGGCGAGCGGGGGGTGATCGTCAACACTGCCTCGGTCGCCGCCTATGAAGGGCAGGTGGGCCAAACCGCTTACGCGGCCTCCAAAGGGGGCGTCGCCGGGCTGACCTTGCCGATGGCGCGCGACTTGGCGGGCCTCGGCATCCGGGTCGTTGCGGTCGCGCCGGGGTTGTTCCTGACCCCGATGTTGGAGGGTTTGCCGCAAGACGTTCAGGATTCGCTCGGTGCCCAAGTGCCGTATCCGTCGCGACTGGGCGACCCGGCGGAATTCGCCGCCCTGGTGGCTCATATTGCCCAGAACCGCATGCTGAACGGCTCTGTCATCCGCCTGGATGGCGCTATCCGGATGGCCCCGCGATGAGCCTGTCGGACTGGACCGCTCTCACCTACGACCCACCCCAACGACTGGCCGGTCATGGGGCCGCGTTGGAACGCCTTCATCCGTCGCGCCACGCCGCCGATCTCTTCGCAGCCAATGGCCCGGATGTCGAAATGTGGCGCTACATGCCCGACGGCCCGTTCGCCGATCTGGACGCTTACCGCGCCTGGGCCGACAAAGCGGCCGCCTCACCCGACCCGGCCTTCTACGCGATCCGGGGCGATGGCCCCTGGATCGGCGTCGCTTCGCTGATGCGGATCGACCGGGGCAACGGCGTGATCGAGATCGGCAATATCGCCTTCTCGGGCGCGCTTAAGCGCACCCGCACGGCCACGGCCGCCCTGCATCTGATGGTCGCCCAAGCCTTCGCGGCAGGCTTTCGGCGGGTGGAGTGGAAATGCAACGCCCAGAACGCGCCCAGCCGCCGGGCCGCCTTGCGGCTCGGCTTCGCCTTCGAGGGCATTTTTCGCCAGCACATGGTGGTGAAGGGCCTCAACCGGGACACCGCCTGGTATGCCATGATCGACGGGGATTGGCCCAAGATCCAGGCGGCCCATCTGGCCTGGCTGGATCCGTCGAACTTCGATGGCGATGGGCGCCAAATGACGGCCCTGGTCATACCGCGCGCCGGCGGCTGATGCGCCCGCGCCCAAGTGGCTGTCGGAGGTGAGCCTTAGGGCCGTCATCGCGATCTCATGTGAGGCGTGCCCAGACTCATGGGCTGCTTGGGGCTCGTCTTTCCTGTCCCGCGCTCCCGGACCCGCGGTCGACGGATTTGGCGGGCCTGAAGGGCCCAAAACCAGCGGGGCGGCATGCTCATCGGGCTTGTGCGGCCCCTGTGGGGCCACCAGCCCTCTTCGCTTCGGCCCGGCAATGGCCCGGCTCCGGTGGGAACAAGTGGCGGGTTGCGTGTCAGACCATCTCGCGCACCCGCAACCGTTCGGCGATCAGGCTGCGCAATTGGGGCCGAATGTCCTGTGAGGCGGGCTGGGCCAGGCGCGCGGTCTCGGCCAGAAGCGCCCGGTCATGGCCCGTGCGGGCCAGGCCGTGCAGAAAATCGGCCACGAAGTGGGGCGTCGCGCCTTCATTCAACATCCGTTCGGCCAGAGCCAAATCCTCGGCCAGGGCCAGCGGATCTGGCTCGATCGTCTCGGCGCTAACGCTCCGCAAGCCTCTGGGGCGCATCTCGGCCGGCATGTGCCGCAGAATGGCCTGTTGGAACGCGGCCAGGCTGTCGATGGGTTTCGGCAGGAAGCCGTCGGCCCCGGCAGCCAGGGCGTCGGCCTCGACCTCGTCCCGGTCGCGGCCCGACGTGGCCAGCAAGACCATGGGGCGCTGGCCTGCCTTGGCCAGGCGGTCGATCAGTTCCAGGCCCGATCCGTCGGGCAGGCCCAGATCCACGATGGCGATCCCCGCGCGGTAGGTGTTCAGATGCCGTTCGGCGCTGGCGATGCAATCGGCGCGGCGAATGCGCGCGCCCGACCGCATGGATAGAAGCCGGATCGCTTCGGAAGCATATCGGCTATCCTCCACCACCAGAACCGTTTGACCCAGAAGTGGGCGTTGGGGTGTCGGCGCGGGGCGGGCCATCAGGTCGAGGTCGTCCATGTCATCCTCCGAGTCTTCGATTAACCAGACCGAACCACGAACACTCCTAACGACAGGTTAAGCTGGCCCCGCGATCTTGCGACCCCGCCCTTGCGCCCGCATAAGGGCCTCGACACAGGAGGCCCGTAGAAATGATCGGCAAGCTGAACCACGTGGCCATCGCCGTCCCGGACTTGGAGGCCGCCGCCGCGCAATATCGCGACACCCTGGGGGCCCATGTGAACCCGCCCCAGGACGAGCCCGACCACGGCGTCACCGTGGTCTTTATCGAGTTGCCCAATACCAAGATCGAACTGCTCTACCCCCTGGGCGAATCCAGCCCGATCCAAGGGTTCCTGGACAAAAACCCCTCCGGCGGGATTCACCACATCTGTTACGAGGTCGACGACATCCTGGCCGCCCGCGACAAGTTGCAGGCCACCGGCGCCCGCGTGCTGGGCGACGGCGAGCCCAAGATCGGCGCCCATGGCAAGCCGGTCCTGTTCCTGCATCCCAAGGATTTCACCGGCACCCTGGTCGAGCTAGAGCAGGTCTGACCATGGGAATCTTCTCGGCCTTCGTCGTCTTCGCCATGGTCTGGGCCATGGTGTTCCTGATCGGCTTGCAGATCGGTCAACGGACCCAGGGCGATGTGGGCGAACGGGTGCCTGGCACGCACGATTCCTCGCCCGTCGAGTTCCGCCTTGGGCCGCGCGTGCTGTGGACGACGGTGATCACGCTGGTCATCTGGGGCACGCTGATCTGGCTGATCACGTCCGGGATCATCACCATCGACAGCCTGCGGGCGATCACAGGGCGGGCTGTTCCCGACTGATCTGGTGATAGAGATGGGTGAAAGCCGCCGCGCCGACCACCGGAACCAACAGGTTCAGGATCGGCACCGAGAGCGGGATCGCCATCAAAATACCGGTCAACCAGATACGGCCGCGATGCTGAGCCCGGAACGCGGCCGCCTGGTCGGGCGGCAGGCGGCGGGCGGCGACCAATTGGGCGTATTCCCGGCCCAGCAGGAAGCCGTTCACGGCCCAGAAGATGAACAACGCAAACGGTGCCAGCACGAGATAGGCGATCAGGGCCAGCAGGTTGACCCCGATCACCAGGCCCAGGAACCCGGCGGAATCCTTTAGCATTTCGCCCAAACCCTGGCGGCGTGCCGGGGGCAGGGCCGGGTAATGCTCCGCTTCGACCGCGTCGGCGATCCGGTCCAGGAAGAGGCCCGTGAAGGCCGACGCCACAGGCACCATCAGCACCACCGAGGCCACCAGCATCACCGGGATCAATGCGAAGCTGGTCACGTCGTCCAGCCAGGTGATCTCGCCGAACCAGGGCAGGCTGACGCTGGGCCCGATCAGCCAGCGGGCCAGCCAGATGATCAGCGCCGAGAACGCCGCCAGCAGGGCCACGGACAGGCCTACCCCGCGTAGCAACACGCCCCGGAAGGCCGGATGGCCGATCTGACCGAGGGCGGCGAGAATGGGCGCGATCATGGGTGCCAATCCACCTTCTGGGCCAGGTCGGGCCGGGGCCGGTCCGGGGGTACGGCGCCTTCGGTCCCGATCACGATCCAGCCCGCGATGAAGCCCGCGTCCAACCCCAGCCCCTCGGCCAGGAACGCCCGGTCCGTGGCCATCCAGCCGGTCAGCCAGTTCGCGCCCCAGCCGGCGGCCAAAGCGGCATTCACCAACGAGAGGCAGACGGCCCCGGCGCTCAGCACCTGCTCGCCCTCGGGGATTTTGGGGCTGTCCACCGGCGTCGCGGCGACGGCGACCATGGCGGGCGCGTCGGCAAACATCGCGCGCGCTTTCGCCAGCTTGTCCGGGTCTTCGCCCCGCGCCTGGCCCAACCGGTCGGTCAACGCAGCCAGCGCCGCGCGGCTGGCGGGGCCCAGCACCCACAACCGCCAGGGCTCTAGCTTCCCGTGATCCGGCACGCGCAACGCGGCCTCCAACAGCGGCTCCAACGCCGTCCGGTCGGGGCCGGGGGCCTGCAAGGTCTTGGCAGGCCGCGACCGGCGGGTGCGGAGAAAGTCGAGCACATCGGGGCGAGGGGCAAGCGGGGTCATGGGGTCTCCGGCATCCAGTTGCCTTCCATGTCGTCCGCGCCGGGCCGCGTTGCAAGGGCACGGACCCTGTGCGCCCGCGCGGCTTTGCAACGGCTGGACCGGGGTGCATACGGAATGTGATCAGTCAACAGGATGCGCGGCCCATGCAACTTCATGCCCTTCATCATGCCGGATTGTCCGTTTCTGACTTCGACGCGGCGGTCGACTGGTGGAGCACCCATTTCGGCTTTGCGCTTCAGCGGGAATGGGGCGGGCCGGATCTGCGCATGGGCATCCTGGGGGCGGGCGATATCCGCCTGGAACTGTTCGCTCGCCCGGACGCAGCACCCGGCCCCGACGAGACAAGGGGCCTGGTCGAGAGCTTCGACCAACGCGGATGGAAGCACGTTGCCTTCGCCGTCCCGGACGTGGACGCCGCCATTGGCGAGCTGCGGGAGGCGGGCATCCCCATCCTCTGCGAGCCCACATCGAACCCCGCCGCCGGGCTGCGCTACGCCTTTTTGCGCGATCCCGACGGCAACCATGTGGAGCTGCTGACACCGCTCTGACCGGCCGTTCTCCGCCCAAACGTGACGTCGCGGCAAGCCAGGCGCTGCCCCGCGCAATGCGCAGCTTACGCTTCCTCGGCGGCATGCGCGCCGCAAGGGAGGAACATCATGACGAAGCATTTCGGTCTCAATCGCCGCCAGGCGTTGGGGGCCATTGGCGCCGCGACGCTTGCCGCCCCGGCCCTGGCCCAATCCACCGCCGTCGAACCCCGCACCACCATCACCGATCCGCGCCGCGATTTCAGCGCCGACGCCCCGCCCAACGTTTATTTCTGGGACCCCGACCTTGTCGCCGCCGATGACCGCTTCTGGGGTCTGATGCAGCCCAACGCGCCGATCCAGCGGCTCTGGACCGGCGCGCTATGGGCTGAGGGGCCGGCCTGGAACAGCGTCGGCAAGTTCCTGGTCTGGTCCGACATCCCGGGCAACCGCCAGATGCGCTGGCTGGATGAGGATGGCCACGTCTCCGAATTCCGTGCGCCGTCGGGCAATTCAAACGGCAACACGTTCGATTTCCAGGGGCGGCAGCTGTCCTGCGAGCATCTCAACCGCCGCGTGGTCCGCTATGAATTGGACGGGTCCGCGACGGTGATCGCCGATATGTTCGAGGGCAAACGCTTCAACTCGCCCAACGACGTCGTCCAACACCCCGATGGCAGCTATTGGTTTACCGACCCGCCCTATGGTGGCCAGCTTTATGAGGGCGCCCCCGACGCGCCCGGCGGCCCGTCCAACGCCGCCGGCCTCCTGAACCCGCGCCTGGGGCAGCCGCCTGGTATCGGTGATTTTGTGCGCGAGATGGAGACAGCGACCTACCGCGTCGACCCCGACGGCACCGTCACCCGCGTCGCCTCCGAGGCGGACGCGCCCGACCCCAACGGCCTCTGCTTCTCGCCCGATTATTCGACCCTCTACATCGCCTCGACCGGCGCAGGCCCCGGCGATACCGGGCCGGGCGGCCAGGGCGACATCATCGCCTTCGATGTGGGCGAGGATAACACCCTGTCGAACCGCCGCGTCTTTACCGATTGCGTGGTGGACGGCGTGAAATGCGGCCCCGATGGGCTGCGCTGCGACGTGGCGGGGAACCTCTGGGCGTCGTCCAATGCTAGCCGCAATGTCGGCTATTCCGGTGTGACCGTGTGGGGGCCCGACGGCACGCTCCTGGGCCGCATCCGCCTGCCCGAGATCACCGGCAATGTCTGCTTCGGCGGCCCCAAGCGGAACCGCCTGTTCATGGCCGCATCCCAGTCGGTCTATTCGGTCTATACGGGTACCCAAGGGGCCGGGCCGGCTTGAGTGGTGGCCCTGTCTGGTTTGCGGGCGGGGCGATCTTTCAGGTGTGGTGGTGAGCTTGCGGACGAAGCGGCCGTTCGCTGCGGTCGTGCCAATGGCAGCTTTGCGCTTTCGATTTGCTGTGAGTACAGGTAACCGATGCAGTTCAACGCACACTTTCTGAAGCCCTTGGCCCCAGAGGAATGGGTTCACTTGACCGACAGCGAACGCAGAGAGGCGACAAAACTGAAAATTTCTTCCGAGCGATTATTGGCAGATAAATGGGCGTCGTCAGTATTGGAAAGAATCGAGGCAGGCGACCGCCTTTCAGATTTTAGCGAAGGCTCCGAATGGCGGCGTCTCGTCGACATAGCGGACTTGAAGTCGCTACTTGATATTCCAAATCTAGGTTGGCCAATACATTCCTGGATGTCGGCACCTGTAATTCTAGTCGCTCGGAAAATGCTCGGATCAACGTCGGGCTCAGAGCTGGACGCTGATTGGCTGAACCTGTTTCAGGACGGAATCCTCCCTTCAATCATTTATGGACCCGCTCTGGATGAGACCTATTCAGCAAGTAATGTCGTCAACTGGTACTATCACCAACGGCGCTGGTATCTTTCAACCATCCTCCCGGCGTGGTCCGATTACGCCAATAACGAGGACACTGCCGCGATCGTCCGCGATCTCGATAGCGAACTAGCTGTTAGGTGCGAATTGAACGGAGAGGCTGCCGGACGTGCGAGTGACCTGCTGTGGCCATACCTTGTGCATCACGGGATCGTAGCGGGTACGCGCGAGATGTTCGTCATGCCTTACGCAATGGAGAAAGCTGGAGTGGATATTCGGGATGTAACTGCGATGCGCGAAGCAATAGATGCGACATCACATTGGCAAGGTCTTTTCCGGGAGTATGTTCGCTAGAGTCCAGACGTTGGCGCGTTGTGCAGCAATCAAGAGATCTGGGCTCAAACCGGACCTAATGCCTCTCAGCCCGCCGCCTTCTTCTTCGGCGTCGCTTTCTTCTTGGCCGCTGGCTTTTTCTTCGCCGCCGTCTTGCGCCCGCCCTTCTTTGCCGCCTTGGCGTCGATCAACTCGACCGCTTGGGCCACGGTTAGGTCCTCGGGCTTCACGTCCTTCGGCAGTGTGGCGTTCACCTTCTCCCACTTCACATAGGGCCCATACCGCCCCTCCATGACCTGCATGGCGCCGCCATTCTCGGGATGCTCGCCCAAATCGCGCAGCGCCTTGGCCGCCTGCCGGCCGCCGCCGCGCGGGTTGGCGCGCTTCTCGGCCAGCACCTCAACGGCGCGGTTCATGCCGATGGTGAAGACTTCTTCCTCATCGCCCAAATTCGCATAGACTGGCTTCGCATCGTCCGGCCGCTTGTGCATCACGTAAGGTCCATAGCGGCCCAGATTGGCTTCGATGGGTTGGCCGTCCTCGGGGTGGTCGCCGACCTTCCGGGGCAGCGAGAGCAGTTGCATTCCCTTCTCGAAATCCATCCCGTCGGGTGTCCAGGATTTGGGCAACGACGACCGCTTCGGCTTCTTATTCTCCTCCGTGGGCTCGCCCAACTGGACATAAGGTCCGAAGCGACCGGATTTCAGCCAGACTTCCAGACCGCTTTCGGGCTCGACCCCCAGCATCCGTTCGTCCCCGGACTGTTCGCCCTCCATCCCCGGCGGGCCGAAGGGGCGTGTGTAGCGGCATTCGGGGTAGTTCGAGCAGCCGATGAAGGCGCCGCCCGACCGCGCGGTGCGCATGGACAGGCGCCCGACCTCGCATTTTGGGCACAGGCGGCGATCCTTCCCATCCTCGCGCTCGGGGAAGAGGTGGGGCTCCAGCACCTCGTTGATCTTCTCCAAGACCTCGCCGATGCGCAGGTCGCTGGTTTCGGCCAGTGCGGCCGAGAAGTCGCGCCAGAAGCGGCCCAGCACGTCCTTGTAGTCCTTGTCGCCCGCGCTGACCTCGTCGAGTTCCTGTTCCAGACCGGCTGTGAAGTCGTAGCCCACGTAGCGGCGGAAGTAATTCGACAAGAAGACCGTCACCAGCCGCCCCTGGTCTTCGGGGAACAGCCGGTTGCCGTCCTTGCGGACATAACCCCGGTCGACGATGGTCGACAGGATCGAGGCATAGGTCGAGGGCCGGCCGATGCCGAGTTCCTCCATCTTCTTGACCAGTGTCGCCTCGGTGTAGCGCGGCGGCGGCTGGGTAAAGCTCTGCTGACCTAGGACGGCGTTGGATGGGGCTTTGATCAGTTCGTTGTCGGAGGTCTCATCGGCATAGGCCGCAACCTTCTTTGCCGCGTCGCCCTGATGGATCGCGGGTAGGCGCTTGTCGTCGCCGCTCGCTTCCTCATCGTCGCGGCCTTCTTGGTAGACCTTCATGAAGCCGTCGAAGACCACGACCTGACCCGTCGCCCGCAGCTCCACCTGGTGGTCCGCGTCTGCGACGGTCACGGTGGTCCGCTCCAACTTGGCGGCCTCCATCTGGCTGGCCAGGGTTCGCTTCCAGATCAGGTCATAGAGTTTCTTCTGGTCCGCCTCGGACACCCGGATGTCGTCGGCCGACTTGGTCATATCCGTCGGCCGGATGCATTCATGGGCTTCCTGGGCGTTCTTGGCCTTGTTCTTGTACATCCGGGGTGAGCCCGGGACATAGTCCTTGCCGTAACGGTCCACGATGGCGTCGCGGGCGGCGTGCACAGCCTCGGGCGCCATGTCGATGCCGTCGGTCCGCATATACGTGATCAGCCCAGCTTCATAGAGCCGCTGCGCCGTCGACATGCATGCGCGGGCGCCCATGCCGAACTTGCGGCTGGCCTCTTGTTGCAAGGTGGAGGTCATGAAGGGCGGGCTGGGGTTGCGCGTGGCGGGCTTCGCTTCGACGGACGTGACTGTTAAGTCGCGGCTTTCGACCGCTTGAACGGCCAATTCCGCCTGGGTCGCATCGCCCAGGTCGAAGCGGTCCAGCTTCTTGCCCGCCAGGGCGACCAGCCGCGCCTCGAATGTCTGGCCGCGCGGTGTTTCCAACGTCGCCCGGACCGACCAATATTCTTTCGGGTCAAAGGCTTCGATCTCCATCTCGCGCTCGACCACCAGGCGCAGACAGACCGATTGGACCCGCCCCGCCGATTTGGCGCCGGGCAGTTTGCGCCAGAGAACGGGCGACAGATTGAAGCCGACCAGATAGTCCAGCGCCCGCCGTGCCAGGTAGGCGTGGACCAGCGGCGTGTCGATATCCCGAGGGTTTTCAATGGCTTCCTGGACCGCCTTCTTGGTGATGGCGTTGAAGGCCACGCGGCTGACCGGCATGTCCTTTTTGATGCCCCTGCGGTTCAGCAACGCTTCCTGCAAGTGCCAGGAGATGGCCTCACCCTCCCGATCCGGGTCGGTGGCCAGGATCAGGTTCGGGTCATCGGCCAGTGCGTCGGCGATATCTTTGATGCGTTTCTTCGAGTCGCTGGGGATTTCCCAGGTCATGTCGAAGCCATTGTCGGTATCGACCGACCCGTCTTTGCCGACCAGGTCGCGCACGTGGCCATAGCTGGCCAGCACCGTGTAGTCCTTCCCCAAATAGCCGTTGATTGTCTTGGCTTTAGCTGGAGATTCAACGACGACGACGGGCATGGAGGAACACCTTGGGCTTGGGTCTTTTGGCCCGCCGAGCCAGCGGGTCAGGGGCGGCCCCCTTGGGCGGCGGACCATGTGGGGGAGGTTTTTGGATTGTCAATGGCGGCCGGGCGGACCCGAGGGATTGTGAGCCCGTTTCGGCGACGGAGGACGACGCGACCGGCGGAGATCGGCGAGCCATTCGGCCCTTTGGTGTTCGTCGACGGGCAGGGCTCGGATGGGCGCGGGGGTTTGGGCCGTTCAAACTGGAATGTCCCGAATGCGGAGGCAGATTGGCGACCGCCAGGCCGTTGAACTGACGGTCGTCATGGGATTCTGCCAGGCGGCGGTGACGCGGGTCAGAGCCGGACGAGACCGCCGCCGGCCCGGCGGGCGATGTCGCCTGCGAGCTCCATCTCCGAAAGTTGGGCAGCGACCAGCGCCGAGGGGGCGGACCCATCCGTGTCCAGGTCGCGGAGCAATTGATCTTCGGCGACCGGGATTGGGGAGAGCAGAGCCAGAATGCGGTTGCGGATCAGGGCTGTGGATTGCGGTCGGTCCGTCGGCGATCCAACGGCTTCAACGGGCGGCGGGTCTGGCGCGCGGCTGTCTTCCAGACCGTCGAGCACCTCTAGGATGTCGTCGGCGCCGCGGACCAGTGTCGCGCCGTCGCGCAGCAGGAGGTTGCAGCCCGAGGCGCGGCCGTCGAAGGGATGGCCTGGAACGGCCAGTACTTCTCGCCCCTGATCGGCGGCGTCGCGCGCGGTGATCATGGAGCCCGAGCGGGCGGCGGCCTCTATCACGACGACGGCTTGCGAGAGGCCCGACACGATACGATTGCGGCGAGGGAAGTCGCGGGCTGTCGGAGACAGACCGAAGGGGCGCTCGGACAGGTTGCATCCGCTTTCGCCGATTTGTGCAGCCAAATCGGCGTGTTCCGCAGGATAGACTTTGTCGAGGCCGCCAGCATGGACGGCGACCGTCCCACCGTCGAGTGCGGCGGAATGAGCGACCATGTCGACCCCGCGCGCGAGGCCCGAGATCACGGTCACGCCTGCCTGCGCGAGGTCGCGGCCCAGGGCGCGGGCCATTCGGAGCGCCAGGGACGAGGCGTTTCGGGTGCCGACAAGTGCAACGCACGGTTTGGCCAAAAGCGCCGTGGATCCCTGCACCCACAGCACCGGCGGCGCGTCGGCGACATCGTTCAGACGCCTTGGATAACCTGGCGCGCCGAGGGTCAGCAGTTTCGCATCTGCTTTGCGGGCGGCTTTCGCCTCGGCCCGGATGTCGGCCTCATCCGCCGGGCGGTAGCCCTTTGCCCCCGCTGCTTCGGCGATCGAGGGCAAGGCGTCCAGTGCGGCTTGGGCGCTGCCATGTTCGGCGATCAGGCGGCGGAACGTGGCGGGGCCCACGCGGCGGGAGCGGGCCAGGCGGAGGCGGGCGAACATCTCGTCGCCGGTGGGCGGTGCATCGAACAGGGGAAGGGGGGCTTCGGCCAGGCCGTCGGGAACGGTCAGGAGTTCGGGAATCGCGTAGTCCATGACCGTTTGGTGGCCGGGCAGGCGTTACGATTCGGTTAACGCGGCCTGCGTAAGGAGGCCGTAGATGCAACGGAAGACCAATGCGTAGACGGCGCCGACCGGCGCGAAGGGGGCTGTCACGCTTTCCGGATCGAAGGTAAATTCGTTGATCGTCAAACCGATGACAAATCCGATTGCGGCGCCGGTCAGCGCGAAGGTCAGCCAGCCTCCGACGCCGAAGCGGATCAAGACGAAAGCCGCGATGTAGAGCGGAATGAACCCGACCCAGGCGAGGAGCACAGAGAAGGGCAGAGCCGCGACGACGATGGCAAACCGGCGAAGGAGGCCCTGAGGGTGGTCAATGAACTGGACCATGATCACCGTAGCGATTAGCCCGATCAACGGCGTCCCGATCGCAGTTCCAATGAGGCTCGTGCAGAGGACGGCCGGTTCCGTCGACCCGGTCTGGGACTTGAATGCTTTGCGCAATGCGATGCGGATCGGCCCGCCCGCCATGTCGGTAGCCTGATCCGACGACGGACACCTCATCGAACCATCAAGCCGCCGACCCACCCACCGTCAGCCCGCTGATCAGCAGCGTGGGCTGGCCCACGCCCACGGGCACCCATTGCCCAGCTTTGCCGCAATTCCCCATGCCCGGATCCAGCGCCATGTCGTTGCCGATGGCGTGGATGCCCCTCATGGCCGTGGCGCCGTCGCCGATGAGCGTGGCGCCTTTGACGGGCGCGCCGACCTTGCCGTCCTTCACGCGGTACGCCTCGGTGCAGCTGAACACGAACTTGCCATTGGTGATGTCCACCTGGCCGCCGCCGAAGCCGACCGCATAAATCCCGTCCTTCAGGTCGGCCACGATCTCCTCGGGCGTGGCCTTGCCGCCCAGCATGTAGGTGTTGGTCATCCGGGGCATGGGCGCGTGGGCGAAGCTCTCGCGCCGACCATTGCCCGTCGCATCGACCCCCATCAGGCGGGCGTTCTGGCGGTCTTGCATATAGCCGACCAGGATGCCGTCTTCGATCAGGGCGTTCTTGCCCGAGGGCGTGCCTTCGTCATCGACCGTCAGCGACCCGCGCCGGTCGGGGATGGTGCCGTCGTCCAGGACGGTGACGCCTTTGGCGGCGACCTGCTGGCCCATGAGGCCGGCGAAGGCGGACTGGCCTTTACGGTTGAAATCGCCCTCCAGCCCGTGGCCCACGGCCTCGTGCAGCAGGATGCCGGGCCAGCCCGCGCCCAGGGCCACGTCCATCATGCCCGCCGGGGCGGGTTCGGCCGACAGGTTCACGACGGCGATGCGCAGCGCCTCGCGGGCCAAGCCCTGCCAATGGTCCGCGATCATCAGCCCGTCCAACGCCACGCGCCCCCCGCCCCCCGCATTCCCGGATTCGCGGCGGCCGTTTTCTTCGACGATGACCGAGACGCCCATGCGGACCATCGGACGGATGTCGGCGACGGACGTGCCCTCGGGGCGGAGGATCTCAACCTCCTGAAGCGAGGCGGAGATTGTGGCGGTCACCTGTACGACGCGCTTGTCGAGGCTGCGGGCATAGGCGTCGATCTCGCGCAGAATGTCGAGCTTGACCGGGAAGGTCTGGCCCGCGATGGGGTCGTCGTCGCCATAGAGCTTGCGGTTGGTGCCCGCGGGCCTGTCCGCCAGGGTGCCGCCGCCATCGCCCACGGCCAGACGGGCTGTTTCGGCGGCGCGCGTCAGGGATTGCTCCGAGATCTCGGTGGAATGGGCATAGCCCGCCGTTTCACCCCGCACGGCGCGCAGGCCGAACCCTTCGGAGGCGTCGTAGCTGGCGGTCTTTACGCGGCCATCATCGAAGACGATGACTTCGGACCGACGGCGTTCCAGGAACAGCTCACCGTCATCGGCCCCGGCGGTTGCGTGGCGCAGGGTGGCGAGGGCGGCGTCGCGGTCCAGCATGGTCTCGAAGGGGCGGAAGGGGACGTCGGTCATGGGGCGATCCTCTGGCAAGTTGGGCTACAGATAGGGCGGATCGTCCCCGGACCCCAGGGGGACCAAATCCTTTGAAGGATTTGGCCATTTTCTTCAAAGAAAATGGGGCGCCTAGAGTTGCAGGTGGATGTGATCGTCGTGCCGCGCGGCGCGGCAGCCTTGGAAGCGCAGTTTGGGATCCATGACGCCGAGGCTATTGCGCAAGTGGGGTTCGATGAAGAGCCTGTCGACCCTGGGATCGGCGATCAGCGTGCGCAAGGCGGTGGCGGTTCGGTCCTGATCCAGATCGTGATCTGGCCAAAGCGGCTGCAACCAGGTCAGGTCCCAGCGGAGCGTGAGGCGGCGAGGCTGGCAATCGCTCGGGCCGGGCTGGAAGGCGAAGTAGCCGATGGGCGAGCGGAGCCGACCGGGCATGTAGCCGTCGGGGCCAGCATAGTAAAAGGCGATATCGGCCTTCTCGCCATCGTCATGGGACAGATGCGGAAGCAGTGGGAAGCCGGTAAGGAAGGGAAAGTTGGCGTCCAGAAGCAAGGTTTGGGTGCCCGGGAACCGAGCATCCATGTCGACGGCCAGATCGTCCAAGACCGCCGCCATTTCGGGCGTCGCATAGCTGCGGTTGAGTGCGCAATGGACCCACGAGGCCGAGCGCAAGGCCCCCTCGTTCCCGCATGCCACAAGGCCGCGGCCCGTCATCGGAGCGATCCAAATAGCCGCGAGACTCGCCGCGACATAGAGCCCCAGAAAGACCGGAACGCGATGTCGAAAGGGCAGGGCGGCCAGCCAGCAGAGCCCGCCGATCTGCGTCAGAAGCGTCAGGATTATGGTCAGCAGGCCGTGGAAAAGAAGGGACATCTCGCGGCCTTAGCAGGGGGGCAGGCGTTGTATACGACCGCATGCGGCGGGTGCGACAGATGACCTCCGGGGCCTTGCGGACCCCTTATCGGATGTGGTCTTACCGCGAACGACGATAGGGACCGATGGGTCAGACCGCGTGCTCCTCACCTTGAACAAAAATGAGATCGCCGATGACGACTTTCGCGCCGCGCCGTTTTGCCATCGCCGCCGCTGCCGCCTTGGTATCGACC
>JBCDCW010000045.1:0-18039 GCA_039180995.1 Pseudomonadota bacterium
CTGGGCCTGAGCCGTGACCGACACGGTCGTCGCCCCTGCCAAAACCGTAACTGCGATGATCGCCAATGTGACTGTCAGTTTCCGCATCTTTGCCACCTACCTTCCTGCTGGAAATCAAGATAAGTGGTTCTGGGGCAATGTAATCTCACACCTTTTGCACAAGCGTGTGAGGCAGGTCTCCCACGTGACGGCACGCCCGAAATGAAAATCGGCCCGCTTCCCGGGTGCGGGCCGATGATACGGGCGGGACGGGCCGGAATCGGCTCAGATCGAGCCGCCCATCATGCGCTTGATCTCGACCATGCGTTCATGGGGGAACTTGGTGTTCTCACGCTCGCTGGCGGTGACGGCTACGGTGGACAGGCCAGCGATCAGTGCGACGGCGGCGATGGCGAAGAAGGCTTTGAAGGTAGTCATTATAGGTCTTTCCGTCTCGATGGTGTCATGCACATAACGACGCTCCGACGGATTTGATCCCTCGATTTTTGCACATGACATTGGGCAGAAATGGTCAAACCCTGGCCTGCCGTCCCAGGGTCGTGACCCGGCCTCAGCCCATGGCGTTCGGCAGCACCGTGACGATCCCGGGGAAGACCGTGATCAGGATCACACCCAGAACGAGAAGCAGGAAGAACGGGAACGCCGCCTTCGCGATCTTCAGGATATCGAGCCCGGTCAGCCCTTGGATCACGAACAGATTGAACCCCACCGGCGGCGTGATCTGCGACATCTCGACGACGATCACCAAGTAGATGCCAAACCACAGCGGGTCGATGCCCACGGCCTGAACCATTGGCAGCACGATAGACGTGGTCAGCACCACGACCGAAATCCCGTCCAAGAAGCAGCCCAGCACGATGAAGAACACCGTCAGCACCGCCAGCAACGCATAAGGCGACAACCCCATATCGCCGATCCAGGCGGCCAGGTTGCGCGGGATCCCCGTGAACCCCATCGCGACCGACAGAAACGCGGCCCCCAAAAGAATGAAGGCGATCATGCAGGATGTGCGCGTGGCACTCATCAGCGCGTCGCCCAATAGCCGCCAGGTGAACCCACCCGTCGCGAAGGCCAGGACAACCGACAGGACCACACCCAGCGCGGCCGCATCCGTGGGCGAGGCCACGCCGGTATAAATCGACCCGATCACCCCCAGGATCAGCAGCGCCACCGGGATCAAGCTCCGTGATGCTTTCAGCCGCGCCAGATACGGCAACCGCTCCCCCCGGGCGGGGATCAGCGACGGGTCCAGCCAGGCCCGTACGGCCACATAGCCCGCGAACAAACAGACCAGCATCAGCCCCGGCAAGATGCCCGCCACGAAAAGGCGCGCGATGCTCTGCTCGGTCGCGACGCCATAGACGATCAGGATGATCGAGGGCGGGATTAGCAGGCCCAAGGTCGCCGATCCGGCCAGCGTGCCGATCACCAGGCCCTGGGGATAGCCCCGCCCCTCCAATTCCGGCACCGACATCCGCCCGATGGTGGCGGCCGTCGCCGCCGACGAGCCGGACACGGCCGCGAAGATCGCACAGCCCAAAACGTTCACATGCAAAAGCCGCCCCGGCAGCCCGCCGAGCCACGGTGCCAACCCGCTGAACATGTCCTTCGACAGCCGCGACCGCAGCAGGATCTCCCCCATCAGAATGAACAGCGGCAGTGCCGCAAGCGACCAGGAATGGGAATGCCCCCAGAACGTCGTCGCCATCACGAGCCCGGCCGGTGCGTTCGAAAAGACCAGAAGCGCAACCAGGGCAACCGAGGCCAGCGACATGGCCACCCAAAGTCCGCCCGCCAACATGGCGAACAGCAAGACCAGAAGGATCAGACCGACGACCGGATCGCTCATCCTTCTTCCCCGCCACCGATCACCGGCGCACCGGTCCGCCAAGTCTGGACGAAGCTATCGACCAGCGAAACCAGCAGCAGCCCCAACCCCAAAACCATGGCGATCTGGGGAATCCAGAGCGGGATCGGGATGATCCCCGGCGAGGTGTCCCCGAACCGGTGACTCTCCTCCAACAGGAGCCCTGAGAACCACAGCGCATAGCAAATCATCACCGCAGCCAGGGCCAGGATGGCCAACTCGACACCCCATTGCGCCCGCGCGGGCAGGCGTGACGTGACCAACGACACCCGCACATGCCCGCCGGACCGCAACGTCCAGGGCAGCGCCAAAAACGTCCCCGCCGCCAGCATGTAGCCCGCGAAATCCGCATAGGACGGAATCGTCGGCGGCAACGGCAGGCCCAGCCGCGTGCCAGCATTTAACAAGACCTGCGCCACGATCAGCAGGCACAGGCCCGAAATGAACCCGGCCGCGACCATCGCAGCGCTAAGGTAAAGAAGATCAAGAGAACGTCTCATGGACGAAGGGGCCGGTCGCCCGGCCCCCATCCGCTCATTCCTGGAACGCGCTCAGGATGGACAGACCGGCCTCCGACGCATCGGCCTTCCAGTTCTCCAACATCTGGGCCCCAATGCCTTGCAGACCCTCGGTCAGCGTGTCCGAAGGCGGGTAAACGGTGATCCCGCCCGCCTCCAATTCGGCAATCTTGGCGGCATCCTCGGCAGCCGACATCTCCCATCCGCGGATCTCGGCGGCGGCGGCGGCGTCAAGAACCGCCTGCTGCACGTCCGCATCCAGGCTATCGAACATCCGCTGGTTCACCACGACGATATTCTTCGGCAGCCAGGCATTGATGGGCGAGAAATGGGACAGGTAATCCCAAGCCGACGTATTCGCTCCTGTGGAAGACGACGTGATCATCGCCTCCACCTGCCCCGTCGAGAAGGCCTGCGGAATATCCGGCACCTCCACCTGCACCGGCGCGGCGCCGGCGATGGTCGCCATCTCTTCCAAGGCGGCGTTATAGGCCCGGAACCGCAACCCCGACAGGTCTTCGACCCGGTCGATCTGCCCATTCGTATACAACCCCTGGGCCGGCCACGGCACGCTGAAGAGCGGCATCAGTCCCTGCTCGGCCAACA
Source organism: Pseudomonadota bacterium (assembly GCA_039180995.1). Classification (GTDB taxonomy): domain Bacteria; phylum Pseudomonadota; class Alphaproteobacteria; order Rhodobacterales; family Rhodobacteraceae; genus Jannaschia. The sequence goes on from JBCDCW010000045.1 coordinate 2,992, forward strand.
ACTCGGTAATGACCGGCTTCTGCGCATCCCAGAGCGTTTTGGCATCCTCGATGGACGTGGCCACGAAGGGCTGCGCGTCCAGCTCGAACGCGGCATCCTCGTTCGACAGACGCGACAGCAAGAATTCCCCTATCGGCACTTGGCGCGAGCGGACGGCATTCTTGATCTCGGCATGGGGGAAAAGCGATCCGGCCGAGTGGATCGTGATGTCCAGCGCGCCATCGGTCGCCTCGCGCACGTCGTCGGCGAATTGCGCGATGTTCACGGTGTGAAACGTACTGTCACCATATGGCGTGGGCATGTCCCAGTTCTGCGCCGCCACCGGCGCGGCCAACAAAAGCGCCGCGGCAAAGGTCAGATGCTTCATTTCGGTCTCCCCAGATTTTGTTATGGCGGTATCGGGCACGGGCGCGCGGCCGGGGTCAAGCACCCCTTCCCCTTGCATCCCCGCTGAATCGCTGTATGAGGCGCGTTCCGTTGCGTACGGACCCGAAATTTGCTGGACCCTTAGGCACAATCGCAATAGGGACCGGCGGAACGCATATTCAGAGACATCCGGGGTCCCACCGACGGGCCCCGCCGAGACACCCGAGGTTAAGACCATGGCCGTTCCCCAGAACAAGGTCACGCCGTCCCGCCGCAACAATCGCCGGTCGCACGACTTCCTGAAGCCGGGCAACCCGGCCGAGTGCCCGAATTGCGGCGAGTTGAAGCGCCCGCATCATGTTTGCGGCGCCTGCGGCTACTATGCTGACCGCGAAGTGATCGCGGCTGACACGGTCGAGCTCGAAGACGACATCTGATCGGTCCGGGGACGCCACGGCACATGTCGGACTCCCCGCCTGTTTTGTCCATTGACGCCATGGGCGGCGACGCGGGCCCCGAAGCCGTCGTCGCCGGCTTGGCGCGGGCCGTGAAGAAGACACCCGCCATGCGGTTCGTGGTGCATGGCGACAAGCCCACGCTCGATGGATTGATCGCCAAGCGGCGCGGCCTGTCGGACCATTGCACCACCCGCCACGCCGAACGCGTGGTGACCATGGACGACAAGCCGGCGCAGATCATGCGCAACGGCAAGGACACCTCCATGTGGTCGGCGATCACGTCCGTGCGCGACGGGGAATCGTCGGTCTGCGTGTCCTGTGGAAATACCGGCGCCCTGATGGCCGTCTCGATGATCCGGCTGCGCAAGTTACCAGGTGTCAACCGCCCCGCTATTGCATGTCTTTGGCCCTCCCGGAACCCATCGGGCTTCAACGTCATGCTGGATGTGGGGGCCGACATACGCGCCGATGCCGACGACCTGCTGCAATACGCTTTGATGGGCATGTCCTACGCCCGCAACGGCCTGGGCCTCGACCGGCCCCGCGTCGGCCTGCTGAATGTCGGCACCGAAGAACACAAGGGCCGGTCCGAACTGCGCGGCGCCCATGACCTGATCGACGCCCTGAGCGACGCCAACGGGTTCGATTTCGTCGGCTTCGTCGAAGGCGGCGACATCCCGTCGGACCGCTGCGACGTGATCGTGACCGACGGCTTCACGGGCAACATCGCCCTCAAGACCGGCGAAGGCACGGCACGTTTCGTCCGTGACATGTTGGGTGAGGCTTTTCGCGCCACACCCCTATCAAAAATCGCCGCGCTCCTCGCCATGACGTCCCTGAAAAGGCTATCAAAACGTATTGATCCGCGCCGGGTAAATGGTGGTGTGTTCCTGGGTCTCAATGGGACGGTGGTAAAATCCCACGGCTCGGCGGACGAGACCGGAATCGCCGCCGCCGTCGACCTGGCCTGGGACCTCACCAAGACGGGCTTCAGCGACCGCCTCAAGGCACGCTTGGCCTCCGTAACCGGCCCAGCGGAGGAGCAGGCATGATCCGCAGCATCATCACCGGCGTCGGCCATTACCTGCCCGAACGGGTCGTCCCCAACACCTGGTTCGAGAGCTTTCTCGACACGTCCCACGATTGGATCGTCAGCCGATCAGGCATCGAACGCCGTCACTTCGCCGCCGAGGGCGAAATGACATCCGATCTGGCCGTTGCAGCAGCGCAGGGCGCCCTCGCCGATGCGAGCCTCGCCCCCGACGACATTGATGCCATCATCGTCGCCACCTCCACGCCCGACCTCACCTTCCCGGCCACCGCGACCATCGTCCAGCAAAAGCTGGGCATGACCCAGGGCTTCGCTTTCGACATCCAGGCCGTCTGCGCGGGTTTCGTCTTCGCGCTGTCGAACGCCAACGGCATGATCGTGTCGGGCCAAGCCAAGCGCGTCCTGGTGATCGGCGCCGAAACCTTCTCGCGCATAATGAATTGGGAAGACCGGGGCACCTGCGTGCTGTTTGGCGATGGTGCGGGCGCCGTCATCGTCGAGGCTTCCGAGGGTGACGGCACCTCCGCCGATCGCGGCATCCTGGCGACCGACTTGAATAGCGACGGCCGCCACCGCGACATCCTCAAGGTCTCGGGCGGCGTCTCCGCCTCCCAGACCGCCGGCCACCTGGAAATGGCCGGCAAAGAGGTCTTCCGCCACGCCGTCGAAAAGCTGACCACCTGCACCGAGGACGTGCTCGAAAAGGCCGGCATCACAAAGGACGACATCGACCGCATCGTCCCCCATCAGGCCAACACCCGCATCATCGCCAAGACCGCCCAGAAGCTCGGCCTGCCCATGGAAAAGGTCGTCGTCACCGTCCAGGATCACGGCAACACATCGGCCGCATCGATTCCCTTGGCCATGTCCGTCGCCAAGGCAAATGGCCAACTGACACCCGGCGATCTAGTCGTGACGGAGGCCATCGGCGGCGGTCTCGCCTGGGGCGCCGTCGTCCTCAGATGGTGAGAAAGGCCAAGCCCCGCCTCATCTTTCCCCGATTCCAACCCTGGCGCTTGACTGCGTGAACAACGGCGCGCAACCCCTTGGGATTGACACGGTTCCCAAGGATCGAAACTGTGCGGCAACGTAAGAGAACAACCAGAGGATGACCAACATGGCAGGAAAGACCTTAACCCGCATGGACCTCTCCGAGGCCGTCTTCCGCGATGTGGGCCTGTCTCGCAACGAGAGCGCTGGCCTTGTCGCCTCGGTCCTGGATCATGTCTCTGACGCGCTCGTCGAAGGCGAGCAGGTGAAGATTTCCGGCTTCGGCACATTCTCGACCCGGGACAAATCCGCCCGCGTCGGGCGCAACCCAAAAACCGGCGAAGAAGCCCCCATCCCGCCCCGCCGTGTGCTGACCTTCCGACCGTCGCACCTGATGAAGGACAGCGTCGCCGAAGGAAACCGGAGCTGACCGCTTGACCAAGAGCCCCACCAAATCGGAGGGCGCGTTTCGCACCATCCGAGAGGTCTCCGACTGGCTGGGCGTGCCTACCCATGTCTTGCGCTTCTGGGAATCCAAATTCGAGCAGATCGCTCCCGTCAAAGGCGCAGGCGGGCGACGCTATTATCGGCCCGACGACATGAAGCTGCTGGGCGGCATCAAGGTCATGCTGCACGATCAGGGCCTGACCATCCGCGCCGTCGGCCAGAAGATCGACGACGAGGGCACGGAGCCCGTCATGGACCTCTCGCCCGAATTGGAGATGCCAGAGGGAACGCCCCAGCGCACCCGCAAGGTGATCCGGGAAAAGCCCGTCTCCGACGAGGCACCGCCCGACGCACCCTCGACCCCTCCGGCGGAAACACCCGACCTGGACGCGGCGCCCGAAAGCGGCGAGGTCGTACCCTTCCAACGCCCGCCATCCGACGCGCCGAACACGGCGGCGGACCCGGAGCAACCCCCGGCGGCAACGCCCGAAGACGCCCCGGCCCCATCCGCGGCGCCTGCACCCCCACCGACCGAGTCCCCTGCGATTACCCGCGCGGACCCCGATCCGGCCATGCCAGCCCCTAAACCGACCCCGCAGGAGCCGAGCACGGCCGCCCCCGCGACAGACATGCCCGTCGCAGCGCCGCCGACCCAGGCGGCCCTGCAAACCGTGCGATCCGCCGACACGGCCTCCGATCTCGACCGCCTCAAACTCCGCCGCCTCCATCGGCGCCTGAAAGCGCTGGCAGACGAGGTGCGCGAGGACCTCGCCCGGGGCACGCTCCGCTGACGGCCACCGACTTTCCCGCTTGCGCCTTGGGCCTGTCGCCCCTATTCACGCCGCCAGTCGGGCTATGGCGCAGCCTGGTAGCGCGTCCGTCTGGGGGACGGAAGGTCGCAGGTTCGAGTCCTGCTAGCCCGACCAACACCGCGTCGCCCACCCGGGGGCGCCTCAAAACGCCTCTCCCCCGTCGGGGCGGGGCGTTTCGCGTCTAAAGGCGGCCGCACATGACCTTCCCGACCGGCGTCCTCGCCAGCCAACAGATCGAATCCCTGATGACCTCCGGCGCCCTGGACTGCCCCGACCCGGTGCCGGGCCAGGTCCAACCCGCCTCGCTGGATCTTCGCCTGGGCCATGTGGCCTACCGCGTCCGCGCCTCCTTCCTGCCCGGCGCAGGCAAGGCACTGACCGACCGCCTGCCGGAATTCGAGATGCACCGCATCGACTTGACCTCCGGCGCCGTCCTGGAAAAAGGCGCCGTCTATCTCGTCCCCCTGCAAGAAGCCCTCGCCCTACCCGCCGATCTCTCGGCTGTGGCCAACGCCAAATCCTCCACTGGCCGCCTAGACCTGCTGACCCGCACCGTCACCGATGGCGGCACCGAATTCGACCGCATCCCCCCGGGCTACCAAGGCCCCCTCTATGCCGAGATCTGCCCCCGCAGCTTCAGCGTCCTGGTCCGCCCCGGCATGCGCCTCAACCAAATTCGCTTCCGCGCGGGCGAAGCCATCCTGGACGACGCGGCCCTGGCCGCGCTCCACGCTCAAACACCGCTGGTCGATGGCACCCCCGTCATCGACGACGGCCTCGGCTTCTCCGTCGACCTGTCTCCTGGATCGGGCGACCTGGTCGGCTGGCGCGCCAAACCGCATACCGGCGTCATCGACCTGGACAGGCTCGGCCACTACACCCCCCGCGACTTTTGGGAAGCCGTGCGCACCCGCGACCACCGCATCATCCTAGATCCGGGCGCATTCTACATCCTTGTCTCGCGCGAAGCCGTCACGATCCCGCCCACCCACGCCGCTGAAATGGCCCCCTACCTGGCTATGGTCGGTGAATTCCGCGTCCATTACGCGGGCTTCTTCGACCCCGGCTTCGGCCACGGCACCCCCGCGAGGGGCGTCCTCGAAGTGCGCTGCCACGAAGCGCCCTTCGTACTGGAAGACGGCCAGATCGTCGGCCGCCTGATCTACGAGGCCATGTCCGAAATCCCTGCCCAACTCTACGGCCAGGGCATCGCCTCCAATTACCAAGGCCAGGGCCTCAAACTGTCGAAACACTTCGCAGCTCCCCAGTAGGATGGGGTTCCGCCCCATCGTACAGCGGACATCCCGCCCGCTGATCCGGCCTGAGCGCCGAGATCGGCACGATCCACGTATGCACCGCAAACAACACCGCCCCGGTGCGCGGCAGCTTCAAGACCGTCTGCCGCTCGGACCGGATGTACTGCGGCGGTTCCGTTTCAGCCTCCACCACAGGGCGGTGCAGCACCGCCTCGGCATGGGGCAGCGCATTCGCCCGCCACATAGCCCGCCCCGGTGGCACCCGATCGAACAACCGTTGCACCCGATGGGCAACATCCAAATCATAATCCGGCACCGGCGCGTGGATCTCAGTCAGCGGCCGCCCGATCTTCTCCGCCAGCGACCAATAGGCCGGAAAGCACAGCAGCCCCGCGATCAGCACATGCTGATCCCCCCGCTTCTCCAGCACCAGCAGGTCCTCCTGCACCAGCCGGTTCAACACCTCGAACGGCGCCCCGTCCGTCCCCACCCGAACCCCATCGGGTCGCACAATTACCGCCCCGTCCCGCACGAACCCACCGGGCAGCCCCGCTAACACGACCGCCCGCACCTCCTCCAACGCAGCCTCGGCCCCCGGCAGCACCGCCTCCACCGCCGCCCGCCGCGCGGCCCAGAGCTGCGCCCGCTCCGCCATCTGCGCCGCATAAGCCTCATCCACCACGATCCACGGCCCCTCAACCGGCCGCATCCCCGGCATCCGCGACAGCGCCGGATCGGCCCAAGGCGTGTGCGGCAAGTGGGATTGGGTGATCTCCAAAGCGACATCTCGCAGGTCGGTTGCGGGCAAGACGGGACGCGGCAGCGCCCTGACCTTCACGGAATGAAGGACCACTATCGCCCTGTCCGCAAGATCGACCCCAGCCAAGGCGCGCGCCTTGGCGACGGTACCTCGAACGATGCCGACCGGGTCGAAATCGGCCCGACACCCCTAGCCTTCGCCGAATGGCGCGCGGCAGGGCTAACGCTGCCGAACCTCGCGCGCATGCGCCGCTACCGCCTCAGCCGCCTCGTCGCCGCCTGCGCCAAAAGAGACTACGGCGGCCTTCTTCTCTTCGACCCGCTCAACATCCGCTACGCCACCGATTCCACCAACATGCAGCTCTGGAACGCCCACAACCCGTTCCGCGCCGTGCTGGTCCGCGCCGACGGGCACATGGTCCTCTGGGACTACCGCCCCGCCATGTTCCTCTCCGAATTCAACCCGCTCGTCGCCGAACAGCGCACCGGCGCCGATCTCTTCTACTTCGACCGGGGCGACGACCTCCCCGCCGCCGCTGCCGCCTTCGCCGCCGAAATCCGCGATCTGCTGACCGAAGGTGGCGCCCCCCTCCGCATCGGCGCCGACAAGCCCATGATCCACGCCCTGCGCGCGTTGGAAGCGGCGGGCATCGAGGTCCATCCTGGCGAAGAGGCCACCGAAAAGGCCCGAGTCGTCAAAAGCCCCGACGAGATCGCCGCCATGCGCTGCGCCATCCATGCTTGCGAAGCCGCCATGGCCGAGATGGAACACTTCGCCCGAACCGAAGTCCCCAAAGGCGGCGTCACGGAAAACGACATCTGGGCCGAAATGCACGCCGCCAATATCCGCCGCGGCGGCGAATGGATTGAAACCCGCCTGCTGTCCTCGGGGCCCCGGACCAATCCCTGGTTCCAGGAATGCGGACCGCGCGAGGTCTCCGAAGGCGAGATTCTCGCCTTCGACACCGACCTGATCGGCCCCTACGGCATGTGCGCGGATCTCAGCCGCACCTGGTGGATCGGCGACATGCCCGCCCGCCCCGATATCATCGACGCCATGCGCCACGGGATTGACCATATCCGCGAAAACGAGGCCATGCTGCGCCCCGGCGTCCCCCTGCAAGACCTCACCTTCGGCACCCACATCTTGCGCCCCGAATTCCAAAAACAGAAATACGGCTGCCTGATGCACGGCGTCGGCCTCTGCGATGAATGGCCCCTGATCGTCTACCCCGATCGCTACACGCCCGGCGCCTTCGACGACTACCTTCTGGAACCAGGCATGTGCCTCTGCGTCGAAGCCGTGGTCTCGCCCGAGGGCGGCGACTTCTCCATCAAGCTGGAAGACCAAGTCCTGATCACCGAAGACGGCGTCGAAAACCTGACCCGCTACCCGTTCGACCCCCGGCTCGCGTGAAGCGGATCGCGAAAACCGGGGAAAACCGTCCTTCAGAACCCGTATGCAGGGCGCCAAGCGCGCCGCCGCTCACCGCTTCAACGTGACAAAGGCGAATCCATCGGCGCCCCAAACGCTCAATTTTCGACACGACCCGACCTGTTTTGCAAGAATTCCGATCAATTCGGAATCATCGAGTCGATGGCCCGTTGTATCGTGGGACGACTGGGCTACTCTTTCCATACCGAAGACAATGAGGAGACGACCGATGAAGTTGCTGAAGACAATGCTCGCCGCCGCCGTCCTGATGTCCGCTCCGGGCCTCGCCATGGCTTACGAATGCAACTGGTCAGCCGAACAAACCGCTCAAATCAGCTGCGCCCCAGGCACGTCCTTCGACGAAGCCTCGGGCACGTGCGTAACCGTCACCGGCTAGGTCTGCCGACAGACGGCGAAGGCCCCGATCTCCCTCGGTCGGGGTCTTCTTTATGAGCGGTGCCTGCCTTGCCGCGATTTACAGTGACACCAATTCGCGCTTCCGTGACGTCCGCCATGACCTGGATCCTCGACCGCACGGCCACCACATCTGCGGGCCTTGTGGCGTGGGGCACCGCGGGTACAGGCCCGCCCTTGGGGCTCGCCCATGGCTGGCCTTGGTCCTCCGTATCGTGGCACCGGGTCTTTCCAGCGCTCGCCACACGCTTCACCGTCTACTGGTACGACATGCCGGGCTACGGTCGCTCCGAGATGCGAGCCGACGCCCCAACCGGCCTAGATGCCCAGGGCGAAATCTTCGCGGCCCTGCTCGACCAGTGGGGCCTCCACCGGCCCACCGTCATCGCCCACGATATCGGCGGCGCCACGGTGCTTCGGGCCCACCTCCTCCTCGGCCGGGAATTGGGCCGACTGGTCCTCATGAACATTGTCGCGCTCCGGCCCTGGGGGTCGGACTTCTTCGACCATGTGGGTCGGCACGTCGAGGCCTTCATGGGCCTGCCGCCGCATATTCATGAAGCCGTGGTGCGTGCTTACATCCAAGGTGCCCTGGCACGGGGTCTCGATCTCGAAGATTTGTAAGCGCTCGTGGTGCCCTGGCTCACCGAACGGGGGCAGGTCAGCTTCTACCGCCAATTCGCCCAGCCAAACGAGCGCTACGCCGCAGAAATCGAACCGATGTTCGGTGAAGTCCGCTGCCCCACCTTCATCCTCTGGGGCGAGGCCGATCCCTGGATCCCCCGGGACCGAGGCCGTTCCCCACACCAGCAGATGCCAACCGCACGGTTCGACACCTTGCCCGGCGCTGGACACTTGCCACAGCTCGAAGCCCCGCAAGCGGTCCTCGGGAAGCTCTCGGCGTTCCTCGACGCCTGACCCGCCCTAAACGCTCCCCGACATCGTGTTCAGCACGACCACCCCCGCCACAATCAACCCGATCCCGACAATCGCCGCGCCATCCAGGCGCTGACCAAACAGGACCAGGCCCAGCATCGTCACCGTCGCCACACCCACTCCCGACCAGACCGCATAGGCCACCCCGATTGGGATCGTCCGCAACACCTGCGCCAGGAACCAAAACGCCACCGCATAGCCCGCCACGGCCCCCAGCGTCGGCCAGAGTCGCGTCATCCCGTCCGACATCTTCAGACACAGCGTCCCCGCTACCTCGCCGCCAATCGCGACGATCAGATAGACCCAAGGCATGGCAGCCCCCCATCCAGTACCGGCGCGCCTACATCGCCTGTCACACCGCGCGCCCGGCCACATAGACCTGCGCGACCGCCCGGTCATCGCCCATCATGATCGTTGGAAACACCGCTTCCCAGACATCACCCGCCCGATCCGCCCGCTGGGCGATCAACGGCGTCGAGGCCAGGTCCAGCACCACCAAATCCGCCGCGCTCCCCTCGGCCAAGGTCCCGATCTCGTCCACCGCATGCAGCGCCCGCGCGGACCCTTCCGTCGCCAGCCACAGAAGCTGCGCCGGATGCAGCGCTTCGCCCCGAAGCTGCGCGATCTCATACGTTGCCGCCATGGTCCGCAGCATGGAAAACGACGACCCGCCTCCGGTATCGGTAGCCAACCCCACCCGATGGGTCCGCGCCAGCCCCATATCGAACAACCCAGACCCGATGAACGTATTGGATGTCGGGCAATGGATCAGCGCAGCCCCCACCTCGCCCAACCGATCCCGCTCCCGCGCCTCCAAATGGATCGCATGACCATAGAGCCCGCGCGCGCCCAACAACCCATGGGCTTCATACGTGTCCAGGTAATCCCGCGCGTCGGGAAACAGCGCCCGAACCCAGGCAATTTCATCCACCTGCTCGCTCAGATGCGTCTGCATCAGACACTCCGGATGCTCAGCCCACAGTGCCCCCAGCGCCGACAATTGATCGGGCGTCGAGGTCGGCGAAAACCGAGGCGTCACCACATACCGCGCTCGCCCCCGCCCATGCCACTTGGTCAGCAACGCCGCGCTATCGTCATAAGCCGACTGCGCCGTATCCCGCAGATCGTCCGGCGCATTCCGATCCATACAAGTCTTGCCCGTCCAGGCCGCCATCCCGCGGGCCGCCGCCGCCTCGAAGATCGCCCCCACGCTCTCGGGATGGATCGTGCTATAGCTGCAGAACGACGTCGTCCCATGGGTCAGCGCCAGATCGCAATAACGGTCCGCCACGGCCCGGGCATGGGCGGCCTCGCCAAACCGCGCCTCCTCGGGGAAGGTATAGCTGTTCAGCCAATCAATCAGCCGCTTACCCCAAGACGCGATGATCGCCGTTTGTGGGTAATGCACATGGGCATCCACGAAGCCTGGCAGGATCAGCCCCGTCCCATGGTCGATCTCCGCCGCGCCCGGAAACCGCGCCCGAACCGCATCGACCGGCCCGCACCCTACGATCCGGCCGCCGTCAACCGCCACCGCGCCACGGGCCTCGTGCCGCGCCGCCTGGGTTGGCGGGCAGCCGAAGGGATCGGCATCAAAGCTTAGAACTTGGCCTGAGATCAGCGTGGTCATGCCCCGGCCTACCCCGCCGCGTAAATCGCCGCTACCCCTCGCGCCCGGCCCACGTTAGGCAAACGATAACCCCGCGAGGAGCCCGCCATGACCGACGCCCCGACCGCGCCCGAAAACGCCATGGAAGACGAGATCGAACTGGACGAAGCGCGCCTCAAAGCCGTCGCTGAGGCGCTGGAAACCCGCGACCGCACCGCCCTCGACGACCTGCTGGAGCCGCTGCACGGCGCCGACATCGCCGACCTTCTGGAACAGATCGCCGAACACGAACGCGCCGCCCTGCTAGAACTCTGGTCAGGTCATGTGGATGGCGAGATCCTCTCGGAACTCGACGAGGCCCTGCGCGAAGAAGTGCTGGAAGCCCTGCCCGCCGAAGACGTGGCCGAGGCCGTGCGCGACCTGGAAACCGACGACGTGGTCGACCTGGTCGAAAACCTGGACGACACCGACCAAGCCGATGCCATCCTGGACGCCTTGGACGATGCGGACCGGGTGGCCGTCGAACAGGCCCTGACCTATCCCGAATTCTCGGCCGGGCGCCTGATGCAGCGCGAAGTCGTGATGGCCCCGTCCTTTTGGACCGTCGGCCAGGCCATTGACCACATGCGCGCGCATGACGACCTGCCGGAACAATTCTACCACGTGATCCTGACCGACCCTCGGATGCGCGCCGTGGGCTACGTGACCCTGGGCAAGATCCTTTCCCAGCCCCGCGAAACCCCTTTGTCGGATATCGAAGAAGACAGCTTCCGCACCTTCGAGGTCACCGACAGCGAGGCCGACGTGGCCTATGCCTTCAACCAATACCACCTGATTTCCGCCCCCGTGGTGGATGGCAACGACCGATTGCTGGGCATCATCACCATCGACGACGCCATCCGAATCTTGGACGAAGAGGCCGAGGAAGACATCCTCCGCCTCGCCGGCGTCGATGCCGAAGAGAGCCTCTCGAACCGCACCATGGGCGTCGTCCGCCGCCGCTTCCCTTGGCTGGCCGTGAACCTGGTCACGTCGATTCTGGCATCCCTGGTGATCGCGCAATTCGATGCCGTCATCACCCAGATCGTCGCTTTGGCCGTCCTGATGCCCATCGTCGCCTCCATGGGCGGCAATGCTGGAACGCAATCGCTGACTGTGGCCGTGCGCGCCCTGGCGACCAAAGACCTCACCGGGGCCAATGTCTGGCGCGTGATCCGGCGCGAAGTGGCGGCGGGCGCCATCAACGGCCTCGCCTTCGCGGTGATCATGGGCGTGGTCGGCGTGATCTGGTTCGGCTCGCCGATGCTAGGCGTGGTGATCGCCGTGGCTATGGTGATCAATCTGATCGTGGCTGGCTTGGCAGGCGTCGGCGTGCCCGTGGTGCTGCAAAAGGTCGGCATCGACCCGGCCCTGGCCTCCGGCGCGTTCGTGACGACCGTCACCGACGTGGTCGGGTTCTTTGCATTCCTGGGATTGGCGGCGCTCTGGCTGCTGTAAAGGACGGTTCCGCTTTTCGCGGACCGGGGCTCAAGCCCGCAGGGCGCCGGTCCAGCGCTTGGCCGACACCGGGCCCGGCGATCCGGCGAGGCTGGGGGCTTCGCTTTGAGGCTGTGCGGATTTGGCCACCATAAAGCGCCGCCAAACAACCGTCAGATCGCCGAAGCGCGGCCCGTCACCGAACGGGCCTGCACCCGGAATGTTAAACCTCCGCCGACGACCGGCCAACCTCGACCTCCTAACGCCCCCATCAATCGTCCCGCAACGCATGCGCCCGCACCTGCTTGAACGCTTCCACCAACATCGCCGCTAACAACCCAAAAATCAGCAACCCATTCGCCGCCGCCATCCCGCCCAGCAGCCGCCAATCCTGGGGGATCAGGATGTCGCCGAAGCCCAGCGTCGTGAACGCCACCAGCGAGAAATAAACCGATGTCTCAAATGCAACGAAGATGCCCAACACCCACAACGCCACCGCCCAGACCCAGACCGCCAAGGTCAGTGTCAGCAGCGACCACAGCATCGCCACGCACAACATCACCGTCAGCCGGGGCCCGTAGGGCGGACGGCGCAGCCAATGGCGCGACCGCGCCAACGTCACCTCCAAACCCCACCAGGTCGGCGCGACCACCACCACGGTCACGATGATGATCAGACTTCCGATCAGCAGTTGAGCGAACATCCCGCGCCCGCCCGATCAAGCCGCCGCGTTCAGCAATGCGCGGGCGGCCCCCCGCGCCGCCTCGGTCACGGTGTCGCCCGCCAGCATCCGGGCGATCTCGTCCACGCGGTCCGCTTCGGCCACCGGACGCACAGTCGACGTGGTCACCTCGTCCCGCACCCGCTTCTCGACCCGCCAATGATGCGCGCCTAGCGCCGCCACCTGGGGCGAATGCGTCACCACCAACACCTGCCCTCCGGCTGCCAACGCCTTCAACCGACGGCCCACGGCATCGGCGGTGGCGCCGCCCACGCCCCGGTCGATCTCGTCGAAGATCAGCGTCAGCGACCGATCCCCGCCCGTCAAACACACCTTCAACGCCAACAGGAACCGGCTCAATTCCCCCCCCGACGCGATCTTATCCAGCGGCCCTGACGGTGCGCCCGGATTGGTCGCCACCTCGAACGCCACCTCGTCACTGCCGTCCGGGCCCGGCGTGCCCGCCCGCAAGGTGGTCTTGAACACCGCCCGCTCCATCTTCAGCGGCGCCAATTCGGTGGCCATGGCCCCGTCCAGCCGCGCCGACGCCTCGGTCCGCCGGGCCGTCAGCGCGGCGGCCGCGGCCTCATACCCCGCCTGCGCCGCCGCCTCCTCGGCCCGCAGCCGGTCCAGGCTGCCCTCGGTATTGTCCACCAACGCCAACCGCCGCCGCAGGTCGTCGGCGAAGGCGGGCAAGTCGTCGGCCAACACCCCGTGCTTGCGCGCAATGGCGCGGATCGCGAACAACCGCTCCTCCGCCTCCTCCAACTCGCGCGGATCAAAGGACAGAGCATCCAAACAATTCTCCACCCCCGCCTGCGCCTCGCCCAATTCGACCATGGCGCGGTTCAGCGCGTCCAGCGCCCCATTCAACGCCTCGCCCGCCTGATCCGCCGCGCCGTCCAGCCAGCGCGTCGCGTCGATCATCATCCCTTCGGCCCCATTCGGCCCAATCGCCTGCAGCGCCTTGGACACATCCTCCCGGATCCGCTCGCCCGCCTGCATCAACCGGCGGCGCGTGTCCAACTCGGCCTCCTCGCCCGGTTGCGGGTTCAGCTTGTCGAACTCGTCCACCGCATGGCGCAAGAAATCTTCCTCGGCCCGTGCCTCATCCGCCAAAGCCTCAGCCGCCAGACGCGCCTTCCGCGCCGCCGCTAGCGCCGCCCAAGCCGCGCGCACCGGCGTCAGATCGGCGCCCGCGAAAGCATCCAGCAACTTGCGATGGCCCCGCACATCCAACAGCCCCCGATCATCATGCTGACCATGCAATTCCAGCAGCGTATCCGACAGCGCCCGCAGCACCTCGCCCGTCACGCGCGTGCCATTGACCCAAGCGGTCTTGCGCCCCTCGCGCGTGTTCACGCGGCGCAACAGCAACTCGTCCTCCTCGGCATCTATCTCGAAATCGGCCAGCACGGCGCGCGCCGGATGACCCCGCGGCAAATCGAACGCCGCCGTCACCTCGCCTTGCTTGGCCCCCTGGCGCACCAATTCGGCCCGCCCCCGCCAGCCCAGCACAAAGCCCAGACTGTCCAGCAAGATCGACTTCCCCGCCCCGGTTTCACCGGTCAGCACGTTCAGGCCCTCGCAAAACTCCAGCGAGAGACGGTCGATGATAAGCATGTCCCGGATTTCAAGCGCACGGAGCATAAGGCGAGATCCCCACCAGCCGGTGCGTGAAAGCACGTGCCCTACATATCACCTCTGGCATCCGTGGGTCGGGTGCAGGGTTCCCAGGAACCGCCGTGTCACAACCAGCGGCCCCGGACCGTCCGATCATAGACCGACCGCAACCAGCCGGAGCCCGCCGCCTCGGGCGCCAAACCCTGACCGTTTAACTGACGGAACGCGTCGTCATAGAAGGGTGACGCCTGGAAATTGTGGCCAAGGATCGCGCCCGCGGTCTGCGCCTCCTGCATCAGACCCAACGCCATATAAGACTCAACCAGGCGCATCAGCGCTTCGGGTGTGTGCGTGGTGGTCTGAAACTCCTCGACGACGGCGCGGAACCGGTTGATGGCCGCAGGATAATGCCCCCGCTTCAGGTAGTAGCGCCCGATCTCCATCTCCTTCGCCGCCAGATGGTCGAAGGCCAGATCGAATTTCAGGATCGACGACCGGGCATATTCACTATCGGGATAGCGCTCGATCACAGTGCGCAGATTGCGCAGCGCCTGGAAGGTCAGCCCCTGATCCCGGCCCACTTGGTCGATCTGATCGTAATAGCTGAGCGCCAGCAAATACTGGGCATAGGCCGCGTCCTCATCCGCCGGATAGAAGTCGATATAGCGCTGGGCGGCCAGCCGCGCATTCTCGTA
>JBCDCW010000046.1:0-17882 GCA_039180995.1 Pseudomonadota bacterium
CGTTATAAGGGGTTCCGGGCTGTGATCTTGGTGCGCGCCGGGCGCGGCGCTAGACGATCCGTCGTTGTCCATCGGACCCGGTGGGCCTCCGTGCAGCGCGGCCTAACTACCGCAGGGTGGGATATTAGCATCGCCATACGGGTCAGGAAATCCCAGAGATCTGACAATTCGACGTTCTGTGGCCTCCATCCGCTCGGCCTCGGCATCGTCGACATGGTCATGGCCCAACAGATGCAGGCTGGCGTGGACCAGAAGATGGGTGACATGGGCCTCGAAGCTCTTGCCCTGCTCGGCGGCTTCCCGCGCGCAGGTCTCGTAGGCGATGGCGATGTCGCCCAGATCCGGGTCGGTCGGGGGCGTGTCCGGGTGCCGGCGCTCGGACGGCCAGGAGAGCACATTGGTCGGCTGTGACTTACCACGGAAATCGCCGTTCAACGTCGCGATCCGCGCATCGTCGCAGCCCAGC
The DNA here is from genome assembly GCA_039180995.1 of Pseudomonadota bacterium. GTDB lineage: Bacteria > Pseudomonadota > Alphaproteobacteria > Rhodobacterales > Rhodobacteraceae > Jannaschia. The sequence goes on from JBCDCW010000046.1 coordinate 467, forward strand.
ACGGCGACCTCGCAAGCCTCCAGCTCCTCCAGCGCGGCGCGCACCGCGACACCAGCGAGGCGGTCCAATTCGGACCAACGAGCGTCCTCGACCACCACATCGACCCGATGGCTCATACGCCCATGAACCCCCAGCCCGTGGGCCGAAAACCGTGGGCCAGCGCGATTTCGGTGCAGCGTCGTTCCTCGGTATGGATCGCGGCGGGCGACAGCGCCATCTCTGGCGTCTGTACCTCGATCACCTCCGGCTCGTCCTCCTCGGCGGGGTAATGCTCCACGTCGTAACCGTGATCTTCCAGCCAGCCCATGAACTCCGTTGCGTCCGCTTCTGCCCCACCCTCGAAATGCAGGTCCAGCAATGCCATCTCGGGCAGCGCGTGCTTTGCAGACAGATCGGCCCAAACCCGTTCGGTTTCGGCCTTTTGGGCCACGTAGTCGAAGCTCATGACCCCGCGCCCGTCATACGTCCCGCGCCGCGCGCGCGGCCTCGCGGCGGGCGTCGTCGGCATCGTAAGCGGTGATGATCTTCGCCACCAAATGGTGGCGCACCACGTCGGTCGCGGTGAAATAGTTGAAGCTGATCCCATCGACCCCATGCAGGATATGCTCGGCGTCGCGCAGGCCCGATTGCACGCCGCGCGGCAGATCCACCTGGCTGCGATCGCCGGTGATCGCCATGCGCGATCCCTGCCCCAGACGGGTCAGGAACATCTTCATCTGCATGGTGGTGGCATTCTGCGCTTCATCCAAAATCACATAGGCATTGGACAGCGTCCGCCCCCGCATGAAGGCCAGAGGCGCGATCTCGACCTTCTTCTCCTCCCGCAGTTTGGCCAATTGCTTGCCCGGCAGGAAATCGTGCAGCGCGTCGTAGAGCGGCTGCATGTAGGGATCGACCTTTTCGTCCTGGGTGCCAGGCAGGAAGCCCAGCTTCTCGCCCGCCTCGACCGCCGGACGGGTCAGTATGATCCGGTCGACCTCGCCGGTGATGAATTTCGACACGGCGACCGCGACGGCGATATAGGTCTTCCCCGTCCCCGCCGGGCCGATCCCGAAGGTCAGCTCATTCTCGAGCAAAGCCCGCGTATACGCCTTCTGCGCCTCGGTGCGTGGCTCCATGGTCTTCTTGCGCGTCCGGATCTCCAGCGCGGGCCCAGGGAACATCTCGGTCTGGTCGCCTTCCCGCGCCTCATCGGTATCGGCGCGCAGCCGGATCAGCCCGTCGATGGCGCCCATATCCACCTGCTTGCCCGATTCCAGCCGGGCATAAAGCGCATTCAGAACCCGCTCCGCCTCGGGCGCGGCCTCGCCATGGACCACCAGCGTGTTGCCCCGGTTCACGACCTGCACGCCGAGCAACTGCTCCACCTGCGCCAGATGGGCGCCGTGCGGGCCGACCAGGTCGATCATCAAACGGTTGTCGGGAAAGTCGAGCTGGATCGCCAGCGCGGTCTCGGGGGAAGCGGTCGGGGCCAAATGGCTCTCCTTGTTGGTGGGCTGTCCTATCAAGTGGGGTGCCCGGCATACATGTCACCCCGTCAACGCAACAGGGCCGTGACGTTTCCGCCACGGCCCCGTATGTCAAGTCTTCCAAATCCACTCAGATCGGATCGTTGATATCTTGTCCGCCTCGGAACGGTCCGGTGACGAATTCCGGCGGGGCGGCGCCCGAGCGGACGCAGCTGCCATCGTCGTTCAGGCGGGCGGACAGATAGCCCTCGACCCCGTCGTCGATCAGCCAATGTTCGCAGCCGCGCGGGTCGACCCAGATGCCCGGGCTGAGTTCCTGCAGCGACGACACGCCCAAAAGGCCGCGATCTTGCGTCTTGTCCGACCGACTGGGCGCGGAACAGGCGGTCACCAAGCCCAGGCAGGCCAAGGCGACGAAAATCCGTGTGGTCATCATGTCAGTCGCCCCCTCCGGTATTTCCGCGATTGCAGACCGGGCGGCCGCTGGGCATCACGTGGGGCGTCATGAAGCCCTCGGTCCCGTCATCCATCACCCAGTGTTCGCACCCGTCCGGATCGGTCCAGATCGTGGGCGTGTAGCGCTCGCCCAGCACGGTGCGTTCCTGCCCGCCGGTGCCGACGCGGCCCGGGGTCCAAACCCCGTTGCCGTTCGCATCGCGGGTGAAGGTGAAGATGTTGCCGTTTCGATCCTGGCCGACATCGCCGATATTCTGCGCCATCACGGGGGCGGCCAAGGCCAATCCCGCAACGAGGGTCAGCGCGCCCCCCATCATTCTGTGGATATCACGAGCCACGACCGGCCCCCCTTATGTTCCTGCCTGTCCCCGCACGATGTCCCGAACGATCCACAGGCCGATCCCAATCGGCCCGCAGCGTCGCCGTTCCGCGGGCATCTCACGATGGCTGAAAACCTAGCAAATGCTGCGGACAAGCAAAGTGTTAATTACCAGATGTTGCGACTTGTGACCTTTGAAGCGTCGGAGCGAAGCGCGGCGCAACAGATTTCGACAAGTTATCCACAGCCTGGAGGCCCGATTATCCCCAGTCTGTGAACAATAACCGCTCAGACGAGTATTCCTGCCAGGGAATTGGACGATGCCGCCTCGATCCTGACACACGCGACTTGGCCGCGCAGCGTCTCGGGCGCGGTCACATGGACGGCTTGCAGGTATTCCGATTTGCCAATCAGCTGCCCGGGCAAGCGCCCGGCCTTCTCGAACAGCACGGCGGTTTCGCGGCCGACCATCGCTTCCTGGCTGTCGCGCTGTTGCCGGGTCAGCAGCGCTTGCAGCCGGTGCAACCGGTCGGTCGCCTCGACGGGGTCGACGCCCGGCTTTTCGGCGGCGGGCGTGCCGGGCCGGGCGGAATACTTGAAAGAATAGGCCTGGGCGTAGTGCACCCGCTCGACCAAGCGCAGCGTTTCCTGGAAATCGGCTTCGGTCTCGCCCGGAAAGCCCACGATGAAATCGCCGGACAGCGCCAAATCAGGCCGCGCGGCGCGCAGGCGGTCGATGATCTTCACATAGCTGTCGGCGCTGTGCTTGCGGTTCATTGCGCGCAAGATCCGATCCGATCCGGCCTGCACCGGCAGGTGCAGATAGGGCATCAGCTTGGTGCAGGTTCCATGGGCCTCGATCAGGTCGTCGGTCATATCATTGGGATGGGACGTGGTGAACCGGATGCGCGCCAGCCCCTCGATCCCGTCCAGCGCCCAGATCAGATCGGCCAGGGACCAGGTCCGCCCGTCGGGACCGTCGCCGTGATAGGCATTCACGTTCTGACCCAGCAGCGAGATCTCCTTCACGCCGCGATCCACCAGGGCGCGGGCTTCGTCCAGAAGGCGCGCGGCGGGGCGGCTTACCTCGGCGCCGCGCGTATACGGCACGACGCAGAACGAGCAGAACTTATCGCACCCTTCCTGCACCGTCAGGAACGCGGTCGGCCGGGCTGCCGGCGTCCGCGCCTGGGGCAGGTGGTCGAACTTATCCTCCTCGGGCATGTCCGTGTCGATCCCGCCGCCCCGCGCGACCAGGTCGGGCAGCCGGTGATAAGCCTGCGGCCCGACGACCAGATCGACGGCGGATTGGCGCCGAACGATCTCGGCGCCCTCGGCCTGGGCCACGCAGCCGGTCACGCCGATCTTTAGATCCGGATTGTCCGCCTTCAGCCCCTTCAGGCGCCCCAGTTCCGAATAAACCTTCTCGGCCGCCTTTTCCCGGATATGACACGTGTTCAGCAGAATCAGATCGGCCTCTTCCGGCCGGTCCGTCGCCACGTAGCCCTGTTCGCCCATGGCCTCGGCCATGCGCTCGCTGTCATAGACGTTCATCTGACAGCCATAAGTCTTGACGTGCAGCTTCTTGGGCGCGGCCATGGCGACACTCCGGCAGGGTATGCGTGGCGGCAATAGCGCAGCCGGGCCGCGCCCACAACGCGGGGAGTTGCGCGGGCCCGCCCCCTGCGGGATTGTCGCGCCAAACGGATCGGGCCCAATGGATTTTACGTCCCTCGAAGATCTCTCCGCGCGCGGCGGAACGCTGGGCAATCGCCCGGCGCTGATGATCCTGTGCGAAGACGACGTCGAGGTCGAGCGTACGGTCCGCCACCATTCCAATGCGGGCTTCGGCACCATCGTCCTAGCCGTTCCCCCCGGCGTGACCGTCCCCCCGGCCCTGCCCGAAGGCGTCCACCGCCTGCGGCTGGACCAACGACCCGCCGACATGGCGGTGGCCTGTGTGAACGCCCTGCTCGACGCGCGGCCGCCTGGCGCCTGGACGGCCTATGTCCACAACGCCGAATACCTGTTCCACCCCTTCGCCGAGACCCGCCGCATCGGCGAGGCCCTGTCGTTCTGCACCGAGGAGCGGCGGGACGCGGTTTTGTGCTTCGTGATCGACCTATATGCCCGGACCCTGGAGCGGGGGACCAACGGCGTGGATCCCGCGGATGCCTGGCTGGACGAGACGGGCTATTACGCGCTGAAACGCTGGGATGAAGCGGCGGGCGCGGATCTGGACCGGCAGATGGACTTCTTCGGCGGCCTGCGCTGGCGGTTCGAGGAACATGTCCCATGGGAGCGGCGGCGCATCGACCGCGCCGCCCTGTTCCGCGCCAAGAAGGGCCTTCGCCTTCTTCCGGGCCATCTTCTTTCCGAGCCCGAAATGAACACCTATGCCTGCCCTTGGCACCATTCCATGACGGCCTGCATCGCGTCCTTCCGCGCGGCCAAGGCGCTGGCCACGAATCCGGGCTCGCGCGCGGTGATCCCAGGGTTCAAATGGGAAGGTTCGATCCCGTTCGAGTGGCGCGCACAGCAATTGATGGATCTGGGGCTGATGGAGCCAGGGCAGTGGTTTTAAGAGAAGGCGTGTGTGTCGGGGGAAAGGGATGCCTTGAGCCCAACTGAACCGATGCCGTGGCGGGTCTGGATGGCCACTTTCAGCGGCCGAGTGGCATCGACGGACGCGTTCCGATCGGGCCGAAAAGCCGACCATGGATTGATTCAGGGTGAACGATTGGGCCGAACGAGACAATCGGACTGTTCTGCCCGGCCGTCTCGCTCGGGTAGCCGACCCGTTGAACAGTTTATCCGTCTCCCATCGGTCGGCGACCGCCGTTTTGCCGAGCGGTGGCGAAGGCGATCTGGACGGCCGCGTGCGCCTCGGATTGGGCGCAGGCGCCGGTCTGGGTCCACGGCGACGTTGCGCCGGGCAACCCGCTGGTGGAAGGCGGCGAACTCGCCGCTGTGATCGACTTCTGCCAGCTCGCCATAAGTGACACGGCCTGCGACGTCTTCTCCACGTTTCGCCGCTGGTATAGCCGGACCCGTCCCATTGCTGGAAGGGGTCCGACGCGGCTTCGGCGATCGCCGCGCGAACGGGCAGCGCCCGCGGCAACCTTTCGGCAATAGTCGCCCCAGTGACGCAACGCACTTCCGATCGCGGAGCGATCCGCCCGCCCGGCCACGTCGTCGCCAAGCAGGTCCCCCGGCGCATTGGCGGTGTAGCCGCTCCACCGTAGCAGCGCGAGCCTGCGGGCCGCCGCGGCCACATCGGCCGTCCAAGCCAAGGGTCCCACAGAGCCCACCGGTCAGACGCGCCGCGCGCGGCGAATGATCCACGAGCTGTCCCATGCTGAGGTCGCCAGCGACGGCCAGCGTTCCGATCGCCTAAGACAGACGTGAGGATGCGGCCTCCGGCGATGAGCCGATCAATGGGCCGATACTGATCCCGACCGGCGGCAACACACATCCATTCTGGGGGGCGTTCTGTCGGGCTACCCGCAAGCCGAGCCGTCCGAAAACGCCCAGGGCCCATGGGTCACGCTTCGACCTCCGCTAGGAACGCCGCGCATTCCGCAAAGCATGTCTCCCAGGCCGTTTCCCCCCTCAGGAAAATGTGGTTCCGCCCTTCAAGCGGCACGAATCGGGCGCCGGGGATGCCAATGGCGACCTCGCGGCCTTGGGCCAGGGCGATGCGTTGGTCGTCATGGGCGTGGAAGACGATCGTCGGGCACCGGACCCGGGGCAGGTCGTCGCGAACGTCGATGGTGCCGAACGCCTGTTGGAAGCGGACGGCGTTTTCGGGCGACGTGGATTGCCGCTGGAACTCGTCGAACCACGCCAGGTCGTCGGGATCGGCATCGGGCATGAAGGTCTGGCTGAAGATGTGTCGATAGGCCGGGTTGGGCGTGCCCCAGCCGTGGCGGGTCAAGGTCAGGACGGCCTCGCGCCGCGCCTGTTCGTCGGCCGAGGCACCGATCCGCCAGCCGGTCGCGTAGCCCGATACCAACAGCAGCGCGCTGACCCGTTCGGGATGGCGCGCGGCATAGGCGACCGATACGGCGGCGCCCTGGCTGATGCCCAGAAGGGGAAAGCGGTCCAGGCCGTTGGCGTCCACCACCGTTTCCAGGTCGCGCACGAAGGCCTCGAACGAGATGTCGTCGACTTCCCAATCCGACAGGCCGCAGCCCCGTTCGTCGTAGCGCAGGAAGGTCCGGCGGTCGGCGCAAGCCTCGAAGGTCGGGCCCCAGATCGGGCTGTTCCAGTCCAACTCCAGATGGCTTAGCCAATTCGCCGCCTTCACCAACGGCCGCCCCTCGCCGACGGTCGCATAGGCGATGCGGGCGCCGTCCGGCGCGCGGCAGAAGCCGATGCTCTGCCGCCGCAGCAGGCGGCGGGGCGGGGGTTCGGGCGCTTCTTCGGGGGTGCGGATGGGCTCGACGGCCATCGGCGCGGACAAGGTCAGGCCCGCCGCCTCGGCCCCGGCCAGGAAGTCGCCCAAGGCAGCCTCGGCCTCTTCGGTGCGGCCTGCGGCAGCCAAGGCGCCGATCAGGGCGCGGGCGGCGTCCTCCTCCAGCGGCGTCGCCTCTTTCCAGCGGCGGGCCCAGGCGAGCGTCTCATCACCCTGCAAGTCCGGATGCAGCGCCAGTCGGCGCAGGACATTCAGGTGAAGCAGGTGGGCATCCTCGCGCTCGGCCGTCAGCCAGGCCAGCCAGTCGTCCTTCCCCGCCGCGTCCAACCCGTCGAGCAAGGGGCGCGCCAGCGCCGCCTCCATCTCGAACAACTCCGCCGGGGGGATCAGCGGGGGATCGTCGCGCAGGCGCGCGCGGATCGTGGTCCAATCGGCCACGGCACCGTCCAGATCGAAGGTCACCCGTTCGCGGTCGGCGCGGATCCGCCGGGCCCCGTGGTCGACCACGCCACGCAATTTCGACAACGCCCAGCGCAGCGCCCCCCTAGGATCGTCGGGCAGATCCCAGAACAGTTCGCATAGGCGTTCGCGCCGCGTCGGACGCCCCGTGGCAACCAGATAACCCAGCAAACCCCGGGCCTTGCGCGAACTCGGCAAGGGGACGGCATGGCCGTCCTCCGTCACCTGAAGCTCGCCAAGAAGGACAATCTGCATCGAAAATACCACGGAAAAAGGGGCCGTTTACCACGGTTCTTACCACGGTCGCTGCAACGGCGGCAGGGCAAACGGTCTTCGACAAGACCCCGGAGACCTGACCCATGACCCACGACATCCTGCTGACCGATGGCGGCCTTGAGACCGCGCTGATCTTCCACGAGGGCGTGGAGCTGCGGGACTTTGCCGCGTTCGAGCTTCTGGAAAGCGATGCGGGTCGGGCCACCCTGACGCGATACTGGCGGCCGTTCTTCGAATTGGCCGCCCGCACGGGTCGCGGGTTCGTCCTGGACACGCCGACCTGGCGGGCCAGCCGGGATTGGGGCGCGCGGCTGGGCTACGACGCGGAGGCCATCGCCCGGATCAACCGGGACGCCGCCGGCTTCGCCGCCGACCTGCGCCGCGACGCGGCCGGGTCTTCCGCGATCCGCATCAACGGGGTCGTGGGCCCCCGGGGCGACGGCTACGTGGCCGACGACACCATGACGCCCGCCGAGGCGGAGGCCTATCACCGCCACCAGGTCGACGCCCTGGCCATGGGGCCGGTCGACGGCGTGACCGCGGTCACCATGACCAACGTGCCCGAGGCGGTGGGCGTGCTGCGCGCCGCGAACGAGGCGGACCTGCCCGTGGTGATCGGCTTCACGGTCGAAACCGATGGGCGCCTGCCCTCGGGCACACCGTTGGCCGATGCTATTGCCGAGGTCGATGCGGCGTCGCCGCGCGCGCCGGACTGGTTCATGGTGAACTGCGCCCATCCCGAGCATTTCGCCCATGTGCTGGGCGGGCCCCATGCCGCCCGGATCGGCGCGCTGCGCTGCAACGCTTCGCGGCTCAGCCATGCCGAACTGGACGAAGCCGAAACCCTGGATGAGGGCGATCCGGCCGAGTTCGGAACGCTGAGCGCCGGGCTCGCCCTTGGTCTTCCCAATATCCGCGTGCTGGGCGGGTGCTACGGCACCGATCACCGGCATCTCGCACATCTCGCTGACGCGCTCAGTTGAAGGATTTTTTCAATGACCAAGTTATTTCTCTTCGCTCGCTTCGTGCTGTTTGGCAGGCCCCGGCCTGCCGACGGCCTGAGCGATCATCTGCGCCGGGATATCGGCCTGCCCGAATTGGGGCGGTGACCGTCATGGCGCAGTTTTCCAGTCGGCGGGTCTCACTGCTCGCCGGCCCCGTCGTCTCGGCCTTTCTGGCCGGGACGGCGCTGGCCCAGCCCGTCCTTCCGGCCCCCTTGACGGACGCAGATTTCCTGCATGACGGCGCGCCCGACGCGGCCCTGGTCGATCTCGGCCGGGACCTGTTCTTTGACCCGGTCCTGTCGGGGAACCACAACATTTCTTGCGGGACGTGCCACGACCCCCGTCATGGCACGGGCGACGGGCTGAGCCTGGGCTTCGGCGAGGGTGGCGCGGGTTTCGGGCCCGCCCGCACCTCTGGTACAGGCGTCACCGCCCGCGTGCCGCGCAACGCGCAGCCGCTCTATAATATCGGCGCGCGGGAGTATCGGTCGATGTTCCATGACGGCCGGTTGGAACCGGACCCCACCTTCGCCAGCGGCTTCTGGAGCCCCGCGCGCGAGGATTTGCCCGAAGGGCTCGACAGCTTGCTGGCGGCCCAGGCCATGTTCCCCGTCCTCAGCCATGTGGAAATGGCGGGCGTGAAGGGCGCGAACCCGGTGGCCACCGCCGTGGCCGAGGATCGCCTGGCCGATGCGTGGGATCTGCTGGCCGACCGGCTGCGCGCCACGCCGGGCTATGCCGACCGTTTCGCCGCCGTCTTCGATCTGGCCGACGCGGCCGATTTGGACTTCACCCATGCGGCCCGCGCCCTGGCGGCGTTCCAGGCCGTCGCATTCCGGTCGGACGACAGCCCGTTCGATGCGGCGCTGCGGGCGGGCGACCTGTCCGTCTTGCCGCCCGCCGCCCGCAACGGGGCCGCGCTGTTTTACGGTGCGGCCGGCTGTGCCGCCTGCCATTCCGGCAAGCTTCTGACCGACCACGGCTTTCACGCCATCGCCGTGCCTCAGATCGGGCCGGGCAAGGGGCATGGCGCCGACAAGACGTACTTTTCCGCTTCGGGCTTCCCCGACCGGTTGGAGGATGAGGGCCGGTTCCGCGTGACCTTTGAATCCGCGGATATGTTCCGCTTTCGCACGCCCAGCCTGCGCAATGTCGCGTTGACCGGGCCGTGGGGCCATTCGGGCGCGTTCGATACGCTCGACGGGATGGTACGTCACCATCTGGACGCCGTTGCTTCGCTGGACAGCTACATGCTGACGAACGATTTGCTGGCGCCGTTCACACGGGTCGTGGTGCAGCGTGGGCGTGGCTCGGACCTGCTGTTCGAGCCACTGCTCCCGGCGCGGTTGGGGGCCTATTTGGCCCGCGACGGTTTCGTCCAGGGCGCGCCCGCCCTTCGCGGCCGGATCGCCGCTGCCGCCGAGATCGCACCCACGGATCTGAGCGAGGCGGACATCGCCGACCTTCTGGTGTTTCTCGACGCGCTGACCGACCCGACGGCCCGCGACCGCTCGGCGCTGATCCCCGCGACGGTGCCTTCGGGCCTGCCGCCGCAACCCCGTCCAGGCGACTGAGGCCGGGCTATTCCGCCCTGCCTCCCCGCAAGACCCCAACCCGGCCGAGTGCCGGCAATACAAGGAAATTTGAAATGAAACGAAGTTGCATGACCATCGGAACCGCTTTGCTGTCCCTGGCGCCCCTCATGGTCCAAGCGGACACAGCCGGGCTGCCGCCGCTGAACCCCACCCTTGTCACGGCCGCCTTGGACGAAATCGAATTCGATTCCGGCGCCGCCGTCGAAGGCGACGCGCCCTCGACAATCGTGACCGCCCCGGGCGATCCGGCCGAGCAGATGACGCTGACCTTCCTGTTCCACATCGACGAAGCCTTGGCCGAGCAGGATGTCTTCTACGAGCGCGTCCCCGGTTCGGGCGAGGTGTTCCGGCCCACGGGGGCTACGCGCGACATGGACGCCATGCTTTACGCCCCGGCCGAGGCCGTGCCGCACACCCCGCTTCAGACCGAGAACGTCGGGCCCTGGGCGCGCGGCAAGTCCCTGGGGATCACCCTGGGCGACTGGTTCGCGGCCAAGGGCGAGGGCGAATATACCTGCGAGGATGGGACCGGGCGGGTCGATATCCGTTTCACGGGCCTGGTGCCGGACGGGCTTTATACCATGTGGCACGACTTCGCCATCTGGCCGCCGACCGAGCCGTTCATCGGGTTCTACGACACCCCCTTCGGCGCCCGCGACGGGTCCGAGAACGCGTTCACGGCGGATGCGGAGGGCGACGCCCGTTTCGTGCGAACGATCACGCCCTGCCTGCAACTTTCGGGCGAGCAGTTGATTTCGGAACTGGCCATCGCCTGGCACAGCGACGGCCGGACCCATGGCCACACGCCGGGCGAGTTTTCGACCGACACCCATGTGCAGCTCTATGTGCCGCTGCCCACGCGGGCCGGTCTTTGATCCCCATCGGGCAGCTTGGGCTGCCCGATCCTCCATTATCGAAAGGACATTCACATGACATCCGAACCCAAAGCCCGTCGGCGAAAACGCCAAGGGGCGGTCTGATGGGCGCCCCGTTGACCGCCACGGCCCCGATCATCCAAGTCCGGGCCGCGCGGCGCGCCGAGGCCCGGACCATCGCCCGTCTGACCGACATCGCTGGCGAGGGCCTGGCCTCGCATCTGTGGTCCCACATGGCCGGCCCGAACGAAAGCGCTCTGTCCGTGGGCACGGCGCGCGCGGCCCGATGCGACGGCGCGTTTTCCTGGCGCAACGCCCGCACGTCGACCTGGCACGGCGCGGCGGTGGGAATCGTGATCGACTACGATCTGGACGATGTCGAGCCGCCGGGCGCCGACGTGCCGCCCCTGCTTCGCCCGCTTTGCGCGTTGGAGGCCGAGGTGGCGGGCACGCGATACATCAACGTGCTGGCCGTCTGCGCCCAGGCGCGGCGCCGTGGCGTGGCCAGCGCGCTGATTGCCGATGTGGCGGCGCGGACGGACCGGGACATGACGCTGATCATGGCGTCCGGCAACGACGCGGCGCGGGCCTTCTATGTCTTGCAGGGCTTCGAGGAGGTGACCCGGCGCCCCATGGGGCCCCGTGGGCCGAAGGGTCTGACCGGCGCCTGGTGCCTGATGCGGCGGCCGGGTCGATAGGGCCGCAGCGCGCTTCCTCGGCAGAGTTATCGTCAATGCCATCGAGGGACCGATCCGGACAGAAGCGGATGGAAACACCCCGGCAGCGCGCGAATGGCACGCCCCAAAACACGGGACAAAGCGGCGATCTATCCCCCGACCTGGCGGGGACGGCCCGCGCGGCGATGGCTTTCGGAACCGCCCGGGTGCCTCCCCAGCCCACTCGTTTGTCACTTTGGGCGACTGGGGGCGTCCTGGACGGGTCGGTCTGGATCGCCCCCGATGAGCCCCCGGCGGACCGGCCCTGTTCGCGTCGGCAGCCTGCACCCGAAGGCACTCAAAGTGCCGCAAAAGTGTCCATATCGAACGCTGACGAAAAAGCGGCCTGCGCCCTGCGGGACATCCGCATGTCTGGGACCGCGCCGTGGGTGTGGAATGCTACTCCTCGGGCCTCCGCCGAAGGAGCGCCGTGGCAGCGAAGGCGGTCGCCGCGCAGCAGACGATGGTGGGGCCCGCCGGCGTGTCGAAAGCGTAGGCCGCATTGAGCCCGCCCGCCGCCGAGGCCGCGCCGATCAGCGCGGCGACGATCGCCATCGCTTCGGGCGTTCGCGCCAACGGCCGTGCGGCGGCGGCCGGGATGATGAGCATGGCGGCGATGAGCAGCACGCCCACCACCTTGATCGCCACCGCCACCGTGATGGCGAGGGTGAGGGTGAGGACTAATTGCTCGCGCCGCGGGTCGATGCCGCTGGCGTGGGCGAGGTCGGCGTTCAGCGTGGCCGTCAGCAGCGCCGACCAACGCCAGACGATCAGGCCCGCGACGACCGCCGCGCCGCCCCAGATCACGGCAAGGTCGGTGCGCGACACGGCCAGGATATCGCCGAAGAGATAGGCCATCAGGTCGATCCGGATGCCGGAAAGGAACGAGACCGCGACGAGGCCGACGGCCAGCGCCGAATGCGCGAGTACACCGAGCAGCGTGTCCATCGCGTAGCCGCGACCGGTCAACGCATTCACCGTCAGGGCCATGGCGAGCGACACGACCAGTGTGCCAGCGAAAATCGAGGTCGAAAAGGCCAGCGACAGCGCGACGCCCAGGATCGCGGCATGCGCCGTCGCGTCGCCGAAATAGGCCATGCGCCGCCACACGACGAAGGCGCCCAGCGGTGCGGCGGCCACCGCGACGCCGATACCGGCCAGCGTCGCGCGCGTCATGAAGTCGTCGAGCACTACTCGGCCGCTTCGTGGTGGTCGTGGTCATGGTCGTGGCGGTACAATGCGAGTGCGCCGCCCGTTCCCGTACCGAAGAGCGCCCGATATTCGGGGGCCGAGGCGACGACCGCCGGTGTGCCTTGGCAGCAGACATGTCCGTTGATGCAGATGACGCGGTCCGAGGCCGCCATCACGACGTGCAGTTCGTGGCTGATCATCACGACGGCGCACCCCGTTTCGCGCCGCACCTCTTCGATCTGGCGATAGAAGGCGGCCGAGCCGGGCTGATCCAATCCCTGGGTCGCCTCATCGAGCAGCAACAGGTCTGGCTCGGTCATCAGGGCACGCGCCAAGAGAACGCGCTGAAACTGACCGCCGGACAGCCGAGACATCTCCCGGTCCATGAGGTCGGGCGCCCCGGCGCGGTCCAACGCGGTGCGGCGGGCGGCCATCGAACTGCGGACCGGCAAGCCAAGGAAGCGTCCAACCCGCATGGGCAACGTCGAATCGACATGCAACCGCTGCGGGACATAGCCCAGCCGCAGGCCGGGTTTCAGGTGAACTTGTCCGGACGCGGGGCGGATCGCCCCGATCATTGCCCGCAGCAGGCTGGTTTTGCCCGATCCGTTGGGGCCCACGATGGTGACGATCTCACCGGGTTCGACACTCATGTCGACGCCGGAAAGCGCCGTCTTGCCGCCATAGGCGACCGATAGGCCCTCGATGCGCACGAGGCTCTGCTCGGATCCGGCTTCAACGCTCACGGCATGTCCTCGGCGCAGGCCGGGCATAAGCCAACGACCTCGACGAGGGTATCCTCTAGCTGAAAGCCACTGGCGCGCGCCGCGGCACCGAGCGCTTCTTTGGCGGCGTTGGAGCGTGTTTCTTCCACCATGCCGCAGGCGCGGCAGACCAGAAGGACGGGGTTGTGCGATCTGCCGGGATCGGTGCAGGCGACATAGGCGTTGCGCGCCTCGACGCGATGGGCAAAGCCATTGGCGACCAGGAAGTCGAGCGCGCGGTACGCCACGGGCGGGTGCCCGCCAAACCCGTCTTCGCGAAGCCGGTCCAGCACCGCGTAGGCGCCGATCGCGCGGCCTTCCGTGACGAGGATCTCAAGCGCCCGACGACGTGTGGGCGTCAAGCGCAGACCGGACGCAGCGCAGCGTGTCTCGGCGAAGGTGAGGACCTGCGCGACGCGATCGCCTTGGCGTCTCACCGGGCGCGGAACATCGACCGCCGTGGCGCTTGTCATCTTGGATCGCCTTGGGTAACTATCGTGGTTACGTTATACTGTAGCAGGATCGACCCCATGTCCAGAACCCTCCCGCCCCTCTCTGTCGGCGCTCTTCTCGCGGTGGGCACCGCGATGGCGCCCGCCATGGCGGATGTGCCGCGGGTGGCTGCCGACATCGCACCCGTGCATTCGCTCGTTGCGCGCGTCATGGACGGGGTGGGCGAGCCGGCCTTGGTGATCCCGCCCGGTGCGAGCCCGCACGAATACAGCCTGCGCCCCTCGGAGGCGGCCGCATTGCAAGAAGCGGATCTCGTGTTCTGGGTCGGCCACGATCTGACGCCATGGTTGGAGAGCGCGGTCGAGACGCTGGCCGAAGGGGCCGAAGTGACGACGCTGCTGGAGGTGGACGAGGTGAACCTTCTGGACTTCCGCGAAGGGGCACTCTTTGAGGCCCACGCCCATGGCGACGACGACCACGGCGACCATGGCCACGGCGACGAGGCAGGCCATGACGATCACGACGACCATGCCCATGCCGAAGAAGCGGCAGCCGACGGGGACGAGCATGGGGATCACGATCACGACCACGACCATGCCGAAGAGGCCGCAGACGATCACGATCACGACCATGACCATGCCGAGGAGGCTGCGGACGATCACGATCATGACGAAGAGCACGCGGCCCATGACGACCATGCCGGCCACGACCACGGCGAACACGACCCGCATGCCTGGTTGTCGCCGGACAATGCCGCCGTTTGGCTGAACGTCATCGCCGCCAAACTCTCAGCCGCCGATCCCGAGAACGCGGGCGCTTACTTCGCCAACGCCGCCGCAGGCCGCGCGGAAATCGACGCGCTCAAGGGCGAGATCGACGCGACGCTGGCCCCCGTCCGTGGCGGCAATTTCATCGTCTTCCACGATGCATATCAGTATTTCGAGACGGCTTTCGACATCCCCGCCGCGGGCGCGATTTCGCTGGGCGACGCGGCCGATCCAAGTCCAGCGCGGATCGCCGAGATCCAGGCGCGCGTGCGCGACGAAGGCATCGACTGCGTCCTGGCCGAACCGCAATACAACCCCGCGATGGTGACGACGGTCCTGGATGGCACGGAGGCGGGGACGGGCGTGCTCGACCCGCTGGGTTCGGACCTGGAAATTGGACAGGCACTTTACCCGCAACTTCTGCGGAACCTTGCCGACGCACTTGCAGATTGCCTCTGAACGGTGAGATTGGGGCCATGCGCACGGCCATGCTCCTCGTCCTTACCGCGATTGCGGGCTCTGCCGGGCCAGCAGTCGCGCATCCGCACATCTTCGTCGACGCCACCGCCGGATTTCGATTCGACGCGGACGGGCGGCTTGAAAGCCTGCGGATCACCTGGACCTATGACGCCTTCACCTCGCTGGTGATGTTCGACCAACTCGACCTCGACGCGGATGGCGACGGGCGGCTCGACGAGTCCGATCGCGCCGCCATCGTGGCCGGCGAGACGGAATGGCCGCCCGAGTATAACGGAGACGTGCATCTCGATATGGATGGGGTGCCCATCGCTATGGGCCGCCCCCAGAACGGCGTCGCGTGGATGGAAGACGAGCAGGTCTCGGTCGCCTTCGACCTGCCGCTGGCCAAACCCCTTGCCACGCCCGACCGCACGCGCCTTCGGCTTTACGATCCCTTCTTTTACTTCGCCTATACCATGGTCGGCTTGGATGAAATCGAGGCCGATCCATGCGATGCGCGGATCGACCCGTTCGAATTGGACGATGCGTCGCGCATGGTTCAGGTCAGCCTGTTCGACCTGGGGCGCGAGGAGATCCCAGAACAGGAAGACGTGGGCGCGCTCTTTGCCGATGAGGTTCATCTGTCGTGCGACTAAGATCTCTCCTTCCGCTGGCCGCACTCGCCGCGGGGCTGCTTCTCGCGTGGCAAGTGGTGCCATGGACGGCCTTGCTGCACTGGACGGTCGAGATGCAGCGTGCGTTCCAGGACGCCATGGCGCGATCCTTGCGCGCCGTGCAGGCGGGCGAGCCCGCGGCGGTCGCGTCGCTTTGCGCGGCCACGGCGCTCTATGGTTTGGTCCATGCGGCGGGGCCGGGGCACGGCAAGGTGTTGCTGGGCGGCGCGGCGCTGGCCTCGGGCGCGACGCTGCGGCGGATGGCCGTGCTGACGCTGGCCTCCAGCCTCGCACAGGCGGGGGCCGCGGTCGTGTTGGTCGGGGCACTGGCGCTCGTGCTGCGCGTTGGGGCGAAGCAGGTCGGGCAAGTCGCCGATGCGTGGCTCGCTCCGGCAAGCTATGTCGCGATCGCCGCCGTGGGCGCCGTCCTCCTGGTTCGGGGATTGCGGATGATGAAGCGCCCTGCCGCGGGGACGCATCACCACGATCATGGACAGGATCACGGCACCTGCTGCGGCCATGCCCACGGACCCACAGTCGATGAGGCCGCATCGCTGACGGGCTGGCGCGATGGCGCCGCACTTGTCGCGAGCATCGCGGTCCGGCCCTGCACGGGGGCGCTGTTCCTTCTGGTTATCGCGCTCAATCTCGATCTGTTCTGGACCGGCGCGTTGGCGGTGCTGGCGATGGGGCTGGGGACGGCGGCCTTCAACCTTGCGGTGGCAGGCTCGGGCGTGCTGGCGCGGCGTGCGGCCCTGATCGGGGCGGGCCCGGATCTGTGGGCCCTGTCGGCCGGGGCACATGTATTGGGCGGTGGGCTCATCGTGGCGCTCAGCCTCGTCTGGCTGACACGCTTCGTCTGAGCTATCCGGCCGGCTCGCGGGCTTCGGCGATGCTCATGGTGGCCAGTCGACGGATCAGCGCCGCCTCTGCATCTTCCATGACGGCGGCCACGCGCTGCTCCAACGCATGCTCGACGGCGCAGCGGGGGGCGGCGGCCTCGGCTTCCGGGGCGAGGCGTTCGTCAAGCGCGAGATAGACGTCGGCAAGCGTGATCGCTCCCGGTGCGCGGGCCAATCGCCAGCCGCCGGCATGGCCCTTTTCCGCCACGAGCAGCCCCGCGGCCCGCAGGCGCCCCAGCACGCGGCGCACCACGACGGGGTTGGTGCCCGCATGGGCCGCGATCTCGGCCGAGGTGCGCATGCGGTGCGGGTCGCCGGCCATGTGACCGAGCGCGTGAAGGGCAAGGGATAGTCGGCTGTTTCGCTTCATGGAGTGCCTCCTATCGGTCAGGTAACAACGACAGTTGCGCATGTCGAGTAACAGCTATAGTTCCCTGATCTGAGCATCGAGAGATCGACCATGCGCGACGTCGTCATTATAGGGGGTAGCTTCGCCGGTTTGACCGCCGCGTTGCAACTGGGTCGAACAGGTCGGGACGTGGTGGTGGTCGATGCGGGCGCCCCGCGCAACCGCATGTCGCCCGCCGCCCATGGTGTGCCAGGCTGGGACGGCGCGGCAC